>CBFGMX010000115.1:0-16641 GCA_965649955.1 uncultured bacterium
ACGACGATGCTGTTCACGGTCAACGCATTCCCTGTCGCCCGTTGTAAATCCGCGATTGCCTTGTTTAAGTCCGTTTGAGCTTTCAACTCCAGCCCGCGCGCGGTGGTCAACGCCGTCTGCCGTTCGAGCACGAGGAACGTCGTCGACTGCCCTGCGTCCAGCTTTCGCTGTTCACTGGCAAACTGCTGTTCGTTGGCTTCGCGCGTCGCCACTGCCGCCCGCAAGCGCGCCTCAGCACTGCGCATCGACTGTAACGCGTTGCGAACATCGACCTGGACCGCCTGTTCAAGCTGTTCGCGCTGCGTCGCAATTCGCTCGCCTTCGACCAGCGAACGTCCCAAGTGCGCTTCCGCAGTGCGGTTCCTGAAAGGCAAACTGATCTGAACGCCCACCCGGAAGTTGCCGTACCGATTGGCCAGCAAATTCTGCAGCGACTGTCCATATCCACCCAGCAGTTCCGGCGAGAAGATCTGCGGCGGTACAACCGGCAACGGCTCCAGACCCGCCAGTTCCGAAAGCTGGTCCACCCGTTGACGTACTTGTAAACTCGAGGCCGTAAACGGATTGACGCCGGCGGTACTGACCGCGCCTGCGAGACCGTTGGTGCCGTAAGTGCCTACGAGATCGACCGCGGGCTTCGTCTGGTCTTTGAAGAAGCGCTGGTCGATTTCGTTAATCTCCTTCAACACGTTCGACTGCTGAAGCTCAGGGCGATTCTGCCTCGCGGTCTGCAAAGCATCCGGAAGAGAAACAGCCGGAACCTGTAGATCGACGGGATCGGTCGGCACGATCGACTCGTTCCAGATCGTCGACGACTGGTTCTCCGCTATCAGGTGCTTCAAAAGATTTTCGGCGCGAGACACTTCTTCGAGCGCGCTGAAAACACCCTGCTCGTAAGTCGAGATCTGCGCTTCCGCGGCAACTATGTCGATCGGCGCGAGTTGTCCTTCCTGGACCAGTCGCTTGTTGTGCGTCAGCTGCGTTTGGGCCACGGTCACTGCGTCGCGCTGCACTTGCAGGCTGCGCAATGCAAACACGAGGTCCCAGTAAGCGCGCTGAACGTTGGTGATCGTATCGATCGCGCGCTGGCGAAACTGAGAGTCTGTTAACGACAGGTTCTTGCGCGCGATCTGGATTTGCCGGCGACTGGCGTCGATCTTCAAACCGCGCCACAACGGCTGCGTGTAACTGAACGACAACGACGTCGGATACTGTGGATTTAGCGCCACGAACTCGTTGTTCGTCGTGAACCTGCTCGACGAAAAATCGAGTCGGTAGTTGCCGCCGAGCACTGGCGATTGTCCTTCGAGCCGCACGTTTCCGGCGTAGTCGCTCTGAATCGTCGATCCGTTCTGACCGCCGCTCAGAAAGCTCGAGATCGGGTTCTCGACGCGCTCGTAAAACGACGAGAAACTGAAACGCGGATCGTAAGCGCCGTGCGCTCCGAGCAGATCAAATTCCGCGATGCGCACGTTCTCACGCGCCACTTCAATGTCTTTATTGTTTGCCAGCGCCATCGACAACGCGTCGCGCAGCGATAACGGACGCTGCTGGTTCATGTCGACGCCGACGCGATTCAAATCCGGCAGGGGCTTTTGCGGCGCACGGAAGTCCGGTGCTACCGGCGGCACCGGCAGTTGCTGTATCTGTGGTGTTTCCTGAGCAACAGCCAAACCGGAGCCGCAGATCAAAAACAATAAAGTTAAGAATCTCTTTCGCATTGCTCGTTCCAATCGTTAACCCTTAATACTCGAAATCAGTGAAGCCGTCGTGCTGGCTACTTTGCGACGCACGCGGCCGAACACAGCGTCGCCTCTTTGTCGGAGTCGGTTCCACACGTGGCTCCGAGCCAGATCGTCAAACAGCGAATAGAAGACCGGAACCGCCAGCAGCGTCAGCAACAAACAGAGTGTCTGACCGCCTACGACGAGCACGCCAATCGAGCGGTTCGTACCGGAACCTGGACCATAAGCGATCGTCAACGGCAACATGCCCGCGACGAGCGCGATGGTGGTCATCAGAATCGGGCGCAAACGATCGCGATTGGCTCGTATGATCGCCTCGGCGCGGTCCATGCCGCGCGCCCTTAGCTGGTTCGTGTGGTCAATCTGAAGAATCGCGTTCTTTTTCACAACGCCGAACAGCAGCAACAATCCGAGTCCGGAGAAAATGTTGACTGTTTGCCCGGTCATCAGCAGTGAAACGATGCCGAACGGCACCGCCAGCGGCAGCGTCAACAGAATGGTCACCGGGTGAATGAACGACTCAAACTGCGCCGCCAGCACCATGTACATGAAGACAAACGAAAGCAGAAACGCGAGACCGAAGTAGTATCCGGCGCGTCCGAGTTCTTTCGAACGGCCCGCGAGTCCGGTGCTGTAAGACGGATCGATCTGGATCTCCTTCGCGAATTCGTCCATTCGCTGAATTACCGCGGCCTGCGAGCCACCCGGTCTCACGTTGGCGAGCAACGTCACCTGGCGTTGGCGGTTCAGGCGATCGATGGCTGCTGGTCCAGTTCCTTCTTCAGTGCGCACGACATTGTCGAGACTGACCCAGCCGATCTTCGTCGACGAAACAATCATGCGTTTCAGCCCTTCAACGCTCGTGCGGAACTGGCCGATTGCACGCACGCGCACGTCGTACTGGTCCGTACCGGCGTTGAACGTCGAAACCTTCTGACCCGCAACGAGCGTATTGAGCGCCTGCGCGATGTCGCCAACGCGCACACCCAAATCAGCGGCCCGCGCGCGATCGATGATCACACGCACTTCGGGCTTGCCACTGATCAACGTCGAGTCGGCGTCTACCACGTCCGGGATCGTTTTCATTCGCTGTAGCAACGCATCGGAATACTGTGTCAGCTTCTGTAAATCAGGGCCGCCGATTACGTACTGGATGTCGGCGTTGCGAAAACCGCCGCCGGAGATCGCCGCCACCTGCTGCACGCTGGTACGCAGTTGATTCGGATACTGCTGTAGAAACTTCGGCAACACTTCCGAACGCGCCCGCACCATCAGTTTCTCCTGCGAGATGTCGCGTTCTTCGATCGGTTTCAACTTCACGTAAATCGAGGCGGAGTTGACCAGCTCCTGCTGGCCGCCGCCAATCGTCGTGAGTGTGTCGGTCACGCCGGGAAGACTGCGGATGTCGGTTGCCACGCGTTCGGCCAACGCCGACGTGGCCGCGAGCGTCGAGCCTTCGGGAGCACGCACGTTGATCTCAAACTGCGACTGGTCGTCGACTGGCAGAAAGTTTTTGCCGACGAACATGAACAGCGGAACGATGCTCGCCATAACCACCACGCACGCCAGGACGATGGCCCAACGGTGCGCCATGGACCAGCTCAGCATTTTCGTGTAAGCACGATCGATTGGACGGTAAAAACGCGACTCCTTCGAGCCGCGGTCCGCGGGCTCAGTGGTTCGCTCGAGCGCGCGTTCCTTTTTGTCGTCGCTACGCCGGATCAAACGCGCCGCAAGCATCGGCGTCAGTGTGAACGACACCAACAACGACACCGCGATCGCAAATGCCGACGTCAAACCAAACGACGACATAAACCGCCCGACGATGCCGCCCATGAAACCAACGGGCAGAAACACAGCAAGCAACGAGAGCGTCGTGGCCATAACGGCCAGCCCGATCTCCTTCGTGCCCTCAATCGCCGCTTGAAACGGCGGCATGCCTTTTTCTTCAACGAAACGAAAGATGTTTTCCAGAACCACGATAGCGTCGTCGATCACGATACCGACCATCAGCGTCAACGCAAGCATCGTGATGTTGTTGAGCGTGAATCCCATCGCCGCCATCAAGCCAAACGTCGCCACGATTGACGTGGGGATGGCGAGGCCGGCAATCAGCGTCGACCGGAAACTCCAGAGGAAGATGAAGACGACGATCGCCGCGAGAATACTGCCCTCGATCAGGTGCGTTTGAATCGCCTCGATCGAGTTTTTGATGAAGATTGACTGGTCGCCAACGACTTCTGTTTTGAAACCCGGCGGCAAGGTCCTGCTGATCTCCTGCAATCGTGCTTTCACCGCATCGGCGATCGCGACGGTGTTCTGGCCCGACTGTTTCGAAACGATCAGCGTCACCGCAGGCTGTCCGTTCAACCGCGCTTCCGTTCGCGGTTCTTCAGCGCCGTCTTCGGCATAACCGACGTCGCTGAGTTTGACCGAGTACGTTCCCTGGTTTGCGACAATCAGATTGTTGAACTCGGAAGGTTCGACGATACGGCCCATCGTGCGCACCGTAAGTTCGCGCGAGCCTTCGTCGACGCGACCACCGGGCACTTCCATGTTCTGCGCCCGGACCGCATCGGCAACCTGCGCAACCGTGATGTTGAACGCGCGCAGTTTGTCGGGATCGACCCAGATCTGGATTTCGCGCCGGCGTCCGCCGATGATCTGCACGTCGCCCACGCCGTTGATCGATTCGATCTCCTGCTTGATTTTGTTGTCGGCGATGTCGGTGACTTCACGAAGCGAGCGCGGCGCCGACACAGCGATGCGCACCACAGGCGCCGCGTCAGTATCGAGTTTTTGAACAATTGGTTGTTCGGCGGTCAGAGGTAGATCGTTGAGTATCAGGTCAATCTTGTTTCTGACTTCCTGCGCGGCTATGTCGGGGTTCTTCTCGAGCAGGAACGTGATGAAGACCTGCGATACGCCTTCCACCGACGTCGAACGCAGCTCATCGATACCGGAGATCGTGTTGACGGCGCCTTCGACCTTGTCGGTGATCTCAGTCTCGATCTCCTGCGGTGACGCGCCGGGGTTCACGACGGTGACTGTGATCGTCGGCAGGTCGATCTTCGGAAACAGATCGACGCCGAGTGATTTGTACGAGAACAACCCGACGACGGTCAGACTCAGGATGAGCATCGTCGCAAAAACCGGACGGCGTACACATATCTCAGCTAGTTTTTGCATGGTCTTAGAGCTTCGTTCTTAGAGCTTCGAAACTCGTTCTAGAGCTTCGAGCTTCGTTCTTTGCGCTTCCCACTTCGTTCTTCGAGCTTCGCGCTTCGTTCTTTGCGCTTCCCACTTCGTTCTTCGGGCTTCTCGCTCGTTCTTTGAGCTTGCCGCTTCGTTCTTTGCGCCTTCATTGAAGCTGTTTTCTTTGTGCTTTGTTCTTGGGGCTTCCTGGCCTTCTTGTGCCTTTTTGTGCCTTTTTGTGGCTACTGCTTTACCGCTATCCCGTCACTCAGCATTTCGAGATTGCTCGTCGCAACCTGTTCGTCAGCCGCAACGCCGTTCCTGATCTCAATCAGATCGCCTTCGGTCTGGCCCATCTGGACCAACCGTTGCTCGGCGTGTCCATCCTTGATCACAAACACGCGACTGACACCCGCCTGAGTAATCACTGCACGCGCCGGAACCAGCACCGCCGGTTCAGCCCGTGATTGCAGGATCCGCACCGTCGCAAACTGTCCGGGCTTCAACGCACCGCTGCTGTTTTCGATCTCAGCTTCCACAGTCAACGTGCGCGAAGTCGCAGAGACGCTCGGCGCGATACGCGCGACCCGTCCGCTGAAATTGCGGTCCGGCCACGCACTGGTCGTGATCGACACTGCCTGTCCCACCTGAACTTCAGAAATCGCTTGTTCGGGAATGTCAATCCGAATACGCAAAGGATTCGTGCGCACGATGGTGGCGACCTTTTGTTGTGGCGAAACGTATTCGCCAAGGTCCGCCGTACGCTCCGAAACAAATCCATCGATCGGCGAGGGAATGATGGCGTATGAAAGGTTCTTGCGAGCCAATGCCAGCGCTGATTCAGCATTCGCGACGTTGGTACGCGCGACCTGCACCCCCGCAAAGTTCTGGCGGGCCTGTGCGAGTTGAACGTCGTACTGCTCTTTCAACTGATCGCGCCGGGCTCGCGCATCGTCGTAAAACGATCGCGACACGTCGCCCGACTCAATCAACTTCTCTGCCCGCGTAAGGTTCTTTTCCGCCAGATCGAGCGTGACTTTCGCCGCGGCGACTTCCGCCACTCGATTAGGATCAAAAGCCTGTCCCGATCTTAGTCCGATCTTCTCTTCAGCCTGTCGCACTGCGGCTTTTGCTTGTTCAACTTGCGCCACCGCCTGATCGACGCGCAGTTTCAGTTCCGCGTCGTCGAGACGAACGAGCATCTGTCCGCGCCTGACGGGACTGCCGATCTCCACACCGACCTGGACGACTTTGCCCGCCGTTTGCGGCGCGACGTCAGTTTGCTGATCGCCGATGAGACTACCCGTTGCCTCAAAGAACCGCGGGAGTTCGCGTTTGATCGCGGCCGCCGTCGTTACTACGACTGCGGGAGGCCCTGTCGTTGCGGGTGTTGCTTCGGTTTTCCCGTTCGCACGCGAGCGGCCACAAGCGGCGAACAGTCCGGCCGCGACGAATAGCACCAGTGCCAAAGCGACAACTTTTAAGTTCCTTCGCGAAAGCATTGTCTTAATCATTCCTTGAACCGGCCGGGCCCTTCGTTTTCTTCGCAGAAGGGGAAGTAATTCCATTTAGAAGAATGTTGGTGAAATCGCGCGCCGCCTCTTCATTAGAGATGTTGAGCAGGCGCCTGCCCGGATCCCAAAGATTGTTGTTGAGCGAGTGGTGCATCACCATGCCGATAAAACAGCGCACGACGATCGCAGGATCGAGATCGATGAACGCACCTTCGCGCTGGCGCTGCCGGATGTAACCGCCGAGGAATTCGTAAACGCGGCGGACAAACTGATCGAAGAACATCTGAGCCAGTTCGTGCTTTTCGAGCGCCGAATGGAGAAGTAGCCGCTGAAACTCCGGATCTTTTTCGTGGTGGTTGAGTGCTCCGAGCGCAAGCGCTTCGAAGATGGCCCGGTCGTCCTTGCGTCGGATGCCTTCGGCCGCCATTTTTTCCGGCTCGAAGGATTCGCCTCCGCTACAGGCCTTGTGGTCGAGGATGGCGGCGTAGAGTTCTTCCTTGGTGGCAAAGTGGCGGAAGACCATTGCCTCGGAGACGCCGGCCGCGTGTGCAATTTCTTTGGTGGTGGTGCCGCGAAAACCGCGGTTGGAGAAGAGACTAACGGCCACCTCGAGTATCTGTAGCCGTCGCTCTTCTCCAGCCATGCGTGCACCGCTCACGCCATCGTTTGTACTCATAATCCTGTTCAAAGTAAGTACTTACTTACCAGCTATGGTGATACGTGTCAAGCGACGATTTTGTTCAGTAACAACTTGTATCAATCCCGATCTGTAACGTGATGTTTTTCGTACCCTTTCGCAACAAGATGCGAGCATTCTGCCCTGTTCAAACCAATATTTCATCGGCACAAAGGTTGCTCATCTATTCACGACTTAATCTGCTACGCAAAAGGAGATTTACAATGCCAGATAACCCAAACACCAACCAACCAAATACCCCCGGCGGAACTACCGGCACCACAGGATCCACCGGTTCCATCGGTTCAACCGGCAGCAACATCGGTACTCCCGGAACAACAGGATCGATGGGCACTACCGGAACGGGCGGAACTGGAACCGGCGCCGCGCCTGCTCTATCGCAAACCGCACAACAGTACGGTCAAAAAATTAGCGAAGTCGCGACCCAGGCGAAGGATTACGTCGCCGACAAGGTTTCCGTCGTAGGCGACAAGATCAAAGACTTACAAAACGCGGATCTCGGCGAGATCGCTGAGAATGCGAAGGAGTACGCGCGCAGAAAACCAGGTCAGGCACTTCTGATTTCAGCCGCTGTCGGTCTGGTACTCGGACTGCTCGTGCGCGGCAGACGCTAGTCACTGAAAGATAAACAGGGGGTAACAATCATGGCGGCAACGAAAAAAGGGTTAATGCCCATTGACGCGGCTGTTCCGGCGACGATGTCCGCGGAAAACGAGAGTCTGCCAAATCTCATTAGTCGTTTGGGCGATAACGTAATGGAGCTGGTCAATTCGCAGCTCGCACTCCTTAAGGTCGAGATCAAGGAGGAGGCAAACGCCTACGCGCGCGGCGCTGCCATGATTGCGTTTGGCGCCGCCGTGGCGGTCGTCGGCTTTGCCCTGTTGAATGTGGCTATTGCTTTCGCGGTATCGACTCTGTTTGCGCAGGCAAACTTCAGTCAGCCCGCGAGCTACGCACTCGGTTTTCTCGCAACCGGCGGTTTCTATCTCATCGTCGGCGCGATCGTGATGCTGGTGGTGAAGAACCGGCTCGCGAAACAAAACCTGGTGCCCAAACGAACAGTTCAGGAACTCAGAAAGGACAAAGAATGGCTGAAGAACGAACTCTAGGACTGGCCCGCGCGCAGGAAACGGCTGAGGAGCCTTCCAAAGAGGAACTTCAGCGACGCCTTGACGTTACGCGGGATTCAATTTCACAAACAGTGACGGAGATAAAGGAAACCGTGGCAAATCAGGTACAAGCTGTGAGGAACAGTCTCGACTGGCGTGAGCAATTCAAGAAACGTCCAGTGGTGTGGAGCGCAGGCGCCCTTGGTGTTGGTTTTCTGGTGGGTTACAGCGTCGCGGCAGCCTTCAAGGAAGACGACGATGAGTATTACCGTTATTCGTCGGCGATCGATCGTTACGCTGAAGAGTCGAAGAGCTACGCGGCACAACCGGTGCTAGGCGCGGCCAGCGCCGGCATGTCGAGTGCCGCTATGTCAGGTTCCGGCGTAGCATCGCGCACCGGAAACGGATCGAAAGATCATGGACCGGGGTTTTTCGAACGAGTAACCAATACGACCGCTTACGAACGAGTGCGTGACGAAGCGGGAAATTTAGGCAACGCGTTCGTTCAGGAACTTTCGAACACGGCCAAAACGGTGGTGCTGCCGGCGCTGATCACCTCGCTGCGAAACTTCATCGGCGGGCATCTGCCGAACGCTCCGCAGTCCGGAGCGCAGGCGGGTTCGCACCCTCCGCAGTCTGTGCACACGCAGTCGAAATATGAACCTTCACTCGATCACTGAGATCTGTGTCATCCGTGTTCAACCCGACGCGGATGACACCGATTTTTCGTGGGAGTGACTCCTGCGTCACATAAGTAAGGACCCGCTCCTCGTAACGTTGACTTGCCCGCCTCACGTACCTAGACTCTCGGCGTGCCAAAACGAATATTTGCCGCCCTTCTCCTGACTTTCGTCGCTTTTGCATCTACACCTGCATTTGCCGCCGCACAGGACGATCCTGAACGCCAGCGCGCGTTTGCGCTTTTCAAAGACGCCCAATATGTCGAAGCCCTGCCGCTGTTTGAAAAGCTCGCCCTTCGCTACCCGGAAGATCCTGCGGTATGGGAAGTCCTGGGTTTCCTGGTTATGGGCCAGACGGTTTTGCTGAAAGACCCGGCAGAGCGAAAGCAAACACGCAGACGCGCGCGCGAACTGTTGCTGAAAGCGCAGAAACTCGGTGCCAACAGTGCGCTTTTGAAGACCATAATCGAGTCGACACCTCCGGACGGCGGTGACGAGACAGGATCCCCCGCAAAGAAAGAGGTGGAAGAAGCCATGCGCGAGGGCACGGCGGCGTTCGCCAGAAACGACCTGCCAAAAGCGCTCGAAATGTACCAGCGGGCACTACTTCTCGATCCCAAACTCTATGAGGCCGCGCTCTTCACGGGCAACGTCTATTACAAAACAGCCGAGCAAAAGAAAGCGAGCGAGTGGTTTGCGCGCGCCGTCGCGATCAACCCCGATCGCGAAACCGCATATCGCTACTGGGGCGACTCGCTGATGAGACAGGCACGCGTGACTGAAGCGGGTGACAAGTTTGTCGAGGCTTACATCGCGGAGCCTTACAGCCGCCTCTCACGCGCGGCGTTTATAGACTGGGGGAACAAGGTGCAGGTGGTTCTCGCGCATCCCGAGATCGACATTCCGACAAGCGTGTCGTCGAAAGCTGAGAACGAGACCACGATCAATCTCGATCCGAATAGTTTTAATAAAGACGATAAGGGCGGATCGAGTGTCGCCTGGGTCACGTATGCCCTGACGCGAGCGACCTGGCCCAGTGGAGAGTTTGCGAAAAATTATCCGGAGGAGAAAAAGTATCGTCACAGCTTGAAAGAGGAAGCTGCGGCGATGCGCGCGGCGATCAGGGTCCTTGACGAGAAGAAAATCAAGGACCCCCAAAAGATCGATCCGTCGTTGCAAGTAATCATCAAGCTCGACAAAGAAGGACTACTCGAACCGTTTATCCTCCTTGCGCTACCTGACGAGGGCATCGCTCAGGACTACGTCGCCTACCGCCGGAGCAACGTCGAAAACCTTCGCCGCTATGTCAAGCAGTACGTATTAACAGGCGGCGCTGGCGCGAAAGAGTAATCGGGAGATGCGGAGATGCGGAGAAACGGGGAAGCAGTAACCCGCGAACCGGCGAACCGGGGAAGCGGAGAAGCGGTGACCCGCATCTCCCCATCCCCGCATCTCCCCATCCCCGCTTCTCCCCATCCCCGCATCTCCCTTTCCCCGGATCTCCCCGTTCCCCAATTTCTACCTGCTGCCCGGCGCTGGTTTCCGCGGCAGCTTCTCATCACGCATCGCGGTGTTGTAAACGAACGCCGCCATGATGATCGAAGCCTGCTTCATGTCGTCGGCCTGAATACGATCGAACACGTCCTGGTTCGAATGGTGCGTCCTCGTGTCGTATTCAATCTCGTCCTGAATAAACTGGAATCCTGGTAAACCGATCCCGTCGAACGCCAGGTGGTCCGTACCACCAGTGTTGGCGATCGACAGCGTGGTCGCGCCCATGTCCTTGAACGGCGCTAACCATTGCCGGAAAAGACTTCGCACACCTTCGTTACCCTGCATGTAAACGCCGCGGATCTTCCCCGTGCCGTTGTCGAGGTTGAAATAGGCGCTCAGCTTTTCGTAGTCGGGTTTCTTGACGAGCGTGGGCGCCGGTGGACGCTGTGCTGTTCCGTTGCCATTGCCGTTACCGCTGCCGGCATTCGCATTCGCGCCGCCGGGCGCGGGTGCGGCCGACGTTGCGGGATTGGGCGGCGTCTGCAGGCTGCCAAAATGCTTCGCAACGTAAGCGCGCGATCCGAGTAGCCCCTGTTCTTCACCACTCCAGAGAGCGATACGAATCGTGCGACGCGGTTTTAGTCCGAGTGCCTGGATGATGCGAACTGCTTCCATCACAACTGCGCAACCCGCGGCATTGTCTGTGGCGCCGGTACCGGAGTGCCAGGAATCCATGTGGCCGCCCAACATCACGATCTCGTCTTTCAGATCCGTACCGGGAATCTCGGCAATCGTGTTGTAACCCATCAGATCGGCCTCCTGGTAAGCGACTGAGAGATCGACCGTCATTTTCACCGGCTCACCGGACTGCAACATGCGAACGATCCGGTTGTAATGTTCGATCGCCAGGACCAGTTGCGGCGTAATCTTCGCGTCCTTGTTGTAAGGCGGCGTCCCGCGCGCCGGTGCAGTTGCATTTGGATCCGGAGGCGGTGAAGCAACGGTTGCCGATTGCACAAAAATCGTACCGCCGTCGCCGCGACTGGGATCGATCAGCATCGCCGCGCCTTCCTGCTGGAAGAACCTTATCTTGGTGCCGGCAAACTGAAACGCATTTCGCGCCGCGTTGCCGCCGAAGTTTCCACGGCCACCGCCAGTCGGCCGCGGCTCGGGCGCGTCGGCAAGCGTGAGCAGCTCTTTTTCATTCAAGCGGGTCCCCTGCGCCTCGAAGTGTGCAGGTACTTCGCGTACTGGCGCCGTCAACACGATCTTTCCGTTCAGTTTGCCTTTGAATTTCTCGAGGTCCGCATCGTTGCGCGCGTCCACGTAGACGACTTCCGCCGTCAGTGGACCATTCGTGCCCGGCGACCAGGCTTTGGGATACGCGATCAAGGGAATCGCGAGCGGTTCCACCACCTGTGCAGAAAAACGTTTCAGCGTCCAGCCTCTGCCGAACGGCCCCCACGCTTCAAGGTGCGCGTTTTGCAGTCCCCACTTCGTCAACTGATCGCGCGTCCACTCATTGGCTCGCTTCATACCCGGCGAGGCAGTGAGACGTGGTCCAATGACGTCGCTGAGATAACTCAGCGTCTGCATCACCTCGGAACGCTTGGTCCCCTCTTCCTTGATGCGCTGGATTGGATCGTTTGGATCGGGGGCGGGTGCCGCTGGTTGCGCGGTTTGCGCAAGCATTGTGACCGGCGACACGAAGAAGATCATGAGCAGCACTATTGCTGCATAGCGCCGAACAATCATGGTGGTGTTCTCCTCGGAGTTTGAGTGGTGTCGCAAAGGGGAGCTCTTTTGGGTTTCTTATGCGTCTTTGAGTCTTTGCGGGATTCTAACTGGGGACCCCGAGTTTCCCGCAAAGGCGCAAAGACGCAAAGGAAGCAACCTGGAAGGACTCTGCAATTGCGACACTGCCGAATTTATGGATATGGCCGCCGGGATTTTAGACTATCCGTGCGATACAGACCTAATCGGATCTGAGCGGTAGCCGCAACTTTCGTCGGCGCAGTAGCGGAAAGTGCCCTGTTTTTTCGTCGTCTTCTCGAGCAGGAACGGCGCATTGCACTGCGGACAAGTTTCGAGGACGGGCTTGTCCCAGTAGACCACGTTGCAGTTCGGGTACTCGGAACAACCGTAGAACGCCTTGCCTCGTTTCGACTTCTTGACGACGATCTCCCCCTTACATCCGGGACGCGAACACGAAACTCCCACTGTTTCCTGCTTGATGTATTTGCACTTCGGGTAGTTGGAACACGAGATGAATTCGCCGAAACGTCCGAAACGCTTCACCAACTGCGCCCCATCAACGGGACATACTTCGTCAAGCGGCACGGGAGCAGGCGCAGCCACGCCACTCTTCCCAATCTTGCGAATATTCCGGCATTCCGGATAACCCGTGCAGCCGAGGAATGGACCAAAACGGCCGCGCTTCAACTGCATTGGCTTGCCGCACAACTCGCAAACTTCCGGCTCCGCCTCTTCCGCGGACGCGCCGCCTCCGTCAGCCTGCGCGTTGGCGCCGTCCGCTGCTGCAGGAGGTTCAGCATCGCGCGTCGCATCGCAATTGAGACACTTCAGATATGGACCAAAACGTCCCCACTTCTGGACCATGCCCGGCGTGTTGCACTTCAAACACACCTCTTCCGTAGGAACGCTCGTCTCTTTGATGTCCTTGATATAACGCTGGAACTGTTTGAGGTCGCCTTCAAACTTGTCGTAGAACTCGCGCAGCGCTTTGGTCCATGGGATCTTGCCATCCTCGATTTCGTCGAGCTCTTCTTCCATGCGCGCCGTGTAACTCTCGTTGAAGAGATCGTCGAACCCGCCGTCGATCAAAAGATCGTTGACGGTTTTGCCGAGCGCGGTGGGATGAAAACGACTTTGGATCTTTTCGACGTACTCGCGCTCCTGGATGGTCGACATGATCGCCGCGTAAGTTGACGGGCGGCCGATGCCTTTCTCCTCGAGTGCTTTGACGAGTGTGGCTTCGGTGTAACGCGGCGGCGGTTCGGTGAAATGCTGTTCGGGCGTGATCGAGTTCAACTTCAGTGTCTCGCCTTTTTCGACCAACGGCAGCTTCGTTTCGGCTTCTTCGTCCTCTTCGGTTTTTTCGTCGCGGCCCTCCTGGTAGATCTTCAAGAAGCCGTCGAACTTCTGGACCGAACCCGTTGCACGAAACACAAACCGTCCGGCGTTGATGTCGATCGTGGTCTGATCGAACACGGCAGGCATCATCTGCGACGCGACGAAGCGTTGCCAAATCAAGCGGTAAAGTTTCAGCTCTTCCGGTTTTAAAAACTTCGCCAACGAATCAGGCGTGCGGACGACCTCAGTCGGACGTATCGCCTCGTGCGCGTCCTGCGCGTCTTTTTTCGAACGATAGTGGACCGCCTTCTCCGGGAGATATTCGTTGCCGTACTGCCGGTCGATGTAGTCCCGCACTTCGCCAAGGGCCGCATCGGACACGCGGGTCGAGTCAGTACGCATGTAGGTGATCAAACCGACCGACCCTTCCGGCCCAAGCTCTACGCCTTCATACAGTTTCTGGGCCAGCATCATCGTCTTCTTCACCGCAAAACCCAGCTTGCGCGATGCTTCCTGTTGCAGTTTCGACGTGATAAACGGCGGGACCGGATTGCGTTTCCGCTCTTTTGTGGTGACGTCGCCGACGACGTACGACTGTTGTTGCGCTTCGGCGACGATCTCGTCGGCCTTCGCCTGCTCGTTGATGAGGATCTCGTTCTTTTTAAGGTCCTGATCGAAACCGCTGGTCTTGACCGTCTGCTCACCGATCTTAAAAAGACGCGAATCAAACGCGGGCGGCAACTTCGCGCCCAGGTTCGCGGCGATGGTCCAGTATTCGGTTTTGACAAACTGCTCGATCTCGCGTTCGCGTTCGACGACCATACGCAGCGCCACTGACTGCACGCGTCCGGCACTCAAACGCCCGCCGATCGTGCGGCAAAGCAACGGAGAGACTTTGTAACCAACTAAACGATCCAGCACGCGGCGCGCCTGTTGCGCGTCGACCAGGTTCTCGTCGATCTTGCGTGGATGTTCGAAGGCTGCGTTAACCGCGCGTTTCGTGATCTCGTTGAACATCACGCGATGCGTCGGTTTTGCGGGCCGCTTGGGAACGATCTCTTCAGCGAGGTGCTGGCAGATGGCTTCGCCTTCGCGATCCGGGTCGGCGGCGAGGTAGATTGCGTCCGCTTCTTTCGCCGCTTTCTTCAGTTCGGCGACGATCTTCTTGTTGTTGCGCTTTTTTGAGTCGGGGATCAGCTCGTAAGTGGGTTCGAAATTGTTATCAACGTCTACACCGAGACCCTTGGAAGGTAGATCTTTGATGTGGCCTATCGAGGCCTTAACGACGTAGTCCTTTCCTAAATACTTGTTTATGGTCTTCGCTTTTGCGGGCGATTCAACGATTACTAAATTTTTTGCCATTTATCCCTTTTAGATCTCAGATCTCGGATCTCCGATTTCAGATCTCAGAGTCTTCGCACAAAACATCTTCCGGGTAATGCGCGAACGAGATCACGGATTTCCAGACTCAACAGAGCGGCGGTCAGTTCCGAAACCGCCAATTTACTTTTGTCAATCAACCAATCAACATGCGCCGGACTGTCGGGCGTCAATAATCTAAAGACCGATGTCTCTGTCTCCGAAAGTCCTTCCGGCATCAGCGACAGTCGGGCGGAGATCGTGTTCTCCCTTGACTTCTCGCTGAGCGGAGGCGGCAACAGCTTCGCGCCAATCTGCGGCGGCAACTCCGTCGCAATGTCCTGCCACTGCTGGACCAGCTTCGCTCCCGCGCCTTTGATCAAATAGTTGGTGCCGAACGAATTGCGCGAGGTGATGTTGCCGGGCACGGCAAACACTTCCCGGTTCTGTTCGATCGCCAATCGCGCAGTTATCAAAGAACCCGAATTCTCCGCCGCTTCCACAACCACAATGCCCAGGCTCAGTCCGCTAATGATGCGGTTGCGATACGGAAAGTTTTCCGACACCGGCGGCGTCTTCAGCGGGAACTGCGTTACTAGCGCCCCGCCATGGGCCAGTATTTCAGCGGCCAGCTTCGCATGATCGCGCGGATAAATCTGGTCGAGCCCGGTGCCCAGAACCGCGATCGTGCGGCCGCCTGCCTCGAGCGCTCCGCGGTGCGCGGCGGCGTCAATTCCCCGCGCGAAACCCGAAACGATCGTCACCCCCCGCTGCGCCAGATCGCGGGATAGCATCAACGCCGAATTCTGACCGTAGGTCGAACATCTCCGCGAGCCGACGACGCCGATACAGGGTTGATCCAAACATTCCGACCACGCGCCTTTTACATACAGAACAATAGGCGGGTCGTAGATCTCACGTAAGGATGGGGGATAAACCCCGTCGTCCAACAAAAGAATGTCGCCGCCGAGTTGTTTCACCGCGTCGATTTCGGACTCAGCGGCGTTTTTCAAATCGCGCGCGATGATCGTGTCGACTGCCTCAGGCGGCAGCCGCAGTTGCTCCAAATCGCCGCGAGTGGCGCTGTAAACGGCGTCGGCAGAACCGAAGCGCTCCAAAAGTTTGGCAGCGGCGCGAGGTCCGATGCCGGGAGTCATATTGAGCTCGACCCAATCTCTGATCATGTGAGGATTTCCTTTTTGAGCTTCGTTTTTATTCGTCAATTAGAAAGAACAGTACCGCTTTACCCGCTTGTTGCTGGCGGAGGCGTGTAGGAATCGAACCTACCTGAGCCCGCTCTCACGGTCTCACTAACGGTTTTGAAGACCGCGCCATTCACCAGAACAGATTCGCCTCCACGGAGGCCACAAACCCTACGCGCCCTTTGGCTGGGCTGTCAAGGCAGTCCCCGGATCCGGTACTGCGGTAGTTTTATTAATATGCGCCTCCCGCTTGGTTTTTATGAAAGTGAAAAAGCGAGAAACGCACACGTTTGCTTTTTCGGTTAGGCGAAACTAGAATCCGAACGAACGTTCGAACCACCATGATTAATTTTCAAACAACACCTAACGAGTATAAACACTGGAAGCTCGATGTTTCCGGGGCTGTTGCGACCCTGTCGATGGACGTCCAAGAGGACGAAACGCTCGCCGAAGGCTACAAACTCAAGCTCAACTCCTACGACCTTGGCGTCGATATCGAACTCGCCGACGCCATCCAGCGCATCCGATTCGAGCACCCGGAAGTCGCCGTCGT
>CBFGMX010000116.1:0-16390 GCA_965649955.1 uncultured bacterium
TGACCTCGTCTATTAAACCATATTCTTTGGCCTGCATGGCAGACATAATTTTATCGCGCTCAACATCGCGCTCGACAGTGTCGTACGTCTGTCCGGTATGTTTGGCGATGATCTGGGAGGTGAGTTCGCGCATGCGCAGGATCTCTTCTGCCTGGATGCGAATGTCTGTTGCCTGACCTTGTGAACCACCTGATGGCTGGTGAATGAGGATACGAGAGTTAGGAAGGGCAAACCGCTTGCCTTTAGCTCCGGCCGCTAACAGCAGGGCCCCCATCGATGCGCATTGGCCCACACAGATCGTGGTGACATCGGGACGAATGAATTGCATCGTGTCGTAGATCGCCATTCCCGCGGTGATCGAACCACCAGGTGAATTGATGTAAAGATTAATGTCCTTTTCGGGATCTTCAGCTTCGAGAAACAGAAGTTGGGCTACGATTAGGTTGGCAATCTGATCGTCGATCGGGGTACCCAGGAAGATGATGTTGTCTTTAAGTAGTCGTGAATAGATGTCGAAGGCTCGTTCGCCTCGCGAAGTTTGCTCGACGACCATCGGGACTAAAGCCATAGAACTCTGAACCTCTTCTTAGCTAATCCGAGTTTTCAAAGAGGGACGAACGATGTCAGGTCGCAGCGGCATTGGCTTCGTTTGACTCGTTCCATTCCTCGTCAGTTATGCGTGCATTATCAACTAAAAGATCGAGCGCTTTACGGTTGCGCAATCTTTGCGCGATGCTACGTTCGCCTCCATGCTTTGTCAAGGCAGCCCGCATTTGCTCTTTTGGTTGTCGCGCCATCTGTGCCATCAACTCGATCTCAGCTTCGATCTCTTCGTCTGACACAGTCAGATTTTCCGCTTCTGCAATGCGTTCCATCAGCATCGTAGCCCGGACATCTTCGAGCGCCTGGACCTTCAACTCCTCGCGTGCGCCTTCCCAGTCCACTTGTCGCGTCCGCGGATCGATGCCGCGCGACATCATGTCGCGAAGGATCGATTCGAACCGTTGGTTCGTTTGTTTCTCGAGCCAGCTTTGCGGCACTTCGAACTGATGCGCGGCGACGAGTTTGCGGATCAACTCGGCGCGCAATCGATTCTCCGATTCCGCCTTCGCCTGCATCTCGAGATCTTCGCGTACCTTCGCCTTCAGCGTAGCGATCGAGTCGAATTCGACATTCAGGCTCTTGGCCCATTCGTCCTCAAGCTCCGGCAATTCACGACGTCGAACGGCGGTGACTTCGGTTTCATATTCGACCTTTTTGCCGGCGAGTCCGGGTGTGCTGAAGTCGGCGGGATACTCGACCTGGAAAGTTTTCTTGTCGTCAGGCTTGACGCCGGTGAGGTTCTCGGTAAATTCCTTTTGCACGTTCGGACCACCGAGCACGACTTCGATATCGTCAACTTTGATCTCTTCCACGTCCGCGACTTTCTCGCCGTCGGGTCCGAGCTCGTTGCCGCGCGCGTTGATCGTTACCGTATCTCCTAACTCTGAAGCGCGATCTTCAACAGGCACCATCACGGCAGAACTCTCGCGCAGGTTTTCGATCATCTGATCGACGTCTTCGTCGGTGACTGGTCTGGTGCGACGTGTTGCTTCGAGTCCTTTGTAGTCCCCGAGCGCGACCTCGGGAACGACTTCGACGCCGACTTTTACGGTTATCGATTCTTCGCCGAGTCGATCGAGACTCTCTTCGTTTTCGAAATGGACGTCAGGTTCGCTGATGGCGTCGAGCGAGTGCTCGATGATGGCGTTATTGACTGCGTCAGGGACCAGTTCGCGCAGGACTTCGGTCCTTATTTCATTCTTGTAGCGCGTTCGCACGACGGAACGCGGCGCATGGCCCGGCCGAAAGCCTGGGACTTTCGCGTTCTTACTGAATTCGTCGCTGATCCGGTCGTAGGTGGTGCGCACCTGCGCCGGCTCGATTTCGATTTTGATCTCCTTGCGAGTCGGGGAGACTTCGGTGAGTTCAGTTTTCATTTTCTTGGGTTCTACTATTCCGGAACTAAGTTCTGATGGTGCGAAAGGGGGGACTCGAACCCCCACACCTCTCGGTACCAGATCCTAAGTCTGGCGCGTCTGCCAATTCCGCCACTTTCGCAAAACAACGATCTTTAGACGTTCGATCTACTGAGTTTCAAAAGGTCTAATTTACCCTTTTGTAGATGCGGCAAAACTGTAGCATGTACCTTAACAATCTGTATAATCCGCCGCCTTCAGTTGGTGCTCAAGTGCGGGCGCATCAGCAGCATGGCCTAAACGTTCTAGCGACTGCATAGTATGATTAATCCCTATTAGTACCGCGGACGTTTCGAAGCTCCGTTCTTACATCCTTAACCCTGGAGAAAACCGATGCTTGCAAGTCCTCGCACTTTCCGCTGCCCCAACTGCAAGGAAATGATCAACGACAGTATGACCGAGTGCCGCTATTGCTCAACGCCAGTCGATCCTGGTGTGGCGGCAATGATCGCAGACCGCCAGGAGAAAGCGAACCGTGCGTACAGCGACGCCAGTTATCTCAAAACTGCCGCTATCGCAATGTTCGTCTTCCTTGGTCTGAGTATGCTTCCGTTCTTGCCGGTGGTTTACTGGGGCTTTCTGATTACGTTTGTCGTGGTGGTTGTTTTGCTGATCAAGTGGCAGGTGAGATTTGGCGGTTTGGTGACAGACGATCCCGACTACCAGCGAGCACGCCGGTCCAAGAACATGGCGCTGGTACTATTGATCATCGCCGTTCCTGTTGGCTTCATCATCCGGCCGTTCCTGGACCTGATCCTCTCGGCCATACTCGCTGGCGGGTGACTTACGCGCGAACTATAACTCGCTCCACGAAGGATCGCACGAAGCACAGACGAAGGCGATTACCATCACAAGAGCGGTTTTCAATGATCCACTCAGGTTCATAACTGAACCTCCCATCAACGCACGCGATATTCGACTTTCGGTTTGCCAAGAAAGTCTTTGCCGGTGTGTTTTACGATCAGTCCGAGTTGTTCGAGTTCAAAGTAGGCGCGTTGGATTTCACCCCGGTCGACCGAGAGTTTTTGCGCGAGCGCAACGGGTGAGGGAAGCGACTCGCCGGAGCGGACGGTTTGGTTCGCGATGTGGGCCTCGATCTGTTGTTTCACCTGCGCATAGATCGGATTTTGGGCGCGATCTTTCAGTTCGATTTCCATCGTGGTTCTCTAAAGTGTGCGCGTCACTTTCGACAACGAACGTGGCGCGTCCGGGTCCAGGCCTTTCGCCTCCGCCAACAGTGCCGCGAAGAGTTGGCCGGGGACGATATACGGAATCGGCGCGAGAAACTCGTCAATTTCACGTGGCATAACGATCGCGCGAGTACACATCGCTGCCGCATCAAGGTCGCTGGTAATTGCCAGAGTGTCCGCCTTCAACTCGCGCAGCCGCTGAATCAGGTTCTTCACGCCCGGCAACATCACACCAGGTGGTGCGAACAGGATCACCGGGAAGTGACGTTCGACCATGGCCAATGGACCATGAAGGAAGTCGGCAGATGAGAAACGCTCCGCGACGACGTAGCACGTCTCCATCAACTTCAACGCCAACTCGTACGCATTCGCATACGCCAATCCACGTCCGACGACGACGCAATTCTCCATGAAGACATAACGTTGGACCAACTCGACTATCGCGGGTTTCTGTTCAAGCGCTCGCGCCACGAACTCCGGGATCGCCTCGAACGAAAACGCGGGCGTCCCAGTGGAAAGCTCCGCCGCCAACATATAAAAGAGGAGCATCTGGCCCGTAAATGTCTTGGTCGCCGCAACCGAACGTTCCCGCCCGCCGTGCGTCAATAACGCCTCATCAACCAATCGGGTCATCGTCGAATTCGGCTCGTTGGTGATCCCGACGGTGTAAGCGCCACCCTGACGCGCGTTCTCAAGCACTCGATTGATATCTTCGCCCTCACCGGATTGCGACACACCCACCACCAGCGCATGGTCCAGCTTCAGTCGCGCACCGTAGATCGTATGGACCGAGGGCGCCGACAACGAAACGGGAATTCCGGTTGTGATTTCGAGAAGGTAACGGCCAAAGAGGGCGGCGTTATCGGAACTGCCGCGCGCGACAAGGACTATGAGATCGATGTCGCGCGACTTCAACGTGTTTGCGAGCTTGGTGATCTTGCCGCGTTCCGCGGCGATCGTGCGTTCGAGTGCGCCGGGCTGCTCGGCGATCTCCGCAAGCATTAGTGACATCGGGGTGCAACTTTATCACAACACGCAGCCAAACACGGACAACGAGTGCTTCACGCTGTGCGCTGTTCCAGTTGCTCCGGTCCGTTGATTTCCTCTGGTCGACGCTTCTTAAGGATAACCGACGAGATCAGCGTCATTATTAACCCGACCGGCAGCGGTTCAAGGAACGCTACCGCCGCATTCAGGAAAGGATTCTCTAAGATCCATCTCATGTTTTTTATCTGCTCGGCCTGCGCCGCGATCTCTTCAGCCGAGGCCCCTGACGCGCGTGCTTTTTCGAGCAGGTGGTTGGCGTACTTGTCAGGAAAATCAGGCAGCCATGTGTGATACACAAACTCCCAGGTGATGACATAACAAACTGACGAGATGAGCACGATCAAGATCCCGACTTTGAATGCCCTGCCGAAGGTAATGAAACCTCCGCCAACATTCTCGCGATACGCCCTGATGCCAAAGAACACCAGGAGGAAAGCAAGCACCATGGTCGTGTAACCGACGACCAGGCTGCGGTCGAAACCGATCTGCTCGACGAAGGGCATCGTCGCCAGCATCAACACAGACATGACGGCGCCCGAGATCAATCCGAACGTTAAAACTATCTTCTTCATATATAAAAGGCCTCCTAATGGTCAGGTTGTTTGAACTGCGGGCGTCAACCTACCCATCGAGCGCTCCGTTGTCGTCATACTTTCGAGTGATTTCGAACCGCGGTTAAGAAAATACTACTTTGGGGTGAGCGCGCGAACCCAAAAACTCATGGGATCAGTCCCAGTTCCTTTCCGAGCTGCACCGCCTGCGTCCGGCGTTTAGCGCTGAGCTTGTCGAACAGGCGGCTCGAATGCGTCTTAACAGTGTTTTCACTGACAAACAGTTTTTCAGCGATCTCGCGATTGCTCAAGCCTTGCGCTATCAGTTCGAGAATCTCGAGCTCGCGCTTTGTAATGCCGAGGTCTTTTACACGCGTCTCATTCAAAGCGAACGACTGCGGAGCTGGTGTCGGAACCGGGACTTCTTTGAGGACCACGACCTCTTTCCGGCGCGTCAACTTCAATCCAAGCCAGATCCCCACACCAGCAAACAGGAGCGCGATCAGGCCGCCGTAAATCTCGATCGAGTGCTGCACGATGAGAAACTGAAACTCGATCAACTTGAGCACGAGGATGAGCACACCGCCGCAAACTCCGTAAATCAGTGTGTGGACGAGAGTCTGTTTCCTGGACACGGGACGCATAATAAGCGTCTTTGCGTCTTTGCGGGAACTCCCACTGTCTCCTAAAAAATTAGTTGACACAGTCGCGATCACCTCTCTATACTCCTAAAAACTTAGGAGACATCGATGGCGCGGCCCAAGACGGACAAAAAGTCGGAGAACCTGACACCGCTCGAACTCGAAATCATGCACGTCCTCTGGGAAACCGGACCCGCCAACGTGCAGACCGTCCAACAGGCGCTCAAACGTGAGCTCGCTTACACCACCGTGCAAACGATGCTCAATATTCTCGAACGCAAAGGCAAAGCGAAACGCACGCTCAAAAACCGCGCCTATTTCTATAAGCCCGCCGTCAGCCGCAAACAGGTGATCGGCAAACACGTTAACGACGTGATCGAGCGGCTGTTTGGAGGCTCGGCGGAAAGTCTGGTCATGAGTCTGCTCGAAACCAAACACCTGACGCCGGAAAAGCTCGCCCGTCTCCAGCAATTGGTAGAAAAGTCGAACGACGAGGACGCCGATGAGAACAAGTAGTCAACTGCTGCTCAACTTTTTACTCAATGCAGCCTGGCAGATCGCGCTCATTGCAGCGCTCGCCAGTCTTGGCGCGTGGTTGCTGCGATCTTCATCGGCGCGCTATCGCCATCGGCTGTGGGTAAGCGCCTTCTGTCTCGCGTTTTTGGTTCCTGCGGCGACCTCCATCCGCGCATATTTTGAAACCGCAGCACCTGCGACCATCGAGCCCGTTTTCGTTGGCGAGCCTTTTGCACTCCGATCGCTGGACGCAGGCATCGCCACAAATGGCGACTTGCTTCCGTCGGTTATTCAGTTGAACACGGATCTAGCACTGACACTACTCGTCGTTTACGCGATCTTTGTTCTCTATCGCATTTTCAAACTGGTCCAGGCGTGGCAGACAACGCGAAACATCAAACGCAACGCACTGGAACTCGGCGCCGACGAAAACATCCCCGCCATCATCAAAAAGTGCGAAAGCGATCTGGCAACAGACTCACGCCGCATCCGCGTTATGCGATCCGAAACGTTGCCCGTGCCCGTGACGATGGGACTCGCTCAGCCGGTGATTATCCTGCCTGATACGTTACTCCGAGAGGGCAACGCCGAACTGCTGACGTCCGCGATCGGTCACGAGTTCATTCATGTCGCTCGAAACGACTATCTACTTAACTTTATCTACGAACTGCTTTACTTGCCGCTCGCGTTTCATCCCGCGGCCGCATTGCTCAGGCGACGGATCAAACAGACCCGCGAACTCTGTTGCGACGAACTTGTCGCCACTCGAATCCTGAACGCCGAAGTCTATGCTCGCTCGTTGCTCCAACTCGCCGGCTCCACGCCGGCTCTGCGTCGACTCTCAGTTACTACAACCGTAGGCATCGCCGATGCTGACATTCTGGAGGCCCGTATCATGTCGTTGTTAACCAAACCGAAAATGACCACACGCTGGAAGAAGACGTTGCTCGTCATCGTTTCGATCCTCTTGCTGGTGCCGTCGGTAGGCGCCGCCGCGTTCAACATGCGCGTCGATCTGGAAACCGCGGCGCAGGATCCCGCGCAACAAGAGGAGCGCAACAAACAAGTAGAGAGGGAGAAACAGAAGATCGAGTTAGCCGCCGGTCAGGGAACCGTCAGTGACGCTATTAAAGAGCGCGTTGCAAAAGATCCGGAGTTCGCTAAAGAGTTTGAGCGACGCAGGGAGTTGGAGCTCGAGGCGCGCGCCATCACGCAGGCAGCGCTGGTGAAGTTAGCGCGTATTCCGATGGAACAAGCAATCCAGGTCGCCAACAGCCAACAACCGGGAAAAGTCCTGCTCGCAACTCTGGGCGCGAAGGGTTGGGAGGAACCTGGCAAACTGGGTAAGGACGGAGTCGTGTTCTATCACGTCCAGGTAGCGGACGAAACGAGCGGCGGCGTCACTCACGTCTTTGTGAATGCTGTCGATGGAACGCTGATCAAGACGGAAAAGGAATTGCCACGCAAGCAGCGCAGTCCCGATAACCAATGATTCGTTTTAGCCACAAAGAGGCATAAAAAAGTACAAGAGTTTGACGTTAGGTTTACCTTGTGTTTCTTGTGCTTCTTTGCGGCTTACGCCGCTTTCGCCTCACGCACTGGCGCCTTCCCCAATTCCTTCATCAACTGATCAAACCCCGGCAGATCGAGCGACTGTGGTCCATCGGAAAGCGCGCGCTCCGGACACGGATGCACTTCGACGATCAACCCGTCGGCGCCGCAAGCTGCCGCGGCTTTCGACATCGGCGCGATCAAACTGCGCATTCCCGTGCCGTGTGACGGATCCGCAAGCACCGGCAGGTGCGACAACTCTTTCACCAGCGCGACGGCTGCCAGATCGAGCGTGTTGCGCGTCGCCGTCTCGAATGTCTTGATACCGCGTTCGCACAAAACGACGTTCTCATTCCCGCCCGACAACAGATATTCGGCGGCGAGCAACCACTCTTTCACGGTCGCCGACGGCCCGCGCTTCAACAGTATCGGCTTCGACACGGGAGCAAGCTTTCGCAGCAGCGAAAAGTTTTGCATGTTGCGCGCACCGACCTGAAGCATGTCGGCATACTCGGCAACGACATCGACGTCAGTCTCGCTCATGACTTCGGTCACGATTGGCAGGCCTGTTTCCTTACGCGCCTGCGCGAGAAATCGCAGCGCCTCGACGCCGAGTCCCTGAAAATCATATGGCGACGTGCGTGGCTTGTACGCGCCGCCACGCAGCATGCTCGCGCCTGAAGCTTTAACGGCCCGCGCCGTCTCCATTAATTGATCTTCCGACTCAACCGAGCACGGTCCGGCGATCACGACGAGATCGCCGCCGCCGATTTTTGTTCCGCGCACGTCTACGACTGTGCGTGCCTGGCGCAGTTGCCGGCTGACGAGTTTGAACGGATGCGCGATCTGGATCACTTCGGCAACACCTGGCGCCGCGCGGAGTGCTTGGATCTCCGAACGGTTGCCGCCGCTGCCGACAGCCCCGATGATGGTCCGTTCCTCGCCATGAATTACGTGGGCTTGAAAGCCGCACTCCTTGATCCGGTCGATGATGTGGTTGATTTCTGTCGGGGTTGCGGTGCTGAGCATGTTGACGATCATGATTCATGTTCCTTTACTGATAACAGGACAAAGCGGGTGTGGTTTTTCGGGTGGTCCTGAATGCTTTCGAGAATGATCACGCCGCCGTAGACTTCCGCCGCATGGCGTCCGGCTATGGCTGCAAGTTTTGGTTCCTTTTGTTTCATGACTTCGGCGACGCTTCCGGCGGTGTCATCGGCGACGATCGCCTTGATCCGCGGATGTCGTTCGAAGAAACGTTGGCATTGCGCGATGGCCATCGGATGCGACTGCACCGTTTCGACCGCGTCAAATGTGGCGCCGGGATAGCCGATCAAATGTTGGTCGATCTGGAGTTCGAGTTCGTTGAGAATAACGAGCGAGCTTGCGCGGATCGCGCTGACGGAAGGTTGCACGACTCCGGCGATACTGTTTTCGACCGGAGCGACAAGATAGTCGGCGACGCCGGCTCGCAAGCTGTCGAATAGTGCGGCAAACGTTCTTTGCGGCACGAGTTCGATCTCTTCGTCCAGCAGCTTGAGTGCGGCTTCTTCGCTGAATGCGCCGCGTTCGCCCTGGAACGCAACTCGAGGTTTTTGTTTAGGCGTTTCCATTTCCGCTGTAGCTCAGACTTACCGACTCGATGCGTTTCGATTCGCGAATGATGCGGCGGAAGAGTTTGTCGACGGCGCGCCCGTCGAGCGGGCCGCTGTTAAGTTCCTGCAGCCGCTGCAGCACGAGCCGTTCGCGGTCGAGGTCTACAATCGGCAAGGCGGCCGCTTTTTTGAGGGCACCGACCTTCAGTGCAAGACGTGCTCGCACGTTGAGCAGTCGAAGCAGTTCGACGTCGACTTCGTCAATTTCTTTGCGCCAGTGTTCGATATCCATGGTTCGTGCTCCGGACGTAAACAAAAAAACCAGCCGCGATTTTTTAGGATCGCGGCTGGCTCGTTTGAAGGTGTTTGTGCTTTTTTCTCAGGTTGTCAGCACATCGTTTTCGCACGTCGCCCGGCCGCTCTCCTTAAAAAAGAAGGAGCGGTAGGTAAAGGCGAAGTAGAAAAATGTACGAGTGCTACTCATGACCTCGGTTACTATAGGCGGGTCGTAAAAACCCTGTCAAGATTTTTTGTCGCCTAAGCTGAAATGATTCGCGTTCTTGCTTGCCTGGCGCTGTTGGTCAGTCTGGCGCCTCGCGTGTGTCCGCAACAGGATCAAGTCTATATCCGCGTAAATCAGATTGGTTTTACCGTCGGAGGCGCCAAGACTGCCATTGTTTTTGGCAACGGTCCGCTGCCGGCTGAGTTCCGCATATTCAATGTCGAGTCCGGCGCGCTGGTATTTTCGGGTAAGGTCGACGTCCTTGCCGGCGGGTGGGGACAGTTCGCTCGATATGGAGAATTGGATTTCTCGCGGCTTACGATTGAAGGCCGTTACGTCATCGAGGCCGGGTCCGCGAAATCACGACCTTTCACTATCGCCATCTTTGCGTATCGCGACATTCCCGACCAACTACTCGAGTTCATGCGTCAGCAACGATGTGGTTACAACCCCTTCGTCGACGCCGTCTGTCACAGTTTCGACGGCCGTACGGCGTTTGGACCGGAACCGGCGGGGACGTATGTCAACGCGTCTGGCGGATGGCACGATGCCGGCGATCAACTGAAGTATCTACTGACCTCGAGCAACGCAACCGCCCAGATGCTGCTCGCGTACCAACTGGTCGAACCTAAACCAAAAGACCACGCATTTTTTACAGATGAATTCAACAGTCTGGGCCAACCGTACATCCGTCCGGAGCAACGCCCCTCCTTCTACATGGAGGACGTTCTGGATGAGGCGCGATGGGGACTGGAGTGGATGTTGCGGTTGCATCCAAAACCGGACCACCTTTACCACCAGGTCGCAGATGATCGGGATCATAAGGGTTTTCGTCTACCGCAGAATGAGACGGTTGATTATGGCTGGGGACCGGGGAGTTATCGCGTGGTCTATTTCGCGGATGGCAAGCCGCAGGGATTGAAGCAGTATCAAAGTGAATCGACTGGGGTGGCGAATCTTGCCGGTCGCTATGCCGCTGCGATGGCCCTCGGCTATCAGGTATTCAACAAAATCGCCCACCTCGAACCATTTGCCAAACGACTGCTTCAGGCTGGCAAGGAAGTTTACGAGTTGGGCCGGAAGAAGGAGGGCGTGCAACAGGGCAATTCGTATGGCGCACCATATCGCTATGCCGAGACAACGTGGGCCGACGACATGGAATGGGGCGCCGCGGAACTCTTTCGCGCCACTAAAAACCAGCAATATCTACGCGACGCCAAACGGTATGCGCTGCTTGCGGGTAGTGAATCATGGATGGGCAAACAGGAAACGGGGCATTACCAATACTATCCGTTCATGAACATCGGGCACTTTCGACTTTATGACCTCGTTGATGTGCGTACCCAGAAACAACTGGCGGCGTTTTATCGCGACGGAATTGAGCGAACCGTCGAACAAGGACACAGCAACCCTTACGGGATCGGTGTGCCATTCATCTGGTGTTCGAACAACCTCGCAGTGGCACTCGCAACACAAGTTTTGCTTCACCAGCGAATGACTGGTGATACTCGATATAGCGAGTTTCTTGCTAAGCAGATCGATTGGTTGCTGGGCCGGAATCCGTGGGGCGTTTCAATGTTCACCGGCATTCCCGCGGACGGTGTCTACCCGCGCGACGTGCATCTTTTCCCCAACGTGCTGATGAAGCGCCCGGTGCGCGGTGGGATGGTGGATGGACCAGTTTATCGAAAGGTCTTTCAAAGTTTGCGGGGCGTGTCGATCAGAGAGCCCGATCCATTCGCACCGTTTCAGGATGAGCGTGCCGTCTATCACGACGATGTCAACGACTATTCGACGAACGAGCCAACGATGGACGGGACTGCGTCTGCGATACTTCTATTTGCGCTCACCTAGCCGGCTAGAGAGACGGATGACGCGGCCTTTATGGCTTCAACAGCAACTTGCCGGTCGTTTTTCTTCCTTCCAGATCGCGATGGGCCTGCGCCGCTTCAGCCAACGGATAGACGTGGTGGACGCGCAGTTTTAGATCGCCGTCGACGATCATCTGCAACACTTCGGTAGCGCGCCACTCGAGCTCTTCCCGAGTCGCTGTATAGTGATTCAGCGTGGGACGCGTAACGTAAAGCGATCCCTTTTGCGAAAGTTTGATCAGATCGAACGGCGGAACCGCGCCACTCGCGCCGCCAAACAAGACCAGATACCCACGTGGTCTCAACACGTTCAGGTCCTTTTCGAAAGTAGCCTTGCCGACGCCGTCGTAAACAACGTGCACGCCCTCGTCGCTCGTCAGCCGGCGAGTTTCAGTTTCGAAATCTGCTTGCGTGTAGACGATGCATTCGTCGGCGCCGGCGTCGCGCGCGAGTTGCGCTTTTTCTTCGGTTCCCGCAGTGGCGATCACGCGCGCTCCGATCTTCTTCGCCATCTGGACCAGCAACGATCCGACGCCTCCCGCGGCCGCATGTACGAGAGCTGTTTCGCCTTTCTGCAACTTGTAAGTGCTGAACAAGAGGTAATGCGCTGTCATGCCCTGGAGCATCGCCGCAGCCGCCTGTTCGAAACTTAACGCGTCAGGAATCTTCACCAGACGTGCCGCGGGAACAGCCGCGTACTCAGCGTAACTGCCGAGCGCGCTCGTGTAAGCGACGCGATCGCCGGGTTTTAGATTCGTCACCTCACTTCCGACTTCTGTCACCGTGCCCGCCGCCTCTTGTCCATTAATAAAAGGAAGCGGTGCGGTATAACGGCCCTCGCGGAAGTAAACGTCGATAAAGTTAACGCCCGAAGCCTCGATCTTAACGACAGCCTCATTCGCTTTCGGCTTCGGCGGCGGCAGGTCGACGGGCGTGAGCACTTCCGGCCCACCCGTTTGCGCAACTTGTATGGCTTTCATGGTGACGGAATGTTAACACGTACAAACCGCCGAATGGTCGCACCGGTTTGCGCAACTGACCTTCGTGTCAGTCGTCATCATTATCGAGTATGTCCTCGGCGGCGTCGCGCAGTTCGTCCACCAGTGCGAGTGCGTGTTTGCGCAAGGGGCGCATGAATGGATTGCTTGCGAGGTGGATCATTCTCTCGACCATCTCGACGGTGCGATCGATCAGCCGGTAAGTGCGGCGATGCTTTGGGGATCGGTCATGGATCCAAAATAGGATGATCCCCATGTGGTAAACCCAAAGCAGATACGGCAACTCCGCCCGTAAATCTTTCGGTATTCGCGCCTTGGTGCCGTCCACCACTTTCTCAAAAAGCTGAATACTTGCCTGTCGCACCGGGTTCGCCTCGTCGGCAAACGGATTCAACGGACTCTGCGGATCCGCAGCCGTCTTGAAGAGCACGCCCGCAAACTGGTGATACGGTTTTAGAGTCTCGATCTTCAACTGCACCACGGTCAGCAGGCGTGACTTCAAGTCGTCATGTTTCTCCAGCGCGGGCAGGGCAAGGGCGACATGTTCGTCGTGCGTCGTCTGATAAAACGCCTGGATCAGATATTCCTTCGAGTGAAAGTAGTAGTAGGCGTTGCCGAGCGAAACGCCGGCCTTCTTGGCGATCGCGCGCATCGTCGTTTGCTCATAACCTCGCTCGCGAAAGATGTCGAGAGCGGTGTTGAGGATCAGCGTGCGGGTCTGGTCGCCTTTCGCCGTTTTGACCACTTTCTTTTTGCGCATCGCCGCCATCTTGTCAGCCGTTAAATGCCTGCAACGCGCGAGATTTGATATCGATGTTGAGAGATCATCGAGACCACTCGTTTTGTGCTCGGCAACAACTCGGGCCGCGCCAGTCGATACGACCAGTCGCGGTAGCGAGTGAGCGACCACAGTACCATCAACCAGGCTTTTGGACCGAAATAAACGGCGCCGTCGTCCGCAACCAAGGTCAAGTCTTTACTCGAAAGATCGTGATCGAGCTGCGGGAACCGCTTGCGAGCCTCTTCAGAAGCGCAGGGAATGAAGATGAGTTCCACGAGCTTCGTTTGCTCGGCGAGCCATTCATGTGCACGCCGGCACAAGCCGCAGTTCGGATCGTAGAGCACAGTCAGTGCAAGCATATTCACGCCTCCTGTTCGACTGGCGTAAAAGAGTCGGGGGTTACCGGAGGATGCTCGTCGTGACGGAGCTGGGAGCGTCGTCGCATGCGGCTAAAGATAAAGAGGTTGAAGAAATGCATGGCGCCCAGGACCAGCAGTACCATGCCGACCTTCACCGAGAGTGCCTCAATTCCTTCCTGCGCGGTGGTGACCTCGTAACCGAGTTTCAACGCGAGGCTGACGTAGCCAAAGTTGATCAGGTAAAAGCCGACGACGAGCAGGTGATTGACGGAGTCGGCGAGATTTTCGTTGCCGTGGAAGACGTCGACGAGGAAGACGCGTCCGTTTTTATGGAGCGTGCGCGCCACCCAGATGGTCAGCGCGATGCTGATGGCGAGGTAAACGAGGTAGGTGCTGATTCCGATAGTCATGTTCCGCCTCCTAACCGAATTTTGAACACGTTCAACTAGACGGCAGCGTACGCCTCTTCGGAGGGCCTGTCAAGAGATTTTTGAACGGGTTCAAAAACAGCGGAGTGGGCGTTTTAGTAGTGCGTGTGCTATTGTGCGACGTTCTTAAACGTCGAGTTCAGTCCCCCGAGGAGAAACTAATTGGCAGCAGAAGACCTTATTCCGGCCGAGGGCGTTATCATCGATAAACAGCCCAACGCCTTTTTCAAAGTACGTCTTGATAACAGCGAGCACGTGGTGTTGGCCGCCATTTCCGGCAAGATGCGCAAGAATCGCATCCGGATTCTGGTGGGCGATCGCGTGAGCGTGGAAATGTCGCCTTACGACTTGTCGCGAGGTCGCATTACTTACCGCTACAAATAACGCCGATTATTTGAATTCAAAAGACTTCAAATAACTCACAAAAGCTTCGTTCCACTGCGTCACGGTCTTCTCCGGACCGACCAGTTTCACGTAATACGATCCGTTTGGCGTCTCGATTACCGCGGCGCGCATACGGAAACCGGGCTTGTTGAGGAACTCCCCACTTCCAGGCGCTGTCTCCGCAACGTAAGTGCCGGTGCCGTCAACCACCGTCACCTTAAGTCCGTTTGCGGTGAAACTTTCTTCAGTGATCTTGGCTTTTGATCCGTCCGCTTGCTGCATCTGGCTGGCCCAACGTTCGACATTCGCGGCCGCCGACCCTCCCTGGCCCTTTCCAAAATAGTAAAGAACGAGCGACGCGTCTTCGGTGTCTCCCTCCTTGCGCGGCAGTTTGTACTGGGCCACGCGCATGCTCGAACTTCTTTCCTCTTCAACCCATCCGGCCGGGACTTTGTAACGCAACGTCGGCGGCTTTTGGGCCTCCTGAGCCGGCACGATCGAACCGATCGCAGCCACGAAGGCCAGTAACAAAATAGTCAGAATTGGTCTACTCATGTCGCCCATTTAAGCGCTTGTTTCCACAACCCGCAAGCACCCGTGAATGGCCAAGGATTTGCCGTGACGTGCGGATATTGGCGTGGTAGTATGCCTTCATTATGCATGCCGATGTCGTTCTCATACGACTTATATTTACGGCAATCTTGATAGCGGCAGGATACATCCTCAGACCAGTAGCCAAGGAGACTCCTTGGATCTCCGCAGGGTTGGGTGCTCTGATCGCGATCTGCATCATTCTGTTTGAAATGCGGATTCGCCGTGCATCGCTGAAAACTCTGATTGGCGCGGCCGTTGGTTCGATTCTGGGAATCATTGGAGCTTACCTGATCGGATCACTGATCAGTCGACAGGAATCGATGGCTGTCGCGCCGGCGGCGAAGACTTTCATAACGCTCTCCCTGACGTTCTTTATGGCCTACGTCGGGTTGATGGTCGGCGCTGCCAAAGGAGACTACCTCGACCTTTCCGCACTGGGCGGGATTTTCAGCGACAAGGTTGCCAGACGCGACTTAAAGATCCTCGACACTTCCGTGATCATCGACGGTCGCATCGCCGACGTCGCGGAGACCGGGTTTCTTACCGGGTCGCTAATCATTCCCCAGTTCATCCTTCGCGAACTGCAACAGGTGGCTGATTCACCCGACTCGTCCAAGCGCCAGCGCGGGCGGCGAGGGCTGGACATGTTGAACCGCCTTCAGAACAACAGTTCACTCGACATTCAAATCGTCGAGACAGATTTTCCCTCAGTGCGCGAAGTCGACTTGAAGTTGATCGAACTCGGCAAACAGCTCGACGCAGTCATCGTCACCAACGACTTCAACTTGAATAAGGTCTCCCAGTTGCGCGGCGTCAGCGTGCTCAACATCAACGAACTGGCCAACGCGCTCAAGCCGGTAGTGTTGCCCGGCGAGGCGATGCGAGTATTCATCCTCAAGGAAGGAAAGGAATACAACCAGGGAGTGGCCTATCTCGACGACGGCACGATGGTGGTGGTGGACAATGCGCGCCGGCTGATCGGCAAGAACGCCGACATCGCCGTGACCAGCGTGCTGCAAACAACAGCCGGCAAGATGATCTTCGGTCGTCTCTGGGAAGAATCGGAGAATGGCGGGCACAGCGATATTCACCGAACGAACGGCAGTTCGCGCCGGCAGATGCGTGACTCGCGCAGTGCTCCGGGTCCAGTGCGTATCACCGACACCGAGCCAATCACCGAGAGCTGACGCCGGTGGTAGTAAGCTAATCAAATCCGTGTTAGCCGTGTTTCTTCCAGACCCGGTTTCCTCTCAATGAACACCGCGATCATTGCCGCCGCCGGAACGGGCAGCCGGATGGCGAGCGATCAGCCGAAGCAGTTTCTGCAACTGGCGGGAACTCCGATCATCTTTCATACGCTCGGG
>CBFGMX010000117.1:0-16364 GCA_965649955.1 uncultured bacterium
CGATCAGAACAACAGGCGCAGGCGATTTCCAGTCTCGACTCACCCTTCAAGCTGATGGACGACGTTCACACAAACGTTATCGCCGGAGTCGCGATGGACGACGGCGAGACGATAGCGGCCTGGTTACCCGAAGCCGACATCGAACTCGGTTTGTCGGGATTTGTCGGGCCGTCTGATTTTGGATTTACTGCGTTTGCGCCACCGGATGTGACGGTGATCGGATCTGACGGAAAACAACTCCTCTCGAAGTATGTTGGACTTGACGCAGTTACCGGTCTTTCGATCCTGAAGCTCGTCGACAAAAACCCGGCGGCGGCAGGCACGATCAAAGAAGAACCAATCGACAATGGCGCGAACGTGCGATTGTTTAGTCCCGAACCGGTCACGGGCCAACGTGGGTTATTGAACTCTGGTCTTTACGTGCGCCTCGGCGCGACGGAGGGACGAGTGTTTGACGTGCGTCGCGCGCCATCGGGAGGAATTGCGCGCTTCAAAGTCAGTTCGCCTCGTCTTTCGCAGGCCGTCGTCGGCGGTGTTGCTGTCAATGACGCCGGTGAAACTCTTGGCATCGTGAACGGTCTCGAGGGAGGGGAAGCGAGTGTTCTGCCGGTAGCTATGATTCGTCGCGCCGCGGAACGTGTGCTTGCGCGACAAGCGAGTGTTCCCAAGCCGTATCTCGGTGTGAGAGGCGAGGCCGTCGCCGAGCTAAAAGTGGATCAAATGCTTAATCACGGGTGGATACCCGAACGGGCCGCGGCGCTCGCCTATGATCATCGTGGCATCCTGGTGACTGCAATCATTCCCGATAGTCCGGCAGCCAAGGCGGCGTTGCGTGCGGGTGATGTCATTCTCAAAGTTAACGACAAGACAATCGAGAACAAGGATGACTTCACGTGGTTCCTCGAGCAGGCTGGTCCAGGTAGTCAAGTCTCGTTCACGGTAGCGCGTCCGGACCGTGCGGTTGAGGAAGCGCTCGACGTGAAGTTGAGCGGGATGTTGGATTCCGGTCATGGTTTAAGATCTCGTCTTCGTAGGTCGAGATCCGATGGCTTTGTTTCCTTGATGGAGCAGGGCATCGAAACCATTACTCTGCGAGCACCCGTAGCCTCGCAACTCGGAACGACCGCCGGGCTGCTCGTCGTCTATGTCGAACCCTCGACCCCTGCTTTCGAAGCGGGACTCCAACCGGGCGACGTCATCCAGTCGATCAACGGCCAGACCGTGTGGCGACGGCCCTTCTTGTCCCCGGCAAATCAGCCCACGACGTTGACGTTTGAAGTCATGCGCAACAAGCAAAAACGCACGGTGACCGTGTCAAATCCCGCGAAGAAAAAACAATAGATCCCTCCTTACACGGATGCTACGGGCGTGTGTTAACCTTACCGCCCATGTTCCCCGAAGCTGTTGCGCGGTATCACCAACTACTCGCAAATAACGATCTGGCTGAAGAGTCGCGGGCCATGCTCGACGAAGGCCTCGAGCGCGCGAGACTCATCTTCGGCGGCAGACGATTGTCGCCCTATTTGCGTCCGCATTTTGTTTCCGAAACCGACTTCGCGCGGATCTGCCGCATTTGCGAGACTGTCTGGTCGGCGATTCAGAAAGTGAAGGATGCGGCTGTCGCCGATAGCAGGATGGTTGACGACCTGGGATTGACGCATATCGAACGCGAATTGGTCACTATCGATCCCGGTTACACCGCCGTGTCGCCAACCTCGCGACTCGATTCCTTCCTGACCGAATCCGCCTATAGTTTTGTCGAACTGAACGGGGAGAGTCCTGCCGGCATTGCTTACGCGGACGCCGCCTACGACATCTTTTCCAGCTTGCCGGTGATGAAAGAGTTTTCGGCAGACTACAACCTGCGCGCGCTTTACGGACGGCGTTTTATGTTGGAGGTTCTCCTCGAGTCGTATGAAGAGTCTTTGGGCCGTAAGCCGGAACGTGTTCCATGCATCGCGATCGTAGATCTCGCAGGCGTACCGACAGTGAAGGAGTTTGAACTCTTCCGCGAGTTTTTCGAACAGGCGGGTTATCCATCGATCATCTGCACGCCACAGGAACTTGAATTCAAAAACGGGGTTCTGAGTTTCGCCGGTCAACGGATCGACATCGTTTACAAGCGCCTGCTGGTGAACGAGTACTTACCGATCATGAACGACTACCCGGCGCTGCTCGACGCGTACCGCGCGGGTGCGATCTGCATGGTCAACAGTTTTCGCTCGAAGCTGATTCACAAGAAGGCGCTGTTCGCGGTACTCACCGACGGCAAATACGCGAACCTGTTCACGCAAAGAGAACTCGACGCGATCCACGCACACGTTCCCTGGACGCGCATCGTCAGAGACGAGCAGTCAAACTATCGAACTCAAAGTCACGACCGCACCGTCGACCTGCTCGAGTTCATTCGCAAGAACAGCGAGCGCCTCGTACTGAAACCAAATGACGATTACGGCGGCCACGGCATCACCATTGGTTGGAACGTCGGACAAGCAGATTGGGAAGAGGCCGTTCAGAACGCACTCGCCGACGGCGACTACCTGGTCCAGGAACGCGTCCCGACCGCGCGCGAAACGTTTCCCGCGTTGACCGCAGACGGCCGCATCGAGTTTGCGGAGCAGTTGGTGGATCTCGACCCGCTGTTATTCAATGGCAAGGTAGGCTCCGCCTTCACGAGGCTGTCCGCGACTGAACTCGCAAACGTTAGTTCGGGCGGTGGCATGGTGCCCACCTACATCATCAGCCAAAAATAGCGAAAACGAGTACAATTCAAGGGCTATCTTAGTCCCCACCGAGAGGAGAGCAGGCCGTGACCGACGACGTCGAGGAAGGATTTCAATCGCAGGAGGAGCGCCGGGCGCACGACCGTTCGCGGCTGATCGTGGACGTGTTTTTCGACGGGCAGGACGTTACCGGCATCGCCAGTACAAAAGACATCAGTCTCGGTGGACTGTACATGAACACGCAGGCAAACATTCCCGAGGGCGCGTTTCTCATGGTGCGGATACCCTTTCGCAATGACGTGCAGGTCATTTGCAACGCGGAGGTTATCTACAGCAACCCCGGACAGGGTGTGGGTCTGAGGTTTCACGACGTTCCCGACGAAGTGCGTGCGACGCTCGAGCGAGAAGTTTCGAAAAATGATTAGACCCGCTGCTGCAACCAGCCCGCTCAGATGGGATGATCTGACTTACGACACACGCGAACTTCTGCAGGGGAAGCTCGCCGGACTGTGGGGAGCGCCGACCGACGCTGCTGCGTTCGATTCATGGCCCGTTGATAAGCAACAGGCGATGTTGCTGTTGCTGGATCGAATGCACGTGAAGGGACTGTGGCACGTCGTGAAACGCGTTAAAAACGTGTACGGCGAAGGCGGCGTGGGTCTGGAGTTCGAGGCCTGGCCCATGATCGAGTCGACATTGATGCGGCGTCGAGACTTCACGCGGTTGATGGCTAATCACAAGGACACGACCGGCGGTTTTTACGAGAGACGAAGAGGCGCGGTCGTGCTGCATTTTCTGTTTCAGGAAGGTGAGCCACGGACGTGGTACGTACACTTCGATCTGTACAGTCCGGTCCATTCACCCGGAAGCGCGTTCAAGCATTTGCGGCATGAGTTTTGGGGCAAGGTCAGGCCCGACTGGCAAATGATCGCGAAACACCTGACCACCAGGTAAACTCGATAGTTAGACTGAGAGGACAAATGTTCGATCAATTCACGCTCGGAATTGAAGAGGAGTTCCAGATCGTCGATCCGCAGACACGCGAGTTGCGCTCGCACGTCGCCGAGATCCTCGAAGAGGGCAAGATGCTTCTCGGCGAGCAGATCAAACCGGAAATGATCCAGTCGATGGTCGAAGTCGGTACTGGTATCTGCCGGAACATCCAAGAAGCACGCGCCGACATCACGCGCTTGCGTAGCATCATCGCCGGGCTCGCCAGGAAGAACGGGCTGGTGATCGTCGCAGCTTCAACCCACCCGATCTCGCGGTGGCAGGACCAGAAGATTTTCGACGACGAACGCTACGAGTTGCTGGTGCAAGAACTTCAGACAGTTGCCCGGTCGCTGTTGATCTTCGGATTGCACGTGCACGTCGGAATGGCGGATCGTGAACGCGCGATCCACATCATGAATGCGGCGCGTTATTTCCTGCCGCACGTGCTGGCGCTATCGACGTCGTCGCCGTTCTGGATGGGCCACAACACGGGCCTCAAATCGTATCGAACGGAAGTCTTCAAACAGTTTCCCCGCACTGACATTCCGGATCACTTCGACTCCTACGGCGCGTTTCAACGTTACGTCGATCTGCTGATCAAGACCCGTTGCATCAACGACGGAAAGAAGATCTGGTGGGACATCCGCCCGCACCCGTACTTCCCGACTCTGGAGTTTCGTGTTTGCGACATTCCGACACGCGTTGACGACACGATTGCTATCGCGGCCCTGTTCCAGGCGATCGTGGCGAAGTTGAATAGCCTGATCGATAAGAACCTCGGCTTTCGGCTCTACCGGCGCATGTTGGTCCAGGAGAACAAGTGGCGCGCCGTGCGGTACGGGCTCGAAGGCAAACTGATCGATTTCGGGAAACAGACCGAAGTCCCGGTGCGCGATCTGGTGCTCGAACTGCTCGAGTTTGTGGATGACGTGGTTGATGAGCTTGGATCGAGAAAAGAGATCGATCACATTCACACGATTCTCGACCGCGGTACGTCGGCGGACCGCCAGCTTCAAATCTATCGTGAGACAAACGATCTGAAAGCCGTGGTTGACGATTTGATCGAATTGACGATGGAAAACGTTGGCGAACAAGCAGTGCCAGGAATGTCGGTGCCAACGACGACGACCTCTACGATCGCAAAGTAGGGAACCACAGACTACACGGATTTCTTACCCAGATAATGCTGCCACAGCATACGAGCGGCGACGGCACGATACGGCCGCCACTTCTCGGCGATCGCTTCGAGCTCATCCGGTGTCGGTCTTTTTTCCAGACGCAGTAGATTCTGCGCCGCCACTGCCAGCGCCAGGTCACCAGCCGGCCAGATGTCTCCGCGCCGCATCGCCATCAACAGGTAGACATCGGCGCTCCACGATCCGATCCCTTTGATCCTCGTTAGTTTCGTCCTCACCTCGTCATCAGAGACCCGCGAGAGGCCGGCAATACTCAATTCGCCGTTCAGGATGGAATTCGAAAGGTGGACCAGATACGCGGATTTTTGCCGTGTGACTCCTAAACTGCGTAAATGAGTCTCACCTAGTTCAACAAAACGTTCGGGACTGAACGGATCGATGGCGGATTGAAGTCGAATCAGCATAGCCTTCGCCGACTTCAGCGACACCTGCTGTTCAAGGATGATGTGGACGAGGGTTGAGAATCCCGCGGGTCGTCGCCACATTGGTGGCGCGCCGTAAGTGGCGAGGATCCAGGCGAGCATTTCGTCGCGGGCAGCCAACTCGTGAGCAGCCCGGACCAAAGTTTTGGCGGTTAACGGATTCAATCGCTACCGCGCGGCCATGAGCAGGAAGTTTTCGAAAAGTATGCGGCCGTCGCGCGATTCGTTCGGGTGTTCCCAGCGCGTGCGGTTCTTATTCCAGTCTTCAAAAGACTTTTCGAGGTGAAACTGCACGGTGTAGATGAGTTGGCCTCCGCCGCGTTTCACCATCATCTGGTTACGACAGAGATACGAAGTCGCCAGCAGCTTGAATCCTTCCGGGACGCGATCGAGCTGCAAACCATGGTTTTGCCACACGCGCAGAATGCGCGCAGCTTTCGATCCGTCTCCGGAGGGTTCGCCGTCAGGCTCGCAATCGACCGCGATGTGCTCGAAGATCGGATCGTCAGGATCCGTGATGCGAACAAAACGATATTGATACTCGTGTGGCCGATCGAGGCGCTGCTCGTGTTGTTCGAGTTTGTCGAGTGTGATCACACGAGCGCCAAAACTGAGACCCACCAACTGGTGTCCGCCGCAGATTGCGAGCACCGGAGTTTTTGTTTTCCGAATGAAGCGGCCGAAGCTGTCGAGGATCGATTGCTGGTAGTAATCGAAGTCTCGCAGCGTGCCGCTGACGACGATGGCCTCAGGTCGAAACTGCGCGGCGGCTTCGGCGACTTCCGAAACGTGGGCGACCTCGGTCGTTGGCTCTTTCACCAGTCGCGAGATGTTGTTCAGAATGTTTTCGGCGGCCATGCCCGCAATCAGACGCTCGCGCTTCATTTCCGCGGCCAGCATCTGGCCCCAGTCGTTGCGCGCTATATCCGACAGATCGCTTTCGTCGCGAAGCAGGCAGTCAATCACCAGAACGCGCACTTTGTCGATGCGCTGCGCGACCGGCTCATAACGGCAAAAAGTCTGTTGAGTGAAGGGGAATGGAATTAGGTCTTGGCTCATCGGTCGTGTCGTTAAACTCTGTCTGGGGGTTCTGCTACTTCTTCTTAAACTCCGGCATTTTGCTTCCCGCGCCTGCGGTCGTGATTTCCTCTCGAACCTGAGCAATTAACAGGCCACGCAACCGGCTTCGGACCCTTGGGACTTCTTTGCCGGCTTCCTGTTCAACCAGCAGTAACATTCTATACCACGACGACTCCAATTCGTCTGCTACCCGTGAAATCTTTGTGATGTCGTAGGGTACGGCAACGTCAGAAACACCGATTCGGGCGAAGACCGACAGGTATCTCGCGGTCGCGAGATCCGGGCACAAAAGCCGCCAGCGTCCGATTTTGAGTTCAACGCCGAGCAATGTGTGTTGAATATCGATGCGCGCCTTGGGGTTTGCTGTCTCAAAATGATAGGAGCGCGTGCGCAGGCGCAGGATCCGGTCGCGATAGATTCGCGGTAGCCAGGTTTCGCCAAGTTTTTCCCGGATCTGTTGCGCGTAGCTTTCGGCAGTCACACTGTTCTGTTCAGAAATTCTCCCGCAAAGGCGCAAAGACGCAAAGAAAGCATTTGGAACACTCACTCTCTCTTGTTACTCGAGAGTTCCTTAGTAAAGAACTGAGATTCGATCCTCGTCTGGAGGCCGTTGATGACCCGGCCCGGGAATATGCCGAGATACAACACGCCCAGGACTGTGATTATCAGCGCCAGCCCGACGCTCGCTGGAATTCGCGGCGCCATCCAGACCGTTGTTCGATCGCCGAAAAACATAACGATGATCAGCCGCAGGTAGTAGTAAGCGGACACGGCGGTGTTAAGCACGCCAATCACTACCAGCGGATACATCTTCTGTTCGATGGCGGCGCCGAATACCATTACCTTGCCCATGAAACCTGCCGTGAGCGGCATTCCCAACAGACTGAGCAGGAACAGACTTAACGAAAACGCAAGCACCGGCGAGTCGAATCCAATCCCGCTGTAGTCCTCAACCGACGTGCGTCGGTCGCCACTGCGAGCGATCAACTGCACCACCGCAAAAGCGCCGATGTTCATCACTGCATACGTCAACAGGTAGAACATCACAGCCGTGATTGCGCCGTTGCGTTGCGTGGGATCGCTGGCTGCGCCTGCTGCGATGCAACCGACCAACGCATATCCCGCATGCGCAATCGACGAATACGCAAGCATCCGTTTGACGTTGTTCTGGACGATCGCGACGACGTTGCCGAGTGTCATCGTGAGTATTGCCATGACGACGAGCGCGCCGACCCACGCCTGATGCAGATTGCCGCCCGCGTTGCTGTATGACGAGACGACAAACGGCAACCCGAACACAAACACACGCATGAACGAAGCGAAACCAGCCGCCTTTGGCCCAGCCGCCATAAAGGCCGTGACCGGCGTCGGTGCGCCTTCGTAAACATCCGGGGTCCAGATGTGAAACGGAGCGGTCGCGATCTTGAAACCGAACCCGACAAACAGCATCGCCACGCCCGCAAAAAGCAACGCGGGATACTGCGCATCGTTCACGCGGCTCGCAAGCTCCGCGATGTTCGTCGTCCCCGGAACGACCCGGCTCAAGCTTCCGCCTGCTGCCGGTTCGGCTATCGAGGTCGCGCCGTAGATGAGCGCGATGCCGTAGAGCAGAAACGCGGAAGAGAAGGAACCGAGAATGAAGTACTTGAGTGACGACTCGTTTGACCGCACGTCGGTGCGCCGGAATCCCGCCATCACGTAGGTGGCAATCGACAGGATTTCGAGACCCAGAAAAACGATTACCAGATCGTTACCCGAAGCCATCAACATCATGCCGACCGTCGCAAACAAAAGCAGCGAATGAAACTCACCGGCAGGAAGGTGTTCTCCGTCAACCCAGACGTTTGCAATCAACAGCGTCAGAAACGATACGAGCAGGAAGATCAGCGTGAACCCGAGCCGTAGCTCGTCGAGCACGATCATGCCGTTGAACGCGTCGAACGAAGCTGTGCCGGACGCCCACAGCCAAACAGTCGCGACTGCGGCGGCGAAGATTCCGGCCATTGAAATACCGCCGGTGATCCAGCGCTGCGTCGGACGCGCGAAGGCGTCCACCAGCATGACGGTCACGGCAGCGGCGCAGACGATTACTTCGGGCGCGATCAGCGACCAGTTGATTATCGGCATCATTGATTGCGCGAGTAACAGTTTCATTCAGTCCCGCGATCAAGGTTCACAGTCGTGTAGGTGCCACCGGCCTGAGTTCCGACAACCCTGGCTCGAATGAATTCCACGGCTGCCTTTGAACGGTCTAGAAACGGGCGGGGGTAAACGCCCATAAAAAGCATCAGCAGCATCAGCGGCAGTATCAGCCCGAGCTCGCGAGTGTTGAGATCGCGGAGTCGTGAGTTTTCCTGGTTTGTGGTCTCACCAAAGAGGACGCGCTGCAACATCCATAACATGTAAACCGCCGACCAGATGACGCCGGTGGCGGCGAGCATAGTCACGATCCATGAACGGCTGAAACTCGACGTCCACATACCCGTCAGGATCAGAAACTCGCCGACAAATCCGTTCAAAAACGGCAGCCCGATTGACGAGAGCGACGCGATCACAAAAAGCGTCGCAAACCACGGCATCGGCGTGGCGAGACCGCCAAACTCGCTGATCATGCGTGTGTGCCGGCGTTCGTAAATGAAGCCGACGAAAAGAAATAGCGCGCCGGTCGAAACGCCGTGATTCAGCATTTGATAGAGCGCGCCCTGCATGCCGATTTCGGTGAAAGAAAAGATCCCGAGCACTACAAATCCCATGTGACTGACCGACGAGTAAGCGACAAGACGCTTGACGTCGGGTTGGACCATCGCCACGAGTGCGCCGTAAATGATCCCGATCACCGCCAGAGTGATTAACACCGGCGCCCAGTTTCTCGACGCTTCCGGAAAGAGCGCGAGATTGAAACGCAGGAGGCCGTACGTTCCCATCTTCAGCAGCACGGCGGCGAGAATGACGGAGCCTGCCGTTGGCGCTTCGGTGTGGGCATCGGGCAGCCACGTGTGAAACGGAAACACCGGCACCTTAATGCAGAACGCCAGGCCGAACGCGATAAACAGCCAGAATGCGGCGCGTTCCGTCAGTGGGTTCGTCGTCATCGCCTGCAGGATCATCGTGTAATCAAACGTCTGATACGTGTAATAGAGCGCGATGATTCCGACGAGCATCAACAGACTGCCGACCGCGGTGTAGATGAAAAACTTGACCGCCGCATAGATACGCCGTTCACCGCCCCAGATCCCGATCAGGAAGAACATCGGAACCAGCGACGCTTCGAAGAACAAGTAGAAAAGCAACAAGTCGAGCGACACGAAGACGCCTATCATCGCCGACTCGAGTATCAGCAGAAAAACGTAATACGTGAGCTGACGTTTGTGAACGGCGGTCCAACTGGAAAGAATCGCGATCGGCATCAGGAGAGTGGTCAACAGCACCAGCCACAGACTGACGCCGTCGACGCCGAGGTGATATCGCGCGCGTATCCATCCGATCCAACTGATGTTCTCTTCGAAACGGAATTCAGAGCCGCCGCCGGTGCCCTGTATCAGCAGTAGTGAGACGGCGAAAGTCAGCGCGGTGGTAGCGAGCGCGATCCACTTGTGATGCTCTTCTCGCTTACCGAGCACGACGCTGTACAGCACCGCGATCAGCGCGCCCGCCGTAGGCATGAGAATCAGAATGGTCAGTAGATACGGCATTTGCTACGGCCTCACCCCCGGAAATCCGAGATAAGCGAACAGACCGATCAGGATCAGTGCGCCGATAAGAATGATCGCGGCGTAAGCGCGAACGAATCCCCCTTGCAGGTAGCGAGCGAGCCGGCCTAGTTCAGTTACAGACTGGCCGATTCCATGGAGCAGGCCGTCGATAACGCCGAGATCGAAAATCTTCCAGAGTCCTTGGCGTGATACCGCGACGATCGGGCGGATCAAAGTCGCGTCGTAGATCTCGTCTACGTAGTACTTGTTCTCGAGTATTCGCGGCATTTCCAACAGCGGACGTTTTCTAAACAACATCCAGCCGATTCCGATTCCCAGAAGTGCGATTAATACTGACCCGAGCGCCAAAAGCCGCTCCTCAGTTAAATGCGCGTGGTCGGCAATAACAGGAAGATGGGCAATGACGGGTTCCAACGTGTGCTCGATGACGTTGATATCTCGATTTACAAAGGCATAAGGAATGCCGATGAAACCGCCGATGGTCGACAAGATAGCGAGGACGATCAGCGGGATCGTCATGACCTTCGGAGACTCATGCGGCGTGTGATGCGCTGCGTCGAATCGCTCAGCACCCCAGAAGGTCATCACCATCATGCGCGTCATGTAGATCGCCGTCAGCAGCGCAGTTATCGCTCCCACGACCCACAGAATCTTGCCGGCAGAACCGATTCCGACGGCGCTCCACGTCTTCCACAGAATCTCGTCCTTCGAGAAGAACCCGGCAAATATCGGAATACCGCTGATCGCCAGCCACCCAATAAACATCGTTACAAACGTCACCGGCATGTACTTACGCAGGTTGCCCATTCGCCTCATATCCTGCTCGTGGTGCATGCCGTGAATCACCGAACCCGATCCGAGGAACAGCAACGCTTTGAAAAACGCATGCGTGATGACGTGGAAGATCGCGGCGACGAAGGCGCCGACGCCGCAGGCGAGAAACATGTAACCGAGCTGCGAAACCGTCGAATAAGCGAGAACTTTCTTGATGTCGTTTTGCGCAATGCCAATCGTCGCGGCAAACAGCGCGGTCGCCGCGCCGACGATCGCCACGATGAACATCGCAGTCGGCGCGTGTATGAAGATCTCCGAACAGCGGACGATCATGTAAACGCCGGCCGTTACCATCGTCGCTGCGTGAATCAAAGCCGAGACGGGCGTCGGTCCGGCCATTGCATCCGGCAGCCAGACGTAAAGCGGAATCTGAGCGCTCTTTCCCGCGGCGCCGATGAACAACAGCATGGCGATCGAAGTTGCGCCGCCGGCCGTGATCGCACCCAGGGTAAAAGGTTCAACCGGCTGGTCCCTGAAAAACGACAGCGCCGTTTGCGCCGCTTCACCGGCAGCAGGATTCGCAAAGAAACTGACGGACCCGGTTACAAAGAACGTCAGTATCACTCCGAGGATGAAACCCCAGTCGCCGATCCGGTTCGTGATAAACGCTTTTTTCGCCGCATCGGCTGCTTCTTTCCGATCGAAGTAGTAGCCGATAAGCAGGTATGAGCAAAGACCGACGCCTTCCCAGCCGACAAACATCAACACGAAGTTGTTCGCCAGCACGAGCGTCAACATCGCGAACATGAACAGATTCAAATACGCAAAGAAGCGGTAGAAACCTGCTTCGCCGTGCATGTAACCGACGGCGAAGATGTGGATCAGCAGTCCGACGAAGGTGACAAAAAGCGCGTAGGTGCCGCTCAACCGATCCATTGCGAGCCCGAAATCAGCGCGAAGCGTGCCGACGTAGAGCCACGTCCAGATGTGATCGAGCAAAGGCTCCTCGCCTCGGAGCGCCCCGTGCGATTTGAACGCGAGATAGAACGCGACCAGAGTCGAGATCGCAATAGAGCCGCAGCCGACGAGACTGATAAACCGTTCGTCGCGCACACGCCGCCCGGCAAACCAATTGATCGCCGCGCCTGCCAGTGGCGCGAAGATGATCACGCTGAGGAGATTGGTTTCCATTACAACTTCAGAATACTCGCCTCATCGACATCCAGCGTTTCGCGATTGCGAAAGATGGAGATGATTATTCCCAGGCCCACTGCCGCTTCTGCCGCGGCTACCGTCATCACGATGAAGACGAACAGTTGTCCCGTTACATCCTGGAAGAAACTGGAGAACGCAACAAACGTCAGATTCACGGCATTCAGCATCAGCTCGATGCACATGAACATCGCGATGATGTTCCGCTTGATGATCACTCCCGTCACGCCGATAGTGAACAGCACGGCGGAAAGCGCGAGATACCATGAGAGTTGTGGTTCCATAGCGTTTAATCTCGCTTCGGTGGTTCCGAAAGATTTTCGAGGCCAAGCAGCCGCGCCGCCTCCTCTGTTGTGTCAGCTTCAACTGACCGCGTGTCTTCATGACCGACCGTCGAATCGATCAGCGATAGCGGCAGTTGGGTCGCGCCCGGAACGAGCCGAGCGTTTGGCGAAAGTAGTCCGCCGCGACGAGCAAGCGTCATCGCGCCGACTATGGCCATCAGTATCAGAATTGATGTGATTTCGAAGGGCAGCAGATACTGCGTGAATAGGGCCGATCCCACCGAATGAGTTAGTCCAACCGTTGCGCCCTCGGAGGCGGGCGTGAAGCGCGATGGCCGCACCGTCACCAGAATGAAGGCGACCTCCGCGATCAGCACAGCGGCCAAACCCACGGCCAGGGGAACCAGGAACTTGAGTCGCTGTCGCCGCCGCTCCTCCTCCTCGACGTTGAGCAGCATGATCACAAAGACCACGAGCACCATGATCGCACCGGCGTAAACGATCACCTGCACCGCCGCGATGAACGGCGCCGCGAGCATCACATAAAGACACGCCAGCGAAATAAACACGCCGATCAGCGAGATCGCGCTGTAAAGCGGATTACGCTGCGCCACCACTGCGAGCGCACAGCCAATCGCCATACCCGCAAACAGAATGAACAGTAAAACCAGCATCACAAACCCGGAAACAGGAAGATCAGCGTTGCGGTCAGGAAGATGCTGAACAGCGCAAAAGGCAGCAGGACCTTCCAACCAAAGTTCATCAACTGATCGAAGCGAAATCGTGGCAGCGTCCCGCGCAGCCAGATGTACATAAACAGAAAGAAGATGACTTTAAGAATGAATCCGATCGCGCTCACGAGCCCGAACAGAAACGTTCCCCGCCCGAAGATGTCTTCTGCAAACGGCACGTTCCAACCACCCAGAAACAGCGTCGTGGCCAGCATCGAAACCGTGAACATGTTGATGTATTCGGCGAGGAAGAACAGCGCAAACTTCATCGCGCTGTATTCGGTGTGAAAACCTGCGACCAGTTCCGTTTCCGCCTCAGGCAAGTCGAACGGGACGCGGTTCGTTTCGGCAATCGCCGCGATCATATAAATGACGAAGCCAACCGGATGGAAAAAGATGAACCAGCGCGCGCCATGCCACCCTGACTGCATTTCCACGATTTGCGCCAGGTCCAACGTACCCGCCAGCAGGATCACGCCAATCAGACTCAGCCCGAGCGCGAGTTCGTACGAGATCATCTGTGCGGAGGACCGAAGCCCGCCCATCAAGCTGTATTTATTATTCGACGACCAACCGGCCAGCATGATGCCGTAAACGCCGATGGAAGTGATGCCCAAAACGTAAAGCAGGCCCACGTCGAAGCGCGCAATCGTCAGCGGCAACGAGATGTCAGTGAAGGGAATTCGGGTCTCTGGTCCAAATGGATAGACGATCATCGTCATCAACGCTGCCATCGTGGCGATTACGGGCGCCAGGAAGTAGATGAAGCGCGTCGACTTGTCGGGAACAATGTCTTCCTTGAGGATGAACTTCAGCAGGTCTGCGAACGGTTGCAGCATGCCGCCGGGACCGACGCGATTTGGACCAAGCCGCCCCTGAATTAACCCCAGAACGCGGCGTTCCGCCAGCACCGTGTACGCCACGATCAGGAGTACGACAGTGAAAGCCACCGTGATGGCTACGAGCTTGAGACCGATGTCGATCAGTGTCTGTGAATCCATTAGCTAACGGCCAACGGTGATCTGGTAAAGCGGAGAGATCGCCGTCGTTTCAGGTCGCGGATTGCCGGACGCCAGCAGATGAAACTGCGGCACCTTGTCCGTCAGATTTCCAATCCTGAACAACTCGTGCCCGACTTTGGGCGTTCCGTAAATCTTCTCGCCCGTCTCGTCCATTGCTTCAACGCTGTTGCGAACAGCGCCTATCGCTTCTGCGACGTCAGTTTCACGGACACTGTATTTCGCCTGGATCGGGTTAGTTTCGTCTTTCAACAACGGATAGCGCATGCCGGAATACGCGGGCACGTTCTCGCCAATCTCGCGGAACACTGTCGTGGGGGAGAACTCGAATCCGAAATCCAAACCGAGCTCTTTCGCGAGCTGTGAAGTGATCATCCAGTCGGGTTTCGATTGGTGCACCGGCGGGATCGACTGTCGCACGCGTTGGACCAGACCGTCGTTGTTCGTAAACGTGCCGTCCTGTTCGGCATAGGACGACGCGGGCAGAATTACGTCGGCGTGCGCCGTTGTTTCGGTTTCGAAGAGTTCCTGGACCACGAGGAAGTCGAGCTTTGCCAGCGCGTCTTCGTGGCCTTCGAGGTGTTGCGGCAGGAAACTGCCCGCAACATAAATCGCGCGAATCGCTTCGCCGGAAGCTTCCAGCATTTCCGACGGCGTCATCGCTCCATCCATCATTCCCATGTCGTGCGCACCGAAGCTGTTGTTGAACAAAGGCAGTGGATGAAACAAAACGCGCCGTCCGTCCGCGGCAAAGACGGTCGCGAGTTGGCCCATGACGGCCTGCGCTTCGCGGCTGAGTTCGCCGCCAAACATCACGATCAGGTCGCCTTGTGTGTCGCCGATGATCTTTCGTACCGCTTCCAGCTCGTTGGTCTCAATACCGGCTTTCTTCGCGGCCAAATCGTCGCTGGCAGGGTTCGCGAAAGCGAGCGCGATCGCGTCTTCAGTTCCGGGCCGGATGTGCAGAAAAGCCGCGGCCTGTTCGACGAGGCGAATCTTAACCGGGTTGGCGATGATCAGTTTCGCGCCGCCGTTTCTCACTGCCTGGCGGATCTGTTTGCCGGTCAAGGGCTGCAACTCTTCCGGCTCTCCGCCGATTAAGAGGATCGTTTTCGCATAACGAATGTCACGGTGCGTGGCGAGCGGAGCGCCGAGGTTGTCGAAGAATGGTTTGAGTGTGAACGCGTCTGTCGCGGTGTAGTTGTCGGTGCCGACCAGGTCAGTCGCAAACTTGTGCAGCACGTAGAGCGCTTCATTCGTCAGACGCGGACTTCCGGCAACGCCGATCGCATTTCGACCGTGTTCGTTGGCGATGGCATCGAGGCGTTCGGCGACGTGGCGTATCGCTTCGTCCCACGTCGCGGGAATCAGCTTACCGCCTTTCTTGTAGCGAATCAGGGGTGTGCGGATGCGTGCTTCGTGATTAACGAACGGATGACCAAACCGGCCTTTCACACACAGGAACTCGCCGTTTAGACCATTGACGTAACGATCGCGCGCGACCACGCGCATCACCTCGCCGCCACGCGACCCAAGCGACATCTGGCAACCGTCCGAACAGAAGTTGCAGGTCGAGATCGTTTGGGCCAACTCCCACGGACGTGTTTGATGGCGATAAGTAGCGTCGAGCAGCGTTCCGGTGGGACAGACTTCGATGCAGTTTCCACACTGCGAACAGTCGAGCCAGCCCATGTACGTACCGATCACGGTGTGCGCGCCACGTCCGCCGGCTTCGATTGCTTCCTCGCCCATCCACTCGTCGCAAACGCGCGTGCAGCGCTTGCACAGGATGCAACGCTGCGAATCGTTCGCGACCATTGGCGAGAGATATTTCTCGGCGTAATAGTTTTTCTGTTCGGTGAAGCGTTCCTCGAGTCCACCCCAGTCAAACGTCATTTCCTGGAGTTCGCACTCGCCACCGCGATCGCAAACGGGGCAATCAAGGGGATGGTTGGCCAGCAGAAACTCGGTCATTCCACGCTGGGCCTTCTCGATTTCTTCGCTCTGTGTCGTGACGATCATGCCGTCGGTGCAGGTTATGGTGCACGACGTTTGAAGCTTCGGCATCTTTTCGATGCGCACGAGACACATGCGACACGAAGCTTGCAGCGCGAGGTCGGCGTAGTAACAGAAGGACGGGATATCGAATCCCTTCTCGCGACACACGTCGATTAGACGCGCGCCTTTTGGAACTTCAAACAGCTTTCCGTTGATTGT
>CBFGMX010000118.1:0-16247 GCA_965649955.1 uncultured bacterium
CGCGGTCGTTCGACGACGCGGCGGCAGCGAACGCGTCGGACGGCACTGACGTCGGTGCTTTTGAGTTACAGCCAGGTGGCCCAACTCCATCGCCTTCACCGTCGCCGTCGCCTTCACCGTCGCCGTCGCCGTCACCGTCACCGTCGCCATCACCGTCGCCGTCGCCATCACCGTCGCCGTCGCCGTCACCATCGCCAAGCCCGTCGCCTCAGACGCCGAAGCTGGTGGTTACAGTGACACCGTTGGTGCGCAGCAACTGCGGCGACATCGTCGTCGGCGTGACGGTCCAGAACATCGGCGGAGCGGTGGCTAACAATGTCGTGTTGACGCTTGGCACACTTACGTCACCTACGACAAATGGAGCGCCGTTACCGCAGAACCTGGGCAAGTTATCGCCCGGACAGTCGGCAACGGTCGTGGTAACTTTCTCGGGAGGAAACAATCCGCCCGGAGCACGTCGCACATTACGTTTTGATGGCACCTATAGTGGCGGCGTATTCACTGACAAGTGGAAAGTCACTTTACCGTGACTTTCCACAGTTCTAATAATCTGAACTAACTCAACTTTGGCGCGTGTGAGCGAGTGCAGTAAGTTTTCGAAGTCGATGAACTGATGAGGTCGGATGCGAAAAAGCCGGGCAGCGCATTACCTGACTCTGTTGATTACGGGAGCTGTATTAGTTGTCGCGATGACGTCGGCCGCACGGACAGTACCGGCGGCCGACGCCATCAATCAGATCAACATTTCGAATCGCGACCAGTCGACATCCACTGATGCCGCGACAAAGATCGATCAACTGTTTGCCAAGTGGGACAAGCAAGACTCGCCGGCCTGTGCACTTGCAGTAATCAGAGACGGCGAGACCATCTACAAACGCGGCTACGGTATTGCCAACCTGGACCACGGCATTCCAATCTCGTCAAAATCAGTTTTCAATATTGCTTCTGTATCGAAACAGTTTACGGCGATGAGCATCGCTCTCTTAGCGAGCGAGCGTAAACTCTCGCTGGATGACGACATTCGCAAATATTTGCCCGAGTTGCCTCGATACGAAAGTCCCATCACGATTCGTCATCTCATCTATCACATCAGCGGTATTCGCGAATACTCTCACTTGATGCAGTTAGCCGGGACGAGGTTTCAGGACGCGAACGATGAGGAAGTCCTAAAAATCATCGTGCGGCAGAAGGAGCTTAATTTCAAACCGGGAGCCGAATACCTGTACAGCAACTCCGGTTACTTTTTATTGGCGCAGATAGTAAAGAGGGCCAGCGGTAAGTCTTTGCGCGAATTTGCCGAGGAGAAAATTTTCAAGCCATTGGGGATGGTCAACACCCGTTTTCACGACGACATTTCGGAAGTGATAAAGAACCGCGCCACCGGTTATTCGTTGCGCAGAGATGGCGGGTTTTCTGTTGAGACAGCGCGTTCTGACCGCGTTGGCGATGGCGGACTCTCAACGACGATCGACGACCTGGTTCTCTGGGACAAGCTCTTTTACGACAATAAGCTGAGTGGAGGCCCCGAGCTTGTCCGACTGTTTCTTACGCCCGGAACACTCAACAGCGGCGAGAAGATTGACTACGCCTTTGGCGTGGATGTGGAAACGTATAAAGGCCTTAAGGTGTTCGGTCACGGCGGTGCTTTTAATGGCTTCAACGCCGACATGATTCGATTTCCGGATCAACGATTTACAGTTATCTGTCTTTGCAATCTCTCAAACATCGAGTCGGGCAGGTTGACGCGGCAGGTCGCGGACATTTTTCTCGCTGACGAGTTTAAGAAAAGTGGAGAGAGCGGAAGCGCGACGGACGTACCAGAAGCCAAAGTGGTTCAAGTCCCTGAAAAAGAGTTGGCCGCCGTGGCCGGCTCTTATTTCAACTTTGCCAACAACAACTTCAGACGTGTTTATCTGAAGAATGGCAAGCTTATGTATTCCCGGGGCACGAGCGAAAGCGAATTAGCGGCGCTCGGCGACAACCGCTTCCTTATGCTCGGCGTACCAGACAGAATCGAGATCAGCTTCAAATCACCGCGACCCGGCGCTTCCTTGCAAATGTTTACGGCGGCGAACGGCAAGGTATTTATCGTTCACGACTCTGTCACGCCCGCTTCCTACACGCCGCAGCAGCTTAAGGAATTCACGGGCACGTTCTACAGCGAAGAAATCGACGCCACATATACTTTAGCCCTGAAAGGTGACGAGTTAGTGCTCCGAAGGAAAAACGTAGACGGCGACACCTCGCTCGTTGTGCAGTTTGCCGATGGGTTTTCAGCAGCGGGAACGGGAAGTATTCGGTTCACGCGCAATGCGCAGCGTCAAGTGTCAGGTTTTTTGTTGAGCACAGGTCGGGTCAGAAATTTGCGGTTTGTTAAGAGATAGCCGTCGCGCGTCTGGCGTATCGTGTTTAGCCGGTCAGGTATGAGTATGTCCGGTTCGCCGTTTGATCTTGCGAACGAGTGCGATGGTCCATAACAGACCAAGGGCCAGAAAAGGAATTAAATAGACCAGCAGGTCCCAGCGACCGTAGCCGGGCGGCGTGGCTTCAACCGTCGCGATTGTCTCAGCAACTCCCTCCGCACTCTCTAATCGCACGCGCACGCGCCAGAGCTCCTGTGCATCGAGTTGCACGTCAGCCCGATACTGAGTCTGTCCCCGCAAGTCCTCGCGCGCGGTTGGATAAAAAACTTCCGGCAGACGCCCACTGGCAGGTTGCACGCCGATCTTAACTTGCAAGTCCGCGGGCAGCTGAGCAGGTTCCGGCACATTGACGATCACGTAGAACAGCGCGGTACCAACATCCGGATCAGTCCAGACAGAAACGACGTAACGATCGACTTGCTGATCTACAAACAGTGGGAACGGTGGTCCCTCGTGTGCACGGCCGCTTCTGGCGAAGAGAAGAATAGCGACAAACGACAGGATAACTTTCGCGCGCGCTGAACTCATTCTCAAGGATTCTCAACCACTGCCCAGCACAACGCCACGCATTTCCATCGGTTGCGACAACAACCAGAATGCTGATGCGGCGATAACGAACGACAAAACGGCCCAAACACTGAACACTCGCACCGGATGGTCCACCTCTTCCGTCGCTGCGATCGAATAACCTACCAGGAGAGATCCCAGCAAACCGAGAGTGATAAAGCCAGACTCGAGTAGTTGGACGACGTTCGGTCCCAAGCCCGACAACCCCCAACGCGGCTCGCCCAGCACGGGCCAGCCAAGATCAACGAGAGCAGACTGCGTGACCGGAATAAACGTGAAAAGCCCTGTTAGAAAATGAAAACCAAAATGGGCTACCCAAATGCCAAATCCAAGGGGCGCCAGTGAATACGAATAACGCACCGCGATCGATAACAAAGGACGCCGCTTGCCGCCCCAAACTCGCGTAAGCCAGGCCGCAACCCCAACGAGAAGCAACGGCTCGCAGACCAGGAACAAGGTGAAGATAACAGCCAACACCGGCAATTCGTAGTTGATGCCAAACAAACCAGCCAGCCAGCGCTCCAGCGCGTAAACCGGACTGACCATTCCTAAAGCGTTCAGCAAAGCGCCAAAGCTGAAGACGATGATCAGAGCCGCAATATCCTTGCGCTTTGAAAACAGTCCGACACCCGAACGCATCACGTCGTTGATTAATTCTGAGGCCGGAAGCCGGCTGATTATGCCGACATTGTCGTGTGGGCACGCCAGCACGCAATCCAAACAGAAAGTGCAATCAACATTACCAACCTTCCGCGGTTGAAATAAGGCAAGCTCGCAACCGCGCTGTATCACCACCAACGGCGCGGCCGGTTCTCGCACTCCGCGGATGCAGTCTTTAGTCGTACATCGCGTGCATACATCGTGGTCCCGTACCGATATCTCCAGTGGCGACAGGGTCGAGGCGGCGAAGTTGAACTGGCCGATAGGACAAACGAATTTACAGAACGGCGCATGCTTGAAAAACGCATCGACCAGTAGTGCACTCGCGAAGTAGGCAATGATTAGCCAGGCGGTCCACCACGGAGACGCCCACAGATCGAGCCACTCGTAAATAAAGAGCAGCAGGACAAGCAGGCCGATCGCCGGCCATTTGTTACGCAAGCGGCGGGGCCAGTTTCGCGCCGGATGAAAAAACTTGCGCGCGAGATTTCGCACCAGCATGAACGGGCACGCGAGGCAAAAGAAGTTGCCGGCAAATAGCAGAACGAAGACTAACGCGCCCCGAAAATGTACCCAGGTGAGGGTCGTAGCAAGATTCTTCGGCGCTAACGCCGGACCAAAGAGGCCGTGCAGGATCATGGCCGCGCTGATTACGAACACGGGAACCTGAAGCAGCGTTCGCGCGTGGCGCGCAGTCAGTAGTTTACCGAGCAGTGGAACGCGCAGTAGGTCGAAAGAGCGCGAACTTTCGCTTTTTTGATCAAACTCGAACACTGAAGTGGACCATGGTTTAGCTTGGACCAACGCCCTTGATGTCAAACTGGTAGTCCAACTGGCGACTGTCCGGAAGAGTCACACGAGCCACGACGTACCAGTCTCCTGCCATAGAGAGTTCCAGGTTTGAAACGTAACGCCCGGGCGCTGTTTCGCTCGCATCCGCAAAGACCGGGACCATACCGGCATGTGACATGTTTCCCTCCAGCCTGATGCGAGCTCCCTTTACCGGTTTTCCCGAGGCACCGGTGACGATGAACGTGATCGTCACCTGCCCCACACGCGATGGCTGAGGAAAAACTTCATGCGCCACCAGGACATTCGACAACGACTCGGTCCGCTGCCTGCAAGCTTGAGCAAGCAAGAGGCAGACACAAAGACCGATTACTGAGTTTCGTTTTAAGAGCGAAATCGGACGATCACCTTCAAGTCCTGCGCGCGCCTTTTGAGGTTAGCACGCGGCCACACCCTTCAGGCAGCGACCGCCGATAACGGATCGCGTCGCAGCGAACAGCTACATACGGCGCTTTCTTCTCCCCGAGGCGGAAACATGTGGTAGTACATGGCGACCACCATCGGGATAAACACAACCGCGTTGTAGAAGAGGTGTATCTCTACGCGAAACGGCGGCAGAACTGTTTGCAGGAAGCTGACCGGCACGGGCGAGCCAAACCAGTAGTGATGTGTAAGGGCCTGCCATTGCAAAACGGCATGCTCGATATGGTGCCAAAACTGGATCACCAGCGCGATGGTCCACCATTTACGTGATGTCCCCGAGAAGCCTTTTCGGAGTGTCCAAAGACCAACCAGCATCACGATGGCGTAGCCGTAATGCAAAACTTCGGAACTCACCAACCAGGGAAAGAACAAACCAAGAAAACCTCCCGCCTGCGGCCGGGCCCAGCCCAGAATATAAATCTGACAAGCCTGGGCCAGGTGCTCGGCCCAGTGAGCCAGCACTATGACCATAAACAGGTTCAGTGCGCGTCTGTGCCAGGCGCTATTCAGCTTGTCGTAAAGACTAAGGCCGGCGGTGGGTTGAATCCGCGACGTGGCTACTGACATGTCGGTATTCCTTTTGAGACTTTTCCGGAACTAAGGTCTGATCGGCGCAAAGTCTAGCGCAATCTTGTTTCCCGCACCATAGTCAGAACAGACTTTGCCCTAAAAGTGGCGGACACGTTCTTCTCTTAGTTACCCCAGTGGTCTCTTTGTCTCGGTGGTTCCCTGTTCCTTAGAAAAAACAACCACGAAGGCACAGAGGCCACGGAGAATGGCACAGAGAACAAGTAGAGTTAGGGACTTTGAGGACAAGGCATCAGTGAACAGGCAGGTGCAAAGTTATTCGCAAGGGCGCTTCAAAACCGAGCATCCAGTCCACGTCGATTACTTATACGTCCTGCCGTTATGCAGTACCCAACCTGCGACGTGCCTACCCCGTGGGTCATGGTGCGTCCAATGAATGATCCCGCCTTTTTCGTTCCAGACATACTCGCCGTTGAAGCGAACGCTGTCACCCACAGTAAGTCCGTCGATTCGTGGCGCGATGTCGATGTTGTGTGAAATCAGGAGTGTCTGTTCTGACGCAAGCTGAACAATGAATCGTTGATGTCGCGACCCGTTTAGATCGTCCGCCAGAAGGCGAATCACCGTGCCCTCGCCTTCGACCTGTATGTCGCTTGTTCGACTCGCGAACGCACGGCCGATGGAGTCGTCGTCGGGCGATGTACGCTCTTCGCTCGCTGAACTCGCCCCGCCAAGCGAGATGAGAAAGGCTTTGTTCGGACAAGTTCCGACGAGAACTCCCTGCGCCTCTGTGGCAATGGAGAATTGACGTGGCACAGGTGACTCGGCGCAGATAATGTCGCCGTTTTCGGGCCGTTTTATTAATAATTCCTTGCCGTCGCTGCAAGCTGAATTGCGCTTGTAACCAACGACAACCATGCCATTCGGGACTGATGCGATTTTGCAAACCGGCGGTGGCGATGAGCTGCGTGTGTTTCGTCGCGATTTTTGAGCAATCGAGTCAGAGGGAAGCACACAAAGGAGCAGCGATAACAGCAGGAAATTGATGAGTTTTTGCATTTGAGATCCTCGTTGAGTTGGTTGAGGCTATGAGGTGTTGAGGGCCAGGGCGTGCGTTTCGCCCAAATGCGAAACTAGCAGATACCGCGTGAAACGATCAAGGTTTTAAGATCTAGAGGACAGCGATTTTCTTCCTTAAGTTGCTGCCGCGAACACGCAAATAACAGCGGATTGCGTACAGGCGCTGAAGCAATTTAGCCTGTGCGTGGCAGCAACTGCAGTTCAACAGTCTGATGATTTGAGACGACGATTACTCACCACACTTTTCTCTTGCCTGCCAGTACCAATAAGCCGCTTCTTCGTTGTCCGGACACAGATCCCACGCACTGTAGAACCGTCTGGCGGCAGCTTTAAAATCATTCTTCCGCCAATCAGTCATGGCAAATGTGTAGTACCACTCGGCCAGGTCTCTGATGCACCATCGTCCCAGTGTGTAAGACCACTTGGCCGCGGTTGTTTCCAGCACCTTGACGCTGAAACGATTCGCGAGCGCTTCCTCGTCAGCAACATCTTCACCGCTTTCGAAGACGTAGCCTCGCGTGGCGATCAGATGATGGGCTACCTCGTGGGCCAGCGTCCGAATAATGCGAAGCGTTGGAATGGTGGTCCACCAAAGGAACGACGGAATGGACCTGTAAATAGGGCGAGCATACAGCATGATAGATGCCGGCGCTCCTTCCTGGGCCGGTGCGTACCAACCGTTCACATACCCAGTGTGACCGCGTGCGCGCACATGCCTGGCCCATTCTGTCTCATTACGTCCTTGGGGCGCTTCGGGCATCTCGCATTCAATTTTGATTGAACCCAACTCCCGCAGAAGAGGAGAATCAATCCAACGTAGACTTCTACGTACTTGCCACTCGATTCCACGAGGGGATCTAAGGTATCGGTTGATTATCTCCGGCTCAGATTGCTTCAGCCTATTAGCCCTCCTCCACGGCGGTCACATGCGGACCATCATGGACCGCCACACTTGGACGGTGAGGTCGAGAACGGCTATTCGTATCTCAGAGCAACTAAAGGATCAACCTTGGCTGCGCGACGCGCCGGGATGTAGCACGCGAGCAATCCCACCACGGCGAGTAACCCAATCACACTCACATATGTCAGCGGGTCAGTCGCCGTTATTTCGAACAGCAGGGTACGCATCAATCGCGTCAGCGCAAATGCCCCCGCCAGCCCGATGACTGTGCCGATAAGCAACATGCTGAGGCTCTGTCCGATCACGAGTCGCAACACGTGAAGTGGTCGGGCGCCCAGCGCCATTCGCACTCCTATTTCTTGCGTGCGCTGCGCCACCGAGTAAGCCATCACGCCGTAGATGCCGATCGCCGCCAGAAACAGCGCGATACCGGAGAACGTGCCCAGGAGTAACGCGAGGAAGCGTGGTTGGACCATCGACTTCGACACCAGTTCATTCATGGACCAGAGATTGTAGACCGGGAGACTCGGATCCAATTCACGAACCACACTGCGAATCGAGCTTTCAAGCGGTGTGGAGTTATTCGAAGAGCGGACGACAAAACTGACGTTCGACCCGAGTAACTGATCCGCCACTTGCCGTACTTGCAGGTAAAGTTCGGGTCCGGCGGGCTTATCCATACCCGTATTCTTCGTGTCTTCAACGACGCCGACAATGGTGAACCAGACCTTAGGATCGGCAAACCCCGGATTTACACGCCGGCCAATCGGACTTCCCTTCCAGAACCTTTTCGCGAGCGCCTGATTAACAACAACGACCGCCATTGCGTTCGGGTTGTCGTCCTGCGTATCAAAAGTGCGGCCCTCCAACAACCGGATCTTCATCGTCTTGAAGTAATCGTTACCAATGACGTTCCAGTAGTCGACGTTCTGCGCCGGGCTATCGGGTGTTTGCTGGTAGCCTTCTATCTCAGTGTCGTTAGCATTGATGCGACGCAGCGGAGGTAATCCACTTGCCATGGATGCGGAGGCCACACCGGGAAGAGTGCTGAGTTTCTGCTCAAGCGCGTTTACAAACTGGAGGCGTTCCGCGTCTTTGTATTTGGCTGCCGGCAGATTCAAGCTGAAGCTGACAACACCTGCCGGCTCAAAGCCGCTGTTGACTTGTTGCAACTTCCAGAAGGCGCGAATCATCAGGCCTGAGCCGATAACCAGGATCACTGCGAGCGCGATCTCCGTGATCACGAGGCCCTTGCGGAGCGCCTGACCACCTCCTCGAATTGCGCGTTGCCCGGCGCCGCGAATCCAGTTAGCCAGATTACGTTCGCTGACTTGCGCCAGTGGCGCCAGGCCGAACAGAAAGACAGCAACGATCGCAACTGCGATGGTAAACGCAAGCACGGGAAGACCAACGCCAATCTCCTCAGTGCGCGGAACGCTGTCAGGCGCAAACAACAGCAGGATCTTCAATCCCACGAACGCAAGCGCTACTCCGAGAATTGAAGCAATTAGAACGAGGACGAAACCCTCGGCGACAAATTGCCGGACCATTCGTTTTACACCAGCTCCCAGTGCGAGACGGACTGCAAACTCACGATGCCGTGATTCCGCGCGAGCGAGCAACAGGTTCGCGACGTTGACGCACGCAATGAGTAAAACAAAACCGACCGCAGCCATGAGCAGCCACACGGCTTTGCGAGCTGAGCCGACGACGTCTTCGTGAAGACCCAACATGACGACCGGGTGGTTCAGAGGATTGAGTAAATGCTGGGCACGACCCTCACTCTTCCATCCCGCCATCAAGCTCGTCATTTCGCTCTGCGCTTGTTCTACCGAGACGCCAGGTTTCAATCTGCCGATCACGGAGAGAAAGTGGGAGCCACGATTGCCCGGATTGGCCGGATCAAATTGGAAGGGCAGGAGGACTTCGACCTGATCGTTACTTCCCGGAGGAAATGCAAAGCCCGGCGGCATCACGCCGATAACGGTGGTTGATTCGGAGTTGACCAGAATCTGTTTCCCGATGATGTCGCTTGTGCCGCCAAACCCTTTTTGCCAGAGACCATGCGAAATGATGACCACATTTGGTCCACCATTCCGATCCTCTTCTTCAGTGAAATTGCGACCGCGTTCCGGCTGCACTCCCAGCACGTCGATCAGGCTTCGCGTAACGGCCGCGGCAGTTACCCGCAGTGGTTCACTCTCCGTCCCAACGTTTTGACCCGTAGGCGCCCATGCGCCAATTGCTTCCCAGGACTTTGCTTCGCGTTGAATGTCCAGCAGTTCGGGAGGTGAGAGCCAGAATTTCTGGAGTTGCATCGTGGGAAACTCGCTGTAGACGCGGACGAGCCGTCCTGGCTCCCGGTAAGGCAGCGGTCGCAGCAGAACCGAGTTGACCACGCTGAAGATGGCGGAGTTGGCGCCGATGCCCACCGCCAGCGTCAGAATCGCTACGGCCGTAAACGCGGGGTTCTTTTTCAGCATGCGAAGCGCGTATTTCAAGTCCTGTAGGAACGTTTGCATCGGTCGCGGTCCTCCGAAGGTCTCAGGTATTTCAGTATTGACGTGGTGGTGTCACCAAATGATGGTTCTGATCGTTAACACCGCCACGGCAGAAATGTTGGCAAAGAATATCTCCTTTTCTGACTTACTCGTAGATCGCAAAACGCGATTTTGCATCGCGATGTTCCTGAGTTTTACCGGAGGTTTGAGGATTGGGCTTCTGACCGAATTACGGCACGGATGGTACAATCTTCTGAACCCCGAAAATTTACCTGGCCCGCATTGCGAGGAAGGAAGTGTCATGGTCCATGAAATGATCGACGGTGTCGGTCATTAAATGAAGTTCGTAGGTCATTAAATGAAATTGCTCGCACCGGTATCGGTATTCAGAGTGAACAGATCAACCTTACTACAAGAATCGATTCAGCTTTGTCGTATTTCAGCCGAACGAAAACGCCGAGAATCGGAAGATCGTTTTCGCGGCGCTATTGACTAGCCAAGTGCGGGTTGGTTCGGACCAATTACGGCAACCAGAAAACACTCCTGGAAAGACTCAGCGTTTCCACTGGAGCATTGAAGATCCAGCAACTGCCGCGGCGTGCGGGTTTTGGAACGAAGCCAACGCACACGAATACTAATTTGTGTCTACCTGTAGACACACTTCGGCCCGGATTAACTAAATCAGGAGTGCGAGATGTTGAATGTACTTGGGATTGGACTCGTGAGTATGGTTTACCTGCGTATGCGCATTTCGAAGCGCAAACCTTGAAAAGTGGGTTGGAGTCGGAACGATGGCTTAGCTAAAGTTGTCCCTTGATTCCTCGATAAGCTCGAAGCATTGGTCGATCGCCGCTGCCGGGTTCCGACCAGTTCAGCTTACAGCAAAGACGCGCCATTGAAACTTCGGGCGCCTTGCCGTTTGATCTTGCGGTCTTGCAGCAAAGAGGCATAGTACGTTCGCCCAAGACTCTTCCTCTGCACTAACGCCTACCGCGCCAATAGAACGGCTGTCAAGATCGGTTGGTTACGAAATAATCGATTACCTCTTGTTTGGTAGGTTGGATCTTAGGGGGTGGGACTTTGAGAGGAAGCCTTTACTCTTGACACTGAATTGCTGCCGCCATTAGCGACCCAAATGTGAGCACCGTCAAAAGCGAGTCCAACCGGACTTCGGCCTACCTTAAAAGTTTTAAGTACCTTGCCTGTTTGTGGATCGATCTGTGAAACAGATCGGCTGCCATAATTTGCAACCAGGACGTAACCGCCGAAAAACGCAATGCCCGCTGGTCCATCCTCAACAGTAATTTTGTCCCTCACAGATCCGTCACCATTCAATCGCGTTACGCTCTTGCTGTAGAAGTTAGCGACCCATAAGTTCACGCCATCGAACGCAAGACCCGTAGGCTCTCTTCCTGCGCTAAATGTTCCGAGATTTGCTCCATCGTCTGCACGCAACTTCGTCACACTGCCACTATTGTTGTTAGCGACCCACACATGATTGCCATCATAGGCGAACGCAACGGGCCGGGTGCCAACACGAAATGTGCAACTTGCTCCATCGTTCAGACGCAGCTTAGTCACCGATCCGTCCTCACCGTTTGCTACCCAGATACTGTTGCCGTCAAAAAGCAATGCTTCCGGACCACGGCCCACTTTGATGGTTTCTACCAAACTGCCGTCGCTTGCGCGGAGTTTCATTACGTTGTGACTGAACTTGTTTGCTACCCAAATGTTCTCACCGTCATAAGCGAGGGCGACGGGCTTGTTCCCGGTCGGAAATGTTCCCAGGTTGGACCCGTCGCTCGCGCTAAGCTTCATTACGCTATCGCCAAGTTGGTTTGCGACCCAAATGTTTGTACCATCAAAAACGATCGCATCCGGATTTCTGCCAACGGCAAACTCGGTCTTTTGAGTTACCGCATCTTGTGGTTGTTTCGTTGTGTCTGTCTGTCCCTGTGCGCTGCAAAGACTCGAAACCATTGTGGCAAGCACCAAAGAGGACAGAAGCTGTAACGCTCCACATCTTGCAAGAGCTTTCTCTTTCATTTCTGTCCTCCCTGATGTGCGGTTTCACGTTCTACGTTTTCGAGTGCTTATGACCCGACTCTTTACTAAGTGCCTTATCTAGCTCTGCACGAGGTATTGGTTTGCCATTTGGACCATCCATCCACTGAATGCATTCCACGATCCACGGAGCATTAGCCCTGCCGGGAAACATGGCCCACCACAGTCGAGCCTCGTTACCGTACTTGACCATCCCGGTATGGTTCGTCAGGTCCTGATCCAGCTTCGCTTTCGCATCCTTGAAGCCAAGGCTGCGCCGGAGCGTGTTGATTTCGTCGGGCTTACCAGTCAGGAAGGTCCAACCTGGTTTGATGTGATGCGCCTTCACATACTGTTTCAACTTGGCGGGCGTATCCTCTTCGGGTTTGAGAGTGATCGAATACATGAAGATGTCGCGTCCGATGCGGTCTCCCAACAGCTTCTGCACTCTCTTTAGATTCGTCGTGATCGGCATGCAAATACCTTCACACTTAACGTACATGAAGTTGATCACGACGATCTTGTCTTTAATCAAGTCGTCGTAAAAATGGACCTTCCGCCCGTCGTGAGTGGTCAGCTCGAAGTTTGGAAAATACCGCTTCTGGAGCTTTTCACGTGGCGACTCTGACGTCTTGAAAGTCTTCTTATCGCTACCCGAACTGGCTGATTGCGCCACCGTCCCGATTGCAACGGGCGCTACCGCCAATGTCGTCAGCATTGTTCGTCTGTTTAGCCGAGACATACTTTTAATCTCCTTTCCCTGTTAGCGGTGGCTATCGCAATCCTCGTTATTGTTTCCCGTGTCATCGATGTCAAACCTCAACATCATGGCATGATCTTCGTGAATCGTGTTGTGACAGTGCATCGGATAACGTCCGACAAAGTCGCGGAAGCGGAAGTAGATCCTAACATCGTCTCCCTCGCCCAGTCTGATAACGTCCTTGCGTCCGCGCTCGATCAGCGTGGGCGTATTCCTGTTTCGCTCCAGAACCTGATGTTCCTCGAAGTGAATATGAATTGGATGCGACCAGTCACGTCCGCCCTCGAGTTCCCAAATCTCAGCCGTGTTTCGTTTGACTCTAAAGCGAACATCGTCGCAGTCAAAGAGTTTGCCGTTGATTATCCATTGGCCATTCTCACGGTCGAACTCGAAGCAACGCGTGATCCGTTCTGCCACACGCACGGGCACCTGATAGAAGGTAGGATTGGTAGCAGGGTTAACGCTGTTGTCTGTTACCGTATCAGAGACGACGCGAAACTCAAGCACCTTATTCCCCTGACCTGCGGGAAGAATATTGTTCGTTGGTCCTGCGCCATCGCATTGCTCCAGACGATTCTCAAGATGAATGATGCTTCCTGCTGCGAAAGACGAGAAGTCAACAATCACGTCCATGCGCTCAGCAACAGCGATCATCAGGCCGCTGGTCGTCTGCACCGGATTCTTCAACAGATTGCCATCGTTGGAAATTATCCAGAAGGGATGATTCGTAAGGTTCGACTTGGTTAAGTAGAACCGGTAGAAGCGCGAAGGCCCTCCATTCAACCAACGGAAACGATAACGCCGTCGCTTCACCTCGAAGAACGGTTGGATTTTTCCGTTCACCAGAAACTTGTCTCCCAATATTCCATCGCGATTAGCGAGGTCGAAGGCCAGCACGCCGTCATCGGGATCAAAATTCTTGTCGTTGAAAATCATTGGGACGTCGAAGTCTGGAAACGTCGGGAGCCTAAACCCGGTGTTCTCATTACCGGTGTCAAAGTCATTGAAGAGCAGATAAAAACCTGCGAGGCCCTTGTAGACATTCTGAGCTGTGAAGTCCACGCGATGATCGTGATACCAAAGCGTACTCATTGACTCCCTGATGTCACCCAGAGGAGGATGGCTTGAAGCAAAGCCGGCGAGTACATTCGGATAATGCTGGTCGTAAAACTTTCCCTGACCAAAAAAGTCGCAAGGGAAGCCGTCCGATTCCGACGGTGTATGACCATTGTGTAAGTGAGTGGACACTGATTGTATTCCAAAGCCGCCGTTGTCGTTTGGCAGGTCGTTGAAGTTGCGAACGAGAATCGGCTCGCCATAGCGGGCAACATAGGTCTGTCCCGGAACCGTTCCATTAAAGGTCCACATTCTCTGTAATGGAAGATCTGGGTGCACGCTCAATAATTGTTCCCTCTGATGTACCTCATAGAACTTCACCGGGGGAAGGGTGGTCAAAGCCTGGTGGTTGCGCGTGCGCGCCTCGCCAGCGGCAATGTTTGGAGCCACTGTCGGTGCGGGGCTGAGTGACGCCACTGATTGGGCGATTGGTGGAATGAATAAAGGCTCCACGAACGGGGTTGTTGGCGGACTCACGGGCGTACCGTTTCCGCCTGATCCGTCACGCCAACGATTATCGCAGTCACTGCTGAATTGAGCGCGTGCGCTCAAACCGTTTTTCTGGATCAGGTAGCCAGCGCTAGTTAGGAGACCTGCCTTTATCATGTCACGACGACTCAAGCGCGCTGCGATAATCTCGCGCCTGTTCTTCGCAGCATTCATGATCTCCCTCTCGCGCCTCCTATTTCTTTTCGAGATGTTCGACATTTGGGATCTCTCCTTTGAGACTGCTTGGCACAGACTAGTGGAGCCAAGGAATTGGATTGTGAACCTCAGAAATTGATTCGCTTGGAGCAGCGGTACGTGAAATGAACTTAGAACAAACTGCTTTGCGCCCCTGATTGCTGACGTAAACAGTGCAAAGCGTTGACCCGAAAGTGCCGGGGGAGTTTTAGGATCTGGGCAAATTAGTAAGCCGCAATGCGCCTAACCCTATTCCAAACAACCTGTATGTCAACTCACTTTAGGTGGCCTATTTTGCTGTTTGCTAGCGGAATTTGCTGCCGAAACAAATGAGTCTGTAATCTCCGCGGATGAGAACGAGTCAAACGCACTCTATAGTCAATGGGAGGTTTACCATACATCCTCTTAAAGTCACGGGCGAAGTGACTATCATCCTGTAGCCAACTCCACGTGTGATGTTCCGAAAGCTGAGGGAACTTGTTTGCAGTAAATGCCTTGCTCTTCCATTCTAAGAGTTTTTAAGTATTGGATCGGAGACAAACCTGTTTCCGATTTAAAGATGTGACACAGCCACCATACAGAAACGTCTACAGCGCTGGCTATCTCCTCGAGAGGCAGTTTTCGGTGAAGATTGCTTCGCATGATTTCCTGAGCTTTTTGTACTCTTTTATCCAAGCAAAAGCCCTTTCGCCTGATGCGATAGAGGACTGGCGCATCTATCTGTGTGGGGAAACCCTATTCGCTCAAGCTGTGGGCTGAGGGATTTAAGTCTCGGGCTTGAACTCGAAAGAAATCTGAAGTGGGCGGAATCTATTCTCAGGTGGACGTAAAGTCAAGACTTTTCTGAACTGTTTCTGAACCCGGTGGAATATAGGTGAGGCGCTGCCACTACAGACGCGAACATTCATAAAGGAGAGCGGAGAGAAGAAAGAACATCACCGTTCCGGCGGCGACGCAAATGCCCGGTTAGCACGGTAGAACACTCCCTCTGTCGAGACAGGCTGTTTCCAATCGCTGAGCATCGAAGGGATGAGATAGAAGGCGATGATGAGCGCCGCGGGCGATAGATATGTTGCGAACTTAGATCAGCTCTAAAGGAAATTCAGCGGAGAGCCTGGAAGCAACTTTTACTTTGAGAAATTTCACTTTATGCCCGAAAAGATTTTCATTTAATGCCCGAATCGTCCTCGTGAGTTATTGATTCCAGCAATAGGCCAATTTCACTTTATGACCGAACCGACACGAGCTGCGGCGCGCGCTCCCACCCCGGAGCGACGATTCAGGATTACGAGTTTCTCGAAGGGCCGGCGTCACTCGACGACGGTGACGAGCCCGTGCGCAAGACGCGATTAAGCGAATTGTTCCCCCGCCTGACCGTTCGCTGGTTGTTTACCACTTGATGTTTGGAAAGCAGCAAACCAGGCCTTGTCCGATGTGCACGGCGTGGATTGACGCCTTCAACGGCGTCGCGCATCATTTGGCCCAAACCGTCGACCTGGCGATCATCGCTGCCGCCGATGTCCCTGCACTGCGGGCTCAGGCGCGCGACCGAGGTTGGGACAAGTTGCGACTGCTGAGCGCCGGCGACAGCACTTTCAAATATGATCTCGGCAGGGAAGATCATGAAGGACACCAGGACTCCACTGTCTCGGTATTCACTCGAGACAGCGACGGCAAGCTGCGCCACTTTTACAGCGTTCATCCGCGGTTGG
>CBFGMX010000119.1:0-16161 GCA_965649955.1 uncultured bacterium
ACTTATCCTTTCGCCCGCGAGTATTACTATCCACCCCAAAACGGCGAGAGAGCTTCCGCTGCGAGCACGGCTCAGGTGGAGAGACTTCATCCGCTGGTCGAGCGAAACATGTCCACCCTGCGCCAGCAAAAGTTTTCGACTCGCCTGACTGGTAATGAGTTCTTCCTGTCAGACCATGTGATATTGGGCCGGAAGATACTGCCCGCCAGTGCACATCTCGAGATGGCCCGTGCGGCGGCAGCGTTAGCAGGCGAGCGCCCGGTCCGTCTGCTGAAGAACATATTCTTCGCCCAACCCGTCGTACTGGCTGATCACGGTGGTCCACTCGACGTCTCGGTGCTCCTGCATCCGAACGAAGACCAGATCAACTTCGAGGTTAGCAGTTCCAACGGCGACCCGATCAGCTCTGTCCACTCTCAGGGAACTATCGTGTTCGCGAACGACGATCGAGAACAGACTGTAACGGAGTTCATCGATCGGCAAGCGATACTGGACCGTTGCGATCGATCGTTTGTGGGCGAAGAGGTCTACCGCCTCTTCGAGAGTCGGGAAGTGAATTATGGCGAAAGCTTCCGGGCTATTCAGCAACTCCGTTACAACGACAATGAGGGACTCGCGCGTCTCGAGTTGCCGGCCAGTGTCACTCGCAACTTCAGTGAGTTTGTCCTTCACCCGGCGTTACTCGATGCGGCACTGCAAACAATCGTCACGTTCAGAGACGATGCGCAAACAGACACTTCGTATCTTCCCGTTGGTATAGGTGAGATCGAAATCATCGACCAGTTGCCGGCAGCATGCTACGCGTACATCGTCACAACCAACGAAACGAGACCAGTCCAATCGTCCCTCAAGACATTCAACATTCTCCTGGCCGACGACACGGGACGCGTGCGCCTGAAGATCAACGACTTCGCCGTTAAGGCGTTTCGCGTGCGAGTTAGTGAAGCTGAATCCGAGGCCGATGAACAGCACGACACAGCAGACATCTTAAACATCCTTCAAGAGATCGAGCGTGGAACATTAAAGGTTGATGACGCCGAAAAGTTCCTGGATGAAATCTATGCGTAAACTTGACACGAGCCGAAGAGACATTCTGAAACGGGTCGAAGCCGGCGAAATCTCGTCAGCCGAGGCGTTGAAGCTCATCCAACAAACTTATTCGAGTGCCGTCCCGGCATCGCGGCCCGAGGCGGACGCTACAGTCGTCGGACTCTTTCGGCCTGAATGGGTGAGATCCGAACTGCCAGTGACCGGACCACGCCAGGACATGGGCCACGTTCTCGTTTTTGATGACGATGAGACGGTCTGCCGGAGTTTGCGGAACACGTCTGGACCAAGTCGGGTCGTGTTGGTGAAACGCGGTCACGCGTTCGGCAAGTTGCAGAATGACACTTGCGAGATCGATCCACAAAACTCAGACGACTACCGGCGCTTACTGCAAGATCTTGAAAAGGCTGGCGTTCTGCCTGCAAAAGTTCTGTATCTCTGGCCGCGCCATAGCGCCACATTCAATCCTGCGGAACTGAAGGATGAACTCGGAGCCGGCTTCTTCGCAGTCTTTTCGTTCAGCAAGGCGCTGGTCGAACTGAAGATCAAGAACCGGATCGACCTTTTCTATGTTTACCGCGGTGGCGAAAACATCATCCAGCCTCAACACTCCGCACTCAGCAGCTTCGGTCGCAGTCTTCGGCAGGAGCATCCGAACTTCCTGCTTCGCACTATTGCGCTCGATGAGTTTGCGGAAGCTGATTGCGCCGCCATCCTGCGGCAAGAGTTTTGCGCGAACGACGCAGTCGAGATCGCTTATCGCAATAACCAGCGACACGTGCGACGGTTGAAGGCCGATCCACAGCAGTCAACGGCAAAAACGTCAGCCTTCCGCGAAAAAGGTGTTTACGTAATAACCGGCGGAATTGGTGGACTCGGCAGAAAACTCGCCGATCATCTTGCCGGCGAGGCAAAAGCGCGACTCGCGCTGGTTGGACGTTCGTCGCTGAACACCGAACAGACTGCCTTCATCAATCAATTGAACAGCGCTGGAGCGGATGTCATTTACCTCCAGGCAGACCTCTCGCAACGCGAAGACGTCAAGCGTTTCCTCAGTGAAACCAGAAAACGCTTCGGCTCGATCAACGGCATCTTCCAGTGCGCCGGCGTTGTCCGTGATGCATTTCTGCACAAGAAGAGCGTCGCGGATTTAGCTGCCGTGCTCGCTCCAAAAGTAAACGGAACTGTCTGGCTAGACGACTTGACGAAGGACGACCGGCTCGATTTCTTTGCGTTGTTTTCGTCGGTCGCCGCAATCTTCGGCAGTGTTGGCCAGTGTGACTACGCTTACGCAAACGGCTTCCTGGATGGATTCGCACAGTGGCGTGAGTCGCTACGTGAAAGGCAAGCGCGATCCGGCAAGACCGTGAGCATCAACTGGCCCTTGTGGCGTGATGGCGGGATGACGGTGGACGAAAGCACTCACCGGGTTCTCATCGAGGCAGGAATCGAACCTCTAAACACAGAAGATGGGCTGCGACTTTTAAACAACGCGATAACCTCCGCCGGCGCGCAACAAGTCGTCTTATTCGGCAAGCCCGAAAGCCTGCGCCGGATAACAGACATCAACCCGGCCCCGTCCGCGGACACAATCCAATCGTCGATAAACGCGTCCGCAGCAGACAAGTCTTCATTACTCGAAACAACCGAAGCGTATCTGAAGCAGATTCTTGCGCGTGAAGCCAAGCTGCCTTTGTCGAAGATTCGCTCCCATGAACCGCTGGAGAATCTCGGTATTGATTCGCTGTTGATCATGACTTTGACGCGGGAGCTCGAGAAAGTATTCGGCGAGCTGCCCAAAACGCTGTTCTTTGAATATCAAACGCTGGCGGAATTGACCGAGTACTTTGTGGATCGCCATCCGGCTGCGATTCAGAAGTTAGTTGCAACCAGCAAACAGCCGCGTCCGCAGAAACCCGCCGTGGTCCAGCCAAATAGAACGCCGGCCTCTCGTCTTCAAACCCAGGACGCGCCGCGAGTAAGCAATCGCACCGATGGTCCAACACGGGGTGGCGACATCGCGATTATCGGTCTCAGCGGCCGCTATCCGATGGCCGATGACATAGCGGAGTTTTGGGAGAACCTGAAAAACGGAAAAGACTGCATTACCGAGATCCCCGCCGACCGTTGGGACCACAGCCAGTTTTTCAGCGCGAACAAGAAGAAGTTAGGCAAGAGCTACAGTAAATGGGGTGGCTTCATCAACGACGTCGATAAGTTCGACCCGTTGTTCTTCAACATCTCGCCGGCCGAAGCCGAACTGATCGATCCGCAGGAACGTCTGTTTCTCGAAACCGTCTGGCAGACCATCGAAGACGCAGGCTATACGCGACAGCAACTGTCGTCGAACCGGACAGGCGTGTTTGTGGGCGTGATGTACGGCCAGTATCAACTGTTGAGCGCTGAAAACGCACTCGAGGGTGATGGCCTCGTGTTCGGTTCCTCTTATGCATCGATCGCGAATCGCGCGTCATACTTCTTCAACTTCAGAGGACCGAGTATCGCTCTCGACACGATGTGCTCGTCGTCGCTGACCGCAATTCACCTCGCGTGCAGCAGCATCTCGCAGGGAGAGTGCAACCTGGCGATCGCCGGAGGAGTGAATCTCACGGTCCATCCGCAGAAGTATCAATTGTTGAGTCAGGGTCGATTCGCAGCGAGCGATGGCCGCTGCCGCAGTTTTGGCGCTGGTGGCGACGGCTATGTACCGGGTGAAGGCGTCGGCGCCGTTCTGCTGAAACCACTGGCCCAGGCGATCGCGGACAGAGATCACATCTACGGCGTAATCAAAGGCAGCTCGATCAACCACGGAGGGAAAACAAACGGCTACACAGTGCCGAACCCAAAGTCCCAGACCGACTTGATCTCCGAGGCCCTGAAAAATGCCAGTCTCGAGCCGTCGAAGATCTCATACATCGAGGCGCATGGCACCGGCACTTCACTGGGCGATCCGATCGAGATCGCGGGGTTGACGAAAGCATTTCTGGGCGACAGTGCAACTGCCGTGGACGTTAAGCGAAATAGCTGTCCGATTGGTTCGGTGAAGTCAAACGTCGGTCACCTGGAATCTGCTGCGGGCATTGCGGCCGTCACCAAAGTGCTGCTGCAATTCAAACATCGCCAGTTAGTGCCGTCGCTGCACTCGCAACAGTTGAATCCCAACCTGAATCTCGACGAGACGCCGTTCTTTGTCCAACAGGAACTCACCGAATGGAAGCAGCCCAGCACGCGCGAGCTCGGAGAGGAAAAATCCCATTCCAGGCAGGCAGGGATCAGCGGCTTCGGCGCCGGCGGTTCCAATGCTCACCTCATTCTGGAAGAGTACGTGGATGGTTCCACTACGGCGACAGCATCTGAGGATTGTTCGCAGATCATAGTTCTCTCGGCTCGTACGAGCGACAGTCTCAAGCGTTACGCCAACAAGCTTCTCCATTTCCTGACTGGCAGTAGCAACAGCGACGCAACGCAGCCAGCTCCACAGACCGAAACGTTGTTTGCGGAAATCAGGAGCGACCTCGTTAGTGCTTCGGCAAAGCTGATCGACGTGACCGAACGGGAGATCGATCCCGACGACACGCTGAATGAGCTTGGTTTTGATTGGGTTAGCTTCGCGAAGCTGGGCGAATGGATCGGTGAAACGTATCAGTGTGAAGTTCAGTCGTCGATAATGCTGGAAAGCACCTCCGTTACTGATCTGGCTCGTTACATCGCGGAGAGGTCTACCGGTAAATGCGAAACACGAAGTGCGAACAACGCATCGGAGGCTGTTCCGTTTGCGAATTCGATCAACCTTGCCGACCTTGCTTACACACTTCAAGTCGGCCGCGAGGCAATGAAAGAGCGTCTGGCGTTCGTCGTTTCAAACACGCGCGAACTGTGCGAGAAACTGAAGGCATATTGCGACGACGTCGAGCAGGAACAGGTCTACCAGGCCAGTCTCACATCCGCAGCATCAACGCCGGAGCGTCTCGTCGAGGGTCGCACTGGTGAAAAGTTCGTCAACCTCCTGATTGACGACGGTGAATGGGAGAAGTTGGCCCAACTGTGGATCTCCGGAGTTGAGATCAACTGGTCACTCCTGCACGAACGAACGGGCAACTCTCAGCAGTTGCCGAAACGGGTTTCGCTACCGTCGTACCAATTCGCGAGGGAGCGGTACTGGGCGCCGGCGACACAGAAGCGAACGGGCCGGATCTCACGACTCCACCCGCTGATCGATCGCAACACATCCAACCTCCGCGAGACGCGCTTCACCACTCATCTCGAACGCGAAGACGCCTCCCTGACAAAACGTCAGGGCAACAGAAGTCTGCCGTCGTTTGCTGTTTTGGAAATGGTCAAAGCGGCGGGTGAGATTGCGGAAGATCGAACGGTCAGGAAGATCAAGGACATTGTCTGGGGCCGGCCCATTCTGGTAGAGGAATCACTCGATCTACAGGTAAGCCTGTATCCCGAGCGCAACACGGTGTGCTTCGAAGTCAGCTCCACTACTGAACAAGAGGGACTGGTGGCGCATAGCCAGGGTGAGGTGATTTACGAGGACTCGCAACGTGTTCCCGCAGGTGGACCACCTCAGACTCTCGATATCGATGCAATCAAACTGCGCTGCGATGACGCCAGGAACAGCGATGCCTGCTATTCATTTGTGAAGAGCCTCGGCGTCGATTGTGACGAGGAGCAACGCGTTATCGCTGATATGTTCGTTGGCGCCGATGAAGCTTTGGCAAGGCTGGTCCAGTCTGACAATAAGACGGCGGAAGCTCCCGCATTCTTCGTTCCTCCTGCGCTATTGGACGGCGTTCTACACTCAGCTTCTACGTGGTTGTCGACAAAGGGCCAATCCATGGACTCACTGCCTGTTCCGATCAGGCTGACGGAGATCGAGTTCAAACAACCACTCACAAACATCGCTTACGCACACTTAAGCGCCACTGATAGCCGTGTCTCCCCTTCGGGGACGACCGAAAGAGATCTGACTGTCAGTCTTGTCGATGAAGCGGGAAGTGTGTTGGTACGCCTGTCCGGTCTGACACTCGGCATCCCGACCATTGCGAAATCGCAAACCGCGCGTCCGTTGTCCGCGGCAAGAGCAGCGTCGGCTGGTTCGAATGCGAATTTTTCGGCGAAACGACAGCTTGAACTGGACATACAGAGATTCGCGGCGGAGCTGATCAAGGTCACGCCTGAGCAGATCGAAGTCACCGCCAGCCTCGCTGACTTTGGATTCGAGTCGGTGACGTTCGTCGAGTTGGGAGAGAGGTTGAATCAACACTTCAACATCGAATTCTCACCGACGATCTTCTTCGAACGCGACACCGTCCGCAGTCTCGCTGAATATGTCGAGGAGGAGTTTGGACCACAGGTACAGGCTCGTTACGCAAGCCGGACCACTGCGGCCACACCGGCAGATGCGAGCGACAACGACAACGGCATGGCTCCGAGTCTGACTCAGTCTCTGGTTCCCTTCTCCGAAACGCTCAGAACTCGTAATCGCACGAATCAACAGCCGGACAATCGTGAACCGATCGCCATCGTTGGCATCAGCGGCGTCTTTCCAGGTTCACGCGATTTGAACCAGTTCTGGGAGAACCTGAGAGATCAGAAAGACCTGATTACCGAGATTCCAGCCGACCGTTGGAACTGGCGCGACTATCACAAGGATTTTTCAACCGGAGAATTCCAAACGCAGGTGAAGTGGGGCGGGTTCATCGAAGACGCCGACAAATTCGACGCGCGCTTTTTCAGTATCTCTCCGCTTGAAGCAGAGATGATGGATCCGCAGCAACGTGTCTTTCTTCAAACTGTTTGGGAGACGATTGAAGACGCCGGCTATAAAGCGTCTGAATTCGCGGGCCGCCGAGTGGGCCTTTTTGTTGGCGTACAGTTCAGCGACTACCAGCAGATGCTGGCGAGTCAGGGATTGCTCAATCCGCAGATGGGGCTTGGCAATGAACACTCGATTCTTGTCAACCGCATCTCCTATCTCCTGAACCTGCGTGGTCCAAGTGAGCCTTACAACACAGCCTGCTCCAGCTCTCTGGTAGCTGTTCATCGCGCTGTCAATTCGATCCGCAGTGGCGAGAGTGAACTGGCGATAGCCGGTGGTATCAGTCTGATGTTGTCGCCTTACACGACGATCAGTGGCGACAGTCTCGGCGTCCTATCGATCGACGGACGATGCAAGACGCTCGACGCAAACGCCAACGGATACGTCAGGGGAGAGGGTGTGGGTGCATTGCTCCTGAAACCACTCAAACGCGCTCTCGCGGATAACGATCATATTTATGCCGTCATCAAAGGCACCGCAGTTAACCACGGCGGCAAGGCCCCTTCACTGACCGCTCCGAACTCCGAAGCACAGGCGGCGCTGCTGGTCCAGGCTTACGAAGAGGCCGACATCGATCCGCAAAGCGTCTCGTACATCGAACTACATGGCACCGGAACCAAGCTTGGAGATCCGATCGAGATCGAAGGCATCAAGCGTGCTTTCAAACAGCTTGCCGAGCGACGAAACGCGCCCGTTCAGCGTCACCATTACTGTGGACTCGGTTCAGTTAAAACGAATATCGGACACCTCGAACCGGCCTCGGGTATCGCTGGCCTGATGAAACTGATCCTCTCCATGCAACATCGCACACTGCCGGGACTGATCCATCTCAACGAGTTGAATCCTTACGTCAAACTTCAGCAGACGCCGTTTTATGTTGTGGACCGAACGCGCGACTGGGAGCAGTTGTTAGACGAGCAACAACGGCCACTACCGCGCCGCGCCGGAGTTAGCTCTTTCGGGTTCGGTGGTGTGAATGCCCACATCGTTCTCGAGGAATACGAATCTGCTGCGCGAGTCGCGGACGTCACGCCTCAACTGTTTCTACTCTCAGCAAAGAATGAGGAGAGACTTGCGGCATACACGCAAAAGTTTCTCGAGTTTCTGAAGCAAGAGCGGAATGACGTCAGCGGGTCGCTGGCGGACATTGCCTACACACTCCAGGTCGGTCGTGAAGCGTTTCCGGAGCGCCTGGCCGTCGTGGCAACGAGCATCGAAGAACTGCACGAAAAACTCGCGCGCTACCTCGAGACTGATTCATCACTGGAAACCGTCTATCGTGGTAAGGCGAAAAAAACTGACGACGAAACAGATCACGATCAACTCGATGCGCTCATCGCCAGTCGCGACCTCGACCGCCTGGCAACACATTGGGTGATGGGAGCAAACGTTGATTGGGCGCAGCTTTATCTCGAGAGCAGGCCTCAACGCGTTCCTTTACCGACTTATCCGTTCGAACGAAAGCGTTATTGGGCCTTGAAGGACGGCGCGTCTGTCGTTCCGATCAAGACGGCGGCCAAACCGGAGATCACGCTGGTTGCTGATTCATCGAGAGAAGACGAAGACGATCCCATCCTTCACGAACTGAAAGGAATGTTTGCCGAGGAGTTGAAGGCTGACATCAGCAGTCTTGAACTCGACACCGATTTCACGGAATTTGGCGTTGACTCGATTCTGGCTTCCGTCATCGTCCAACGGATTCGCGAGAGATTTGGTGACGCAATTACCCTCTCGGCAATCGTCGAACAGCCAACGCTGAGACAGCTCACTGCTTACGTGCGAAAAGAAGGCGATCACGAACAAATCGCCCGGATGCCGCAGGCGAACTCCGTCAGCCGATCTGTTAAGTCAACTCGGGCCGTTTCTCAATTCCCCGCCGAGTTGGTGCCGCTCAACTTGAAAGGTTCTAAGCAAACGTCTTTCTGGGTGCATGGTGGCGTTGGTTACGCAGCGCTCTACGCAAATCTTTCCAAAGCTCTCGGGCCGGACTACCCGTTCTACGCGTTTCAGGCGAAAGGCGTGGATGGAAAGTCAATCCCGCAAGACTTCGAAGAGATGATCGCGCATTACACTCATTGCATCCGGTTGGCCCAACCTGAAGGTCCGTATGTCATCGGAGGTTATTCGTACGGTGGTTTGGTCGCTTACGAAATCGCGCGACGAATGCATCTGAGCGGCGACGACGTCTCCCGGCTCGTTCTGTTCGATACTCTTCCCAGCGTCGAAGAAGCCTTCACGATCTTCCTGGCCCAGTACGGATCCGACGACAACTTCCTGACGATGATGATGGGTAATGAATTTGCCGGCGCCAAGAAAGCCGGACGCCCATTGATAACGATGAAAGACATCGAACACGTACCGGAAAAACTGCGACTCGGGCACGTGTCCAAGTTGGCGAAAGAACGTGGACAAACGGCGATGTCGGCCGATGAGATCTACAACTACATTCGTGGCTCGATCAAACTGTGCGATTACACGGAAGCCACCTACCGCAGTTATCGCGCCGATCCGTATGACGGATCCGATGTGCTGTATTTCAAGGCCCAGCAGTTCCTGTCACTTGAGAATTGGATCGGCACAGAAGCGCACGACATCTTCCGAAATTACGATTACATCGAGCCGTGGCGGCAGTTAGTGAAAGGCGAGGTTTCGGTTGTTCCGCTGGCATGCGACCACTTCAATATGCTCGAGGAGCCGGCCCTGTCGACTTCAGTGCAGCACGTGCGGGCTTGTCTCGACGCGAGCCCCGTACAGGACAGGCAAACGCGGGTTGCGTGATCGTCAATCGCTACTGCGATTGAGGTTCCACAGCCTGTAAGCCCATGAGGTTGCGTAGATTAGGTAAAGCGAATAAATGAATACGAGCGCGGTGGCAGTTTGATCGAAACGGCTGAGTGTAATGATCAGCGCAAGAGCGACGACGATATATGGACCAAAAGCAACGAGGCTGACGAACAAGTTTCGGGCGCGGAAGAAAATGTAGTTCCAGACTGCATTCGCGACCATCATCAGCACGAGCAGAATGAAGGCGAGATTTCTGACGGTGACGTCGCCCTCGTACCTGAGCAATCGGTACAGGACAACACCGCATACGACGTAATAGATAGCGCCGATGGCAAACCAGCCCTTCAAAGAGATGGCATAGCTTGGCTGTCGCAATCTGGCGAAATACTGCTTCACGTTTCCGCCGGCCATTACGCCTTCAAAAATCGCGGAGAGTATGCATATAGCAATCGATATAAGTACCGCGAGAACAATTGACATCTGGTTTCCTGTCGGGTTGAGGTGCGAGGATTCTAACCGATCAGGACAAAGCCTCCTATCGCTTTGTTATCGCTGAATCGAAGAGAGTATCTTGGTGAGGATTGATATGCCTATCGCTGATCTCGATGTCTTCAACACACTAACCGGCAAGAAGGAACGATTCCACCCTCTTCAGCCGGGCAAGATAAATTTCTTTGTATGCGGACCTACAGTCTACGATTACCCACATCTCGGCCACGCCAAGACCTACACGCAGTTTGACTTCATCGTCCGTTATCTCCGCGCGCTTGGCTACGACGTCTTCTACCTGCAAAACATCACAGACATCGACGACAAGATAATTCAGCGCGCCAAAGAACGCGGGCAAGAGTGGGACCAGCTCGCGCGCCAGTTCGAATCGATTTACATCGAAGACATGACGGCGCTGGGCAACAACTCCGTGACGCGCTACGCGAGGGCTAGTGAATTTATTCCCGCGATCGTGAGTCAGGTTGAGCGTCTGTTGGCAAAAGGAATCGCTTACCGGACCAACGACGGAATCTATTATGACCTGAGTGCTTTTTCAGATTACGGAAAACTTTCCGGGCGGCGCGAGGTTCGCGAAGAGGACGCTGTTTCTCGAATCGATGAAAGCAGTGAGAAAAAGAACTGGAACGACTTCTGTCTCTGGAAAGCAGAAAAACCAGGCGAGCCTTCGTGGGAGACGGCGCTCGGCAAAGGACGGCCGGGCTGGCACATCGAGGACACAGCAATCACCGAAACATTCTTCGGCGCCCAATACGATGCGCACGGTGGCGCGATCGACCTCATCTTTCCTCATCACGAAGCGGAGATTGCGCAGATGGAAGCGATCTCCGGTCAGACGCCGATGGTCGGTTACTGGCTGCACACCGGATTTCTCAATATCAACGCGGCCAAGATGTCGAAGAGCAAGGGCGAGCTGAAAACGATCCGCGACACGTTGCAAGTCTACAATGGACGCGTGCTGCGGCTCTTGTTCCTCAGTTCTCACTATCGATCGTCGATCGACTTCAGCGATGCAAGTCTGGAACAAGCGAAGAACGCTTTGCATCGGATTGAAGAGTTTCTATTTCGCATCGATCCGAACCTGGACGATCTCGAAAGTAAGCCCGCGATCGATCAGCTTACGACGACTGTCTTCGCAGCGCTTAGCGATGATTTCAATGCTCCCCGTGCGCTGGCAGCAGTATTCGAGTTTATCCGCACGGAGAATGTCAGGGGCAAGTCGGGCAGACTGGTCCATGAATTTTTTGCGCGACTCGACGAAGTGTTCGGAATTTTCCAGATGCGTGAGCAGACCACGAGTCAGGAGATTGAGAAGTTAATCGCGGAACGGCAAAGGCTGCGAGCCAACAAAGAGTACGCCCGGGCCGACGAGATAAGGACACAGCTTCTCGCCAGAGGAGTTCAGCTCTACGATACGAAAGCCGGCGTAGAGTGGAGATTCATCGGGCAATGATCGATTTGAGTGTCAGGTTCATGGCCGAAAGTACTCGCGGGTTGTGTTCCTCATCAGAGAGAACAGGAGAATCAACACTATCGGAATGCCGACGATCGCGCGTGGTTCCGTGCCGGTGACGACATTGACGACGGAGCCAACCAGATTGACAGTCAGCATTGCTACCGTCAGCCAGTAGCCCCATAGAAGACCACGCCATAACCCGATGGCGGCTAGCAAGCAAGCGACAAAGACCACTGACATCAGTACGACAGCCCAACCTCCTATGCGCGCAAAGCCCTCTCTGGCGTGTGGGTTCGCACGCCAGATCGCCTCGAGGAAGCTGCCGGGAAAAATGAGGGCGAACACAGAAAGCAGGCCGGCGATCGTGCCAATCACGAAGAGTATGATCAGCAAAGTCACCACGAACGGACGCTTGTGAGTCTTCGGCATATCGAATCTTTGCCAGTTGGGCGTTGATGATAATCGCTGACCCACCGTTCGCGCACTGTCATTCTCATTCGAAGCGTGGCTTTGTGTCCGCTGATCCTTCTTTTACTTACTTTCCGCGCCTTTGGATCCGTAGGCCGTGATGATTCGCTCTCGGATTTGGGCCACATTCAGCTTCGCTCGTTTTTCGAGGTTGTGGGCCATCAGCGCTTCACCAATGCAAATGCCGCAGTTCTCTCCGTGTTCACTTTCGAAGCAGCTCAGCAGACTCTTGTGACCGAAGCCCTTATCACAGTGGCAATAACAGGGTAGTTGGGCCAACGTCTGCGGAATCTCTTTAGCAGCCTGGTACGCCAACCTTTCGTTGCCGGTGAAGAGCTCTGGCGAAAGAGTCGGCGGCAGCGTGTTCAGACTCGGCGCGATCTTGTAGTAAGCCGGTACGCTTGCCGCGGCCGCGTGATTGTGCGCGGCAGTCGGTTTCCGCATCTCGACGGGAATGGTTGGAGCTGTTACCGCTTGCGGCGCAGTCGCTGTAACCGCTTTCGGTGAATCCGTGCCGGTTCCCGATGACCAGATCATGATCGTCGCTACACCTGAAATCAGGGCCACTGCGATAATCATCTTCTTCATTAAGAGTCTCCTTATTTATGCGTTGAGCAATTCTCAGTATTAGTACCCACAAACGGTCGCCAGCAAGGGTGCAACGCCTATGCCGCTGAATTGCCCGTTTTTGGCGGCTTCGCGGCGGTAAATCTGCGGACTCTTACACGTCGGAATGCGAAGAATTCCACAACGCCCGCTACGATTACACTCTCCTGACTCATCCCCCGCAAAAGAACCACGCCTGGCGAGGCACGACTGTTGCCAGTTAATTTCGCGTCCAAAACAGTCAGCCCAACGTTAACTATTGACCCAGAGCGATGATTACGTCGAAAGGAAAGAATCAAATGAGTGCTCAACAACCACAACATTCGAAATATGGGTTCAGCAAAACAATCAGTGCTCCTTTCGAGGAGGCCGTAGCAAAAACCACGGCCGCACTCAAGGATGAAGGTTTCGGTGTGCTTTCTGAGATTGACATCAAGGCGAAACTAAAAGAAAAGCTCGGTGTCGATTTCCGCCGCTATACAATCCTCGGCGCCTGCAATCCCCCGCTCGCTTACAAGACGCTCCAGGAGGAGATCAACATCGGGTTGCTGCTGCCCTGCAACGTTATCGTTTATGAGGCTGACGAGGCGGGAAAATCGGTGGTGGCGGCGATAGACGCCAAAACGATGTTATCGGTGGTAGGAGACAACTCGACTCTCGCCGCTGTGGCTACTGAAGTAAATGAAAAATTACAGCGCGTAGTTGCCGGGCTTTAAGCTTTCATTTGCCTGCGCCCTAAGTTAAAAATACGGCAGCTAGCTGCTGCGCCCGACTTCCGTGTCCACCGACGAGGAATTGATGAAGGTACTTGTTCTCTTCCTTTTCGTTACATTCTCGTTAACTGCTCACGCGCAGTCGGCGAACGATGCTGCGTCGCGCGCGACTCTGTTTCGGTATAACGATGACTTACCCGTCACTGTCAAAGAGGTTTCGTCCGAACAGCGAGGCGATGTTACCGTCCGAGACATAACGTTTTCGGCTGGACCGGGGCGAGAGGTCAAAGCTTATTTGGTGGTCCCAAAAGGAAATGGACCATTCGCGGGAATCCTGTGGGTCCATTGGCTCGGCGAAGAGAAATCAAACCGCACCCAGTTCCTCGACGAAGCCGTCGAACTTGCGCCAAAGGGGGCGGTGTCGCTCTTAGTTGACGCGATGTGGTCGGCGCCGAAATGGTTCGGCAATCGAGTTCCTGAAAAAGATTACGAGAATTCAATACGCCAGGTTATCGAACTCCGTCGCGCGCTCGATCTGCTGCTTTCACAATCGAACGTTGACAGGCGACGCATCGGCTTTGTGGGCCACGATTACGGCGCGATGTACGGGATGTTAATGGCAGGAGTGGATCATCGCGTCAGTACGTTTGTCTTCATTGCGGCGACGCAGAGTCTAAACGATTGGGCGTTTCTTGGTCCTCAACCGAAATCAAAAGCCGCCTACGTGAAACAGAATTCAAATCTGGAGCTTACCGATTACTTGCGGCAGGTGGGAAATGCGAGCAAGTTTTTTCAGTTTGGAAAAGCCGACTTCTATGTTTCGCAGGCGGACGCTGCAGTCCTGTTTGCCGCCGCCACCGAACCCAAGCAACGCAAGATGTACGACGCTTCGCACAAGATGGAATCGAACGAAATCGCAAGGGACCGGGACGAATGGTTAGTGAAGCAATTGAAACTAGGAAGCGCTTCCCAGTGAAATGTCCGCGGCTATAGAAGACGAGCAAACCGTGACTTAAACAAAAATGCCGACCGGGTGGTCGGCATTTTGAATTTGGTGGACGAAGTAAAAGAGTCCGGTCAACAAGCAGCCGCGCGGGCAAAGTTCTGCACTTTTATTTCCTGAGCGATTTGTTTCAGCTTTGCTTCAGCCATCGCTCTATCGGTAATCGCCGATCCTCTCGAAACGCCAACTTCCATAGACAACAGATTGCCGCAAGCATTCACGAACCTCTTGATCTGATCGAGGCTGAGACCCTTGCCTTGCAGGTAAGGCAAGATCCAAAAGTCGAAATCGTACATCGGCAACCACGCCGAGTTTGTCACTCCGCCGAAGAGCTTTAGGACCATGTCACAACCCCGTTCCCAGTCCATAGAGTTATGCCGCCAGCGATAGCCAAACCCGTCAATACCATGTTGCTCTCTGCTCTTATCGTAAATCGGCGCGCGCGGATTGTTGTACCAGATCTCGCCGCGGAAAAACGTCGGCCGTGCCTCTTGTAACAACGCAATCGTGTTTTCCACACTCTGCTCCGTTTCGCGGGAAAGCCGATAATCAACGACGCGAAAGTCATGATCCCGCTGTCGTTCAAAAGCTTCATTCCTCTGAGATACTGTTCCGGCGTCGCCACCTTCTTCATGATCTTGAGCACGCCCGCGTCACCCGACTCGATGCCCAGAAACACTCCGGCACAATTACTCTTCGACATCAGGTCGCATAGTTCTTCGTCCATGATGTTGCACCGCAAGTAGGAGTACCAACGGAAGGTAAACTGATTACGTATCATCATCCGGAGTATTTCTTTGAAACGATCTGCGGGCACGTTGAACGTGTCGTCAATGAACACGAGGCTGGTCACATTCGAGCGTGCCTGAATCTGCTGAAGTTCCTTTTCGACTTCGCTGATCTCCTGAGGCACCCACTTGCCTGCTCTGACGGGATAATCGCAAAACGTACACCGGAAGGGACAACTCAAAGCGGTGCGCGTCTGAAGCGTCGATCCCAGATCCTTGTTCTTGTAGTGGTCCCAGTTAATGGCGGCCAGGGAAAACTCCGGTTCGGCTCCGGTAAAGACAAATTTGGAAGCAGACTGAGTTCGATTACCGACATAGTGTACAAGTCGCCGCGCGATCGTGTATGAAGACACCCAAACTGGCCCACGTTTTCAACAGAGGTGATATGAAAGTATGAACAAAACTAAAAAGCAGTTGTCTCCATCACAACGCGAAGAACTACTCAAAACTTTAAAAGCCCGTTTTGAGAAAAACATGAACCGCCATAAAGGTGTCGATTGGGCCAAAGTTCAGACAAAGTTGGAAACTAATACTGAAAAACTATGGTCACTCAACGAAATGGAAACGACCGGCGGTGAACCGGACGTTGTTGGTCATGACAAGAAGACCGGCGAGTTCGTTTTTTTTGATTGTTCCGCGGAAAGTCCTAAAGGACGCAGGAGTGTCTGTTACGACCGTGAAGCACTCGAAGCACGAAAAGAACATAAACCAAAAGACAGCGCCATCGACATGGCAACGGCCATGGGCATTGAGCTCTTAACGGAAGAACAGTACCGGGAGCTACAGAAACTTGGAACTTTCGACGCGAAAACGTCGAGTTGGATAGTCACGCCGCCTGATATCAGAAAACTCGGCGGCGCCCTCTTTGCTGATTTCCGCTACGGTCATGTTTTCGTCTACCATAACGGCGCCGAATCATATTACGCAGCCAGAGGCTTTCGCGGCTCGGTAAGGGTTTGAAT
>CBFGMX010000120.1:0-16135 GCA_965649955.1 uncultured bacterium
CTTCGTGGTAATTTTTTCCAACGAATAGTGAACCACCGAGACACGGAGGACACCGAGGTAGCTAAATGAAGAACGTGTCTGCCACTTTTAGCGCAAAGCCTCATCGGATTAACCCCCAGAAGTTTATTCGGGGAGAGAGGTGCGCCGGACCGCGATGCCGGAGGAATCTGTTTATGATCGGTTAAGACTGGCGCTTGACGATAACGAGCGTGATGTCGTCGGCGGCGCTGGTTCCCTGAGCGAACTTTGTCAGCGACGACTCGATCCGATCGCGGATGCCCGCGGCCGACGCTTCGACGTTCCGCGAGACGACTTCATACAAACGCGTTGGACCAAACTCTTCACCCGTCGGACTGACAGCCTCCGTCACACCATCCGAATAGATCACCAGCACGTCGCCTGCCTGCAACTGCGTGCGTCCTTCGCGATACTCGGCGTCGGGTTTGATGCCCAACGGCAAGCCGCCGGATGCAAGCTGTTCGACAGTGCCCGCGGCATGAACGATCAGCGGCGGATTGTGGCCGGCATTCAAAAACGACAACGCTCCTGACTCCGGATCCAATTCCGCATAAAACAGCGTGACAAAACGATTCGCGGGAATGTTGTCCGCTAGATAACGATTGACCGCCGAGATAGTCGCCACCAGTGAATTATGCGACGCCGACTGCGCGTGAATCGCAGCGTGCAACGACGACATCAACAACGCCGCCGCGGTTCCCTTGCCTGACACGTCGCCGAGCGCGATTACCAAACGCCCATCTTCACGTTCGATGAAGTCGTAATAGTCGCCACCGATCTCGTAACAGGGGAAACTGATTCCCTGCAATTCGTAACCAGGGATGTGCGGCGGCGCGGTCGGTTGAAACCGTTGCTGAATCTCACTCGCGAGTGCCAACTCGCGCTCCAGTCGCTCGCGCTCGAGGCGCGCTTCGACCAGTCGCGCATTCTCCACGCGAATCGCCGCGACCGAGGCAAGCGTCGTCAACACCTTGAGATGGTCTTCTGTAAACCGGCCTTCGGCAATCGGCGAATCCGCATAGATGATTCCAAAGACCTTTTCGGAGACACCGAGCGGCACTGCCAAAACGGATCGCACGCCCTGCAACACCATCGTGCCGCTGGCGAACCTCGGATCGTGCTGCGCGTCGGACGTCAACACCGACTTACCGCGAATTACGACTTCGTCGAGCACGTTGCGACTGACGCGAATCTCACCGACCTCGCCAACGCGATCTCTTAACCTTGCGACCGCCACTCGCAGATCCTCGCTGCCTTCGTCGCGCATCATGATCAGGCAACGATCGGCGGGAACAGCTTCAAACACCAGCGTCACAATCTGTTCGAGCGTTTCGTTCAACGTCGCCGACGCCAGCAACGTGATACCCACTTTACTGATCAGGGCCAGCAAGTCGCCGTGTTTTGCTTTCGGAGCGACCGACGTCGCGACGGCGACCTCTTCGGGTTTGGTCCTGGCGCCTTCGATCGCTTCAAGCAATCCCGAAGTTGTGCGATCGCCGGATGCGAGTGCAATCGTCGCCTCGGGCAACGACGTACCCGAGTTGTCAGTGATCATGGTGGCGCCCATGCCCGAGTTATAGGTGCCATCGTCGAAGATGATCTCGGTTTCGCCGATCTGAATGCGGCCGCCCGACCGGAGATGTATTACGCCGTCGACCGTCGCGCCGTTGTAGAGCGTGCCATTCGCCGAACCAAGATCCTGCAGTACATACTCGTCGCCCTCGCGTCGCACTTCCGCGTGCACACGCGAGGCAAACGGATCCGGAATACACAGGTCGTTTCTGGCGGAGCGGCCAATGGTGATACGTAAACGGCCCAACGGGAAATGGTCGGGGGTGCGATCGGGATACTTAACGATAAGCTCTGACATTGTTCAGCAGATTTGTCCGGCGGAAAAGAGCAGCATCCGACACCTACAGAGAACCTTCACGAACGACGATTGTGCCGGCAATCATATCGTGCAATCCCCTGCCGTGCACAGACACAGCCGCCATTAAAAACCCGAGGCCGAGCAGGGCAAACGACACAGGGTAACCGACGAAGTGGCGCAGAAACGCGCGGCCAAAACCGAGATCTGCGCCGTCGTTTCGCTCGATCCGCAAACCGGTGGCCCATTTGCCGAGCGTAAGACCAGTCAGTCCCGGCAGGACTCCGAGGTTGAGCACGGACATCGCGATGGTCATCAGAATACCCGCGGTTTCAGCCGAACTTCCCGCCGCACGCGCGCCGCCGCCAAGCATCCGCGCGATCAGCGTGCTCACGACCAGCAACGAAACGAGTACGATGTAGTCGATCAAAATAGCGCCACAGCGTAGCGGGAATGGAGCGCGCAGCCTTTCACCAGCTTGTCTGGCGGCACGGCTTCGTGGATGGGAGCGGGGCAAACCCTGGGCAGCAGTCATCGTTTAGAACTTTGAGCCGCGAAAAGGCACATACGAAGCCCGCACAAAAAGCACAAAAGATATTAGTTCAAACATATAAATTTCGATTCAACTCTGTCTGACTTTGTGCCTTTTGTGGCTTGGTTTTGTGCCTTTTCGTGGTTAAATCATCCTACCAGAAAGTGCAGCGTCGTCTCTCCTACGCGCAACTTGTCGCCACTATCCAATACGCGTGGTTGGCGGGGCGCAAGTCTTACGGAATCGTTTATCACCGTACCGTTCACCGATCCCAGGTCCTCGACAAGATACGTTTCGCCCTCGAGCCAGATGCGCGCGTGACGCCGCGAAACCTTCGTCTCGGGATCGAAACGCGAGAGATCGATCTCCGGGAAGATGTTCGAATGCGGGTCGGTGCGTCCAAGCAAGTTGCTCTCTTTTTGCAGTATGAACGACGCATCGAGTTCGGTCGTTCCCGCGACGACGAGCTTCGCCGTTGGCCTCGCTGCGTGCAACGTCGCGCTCGCGCCGACAGCGGCGAGCGGTTGCCGGGCGCCGCAGTGCGCGCAGAAGACGTCGTCCGCGGCGATGCGGCCGCCGCAAAATCCGCAATAGACAGTGGCAACCTGGACAGTTTCGGTGCCGAGCATCGGCGCGGGCATCCCGTAACTGACCCGGCCCGACATCAATTTCTCGAGATGCACCGCCAGCTCGTTTCTCAATTCGCCCGCCGTACGAAAACGATCGTCCGGTCGATACTCTACGCAGCGCATCAGAATCTGTTCCATCTCGGTCGAGATGGAAGGCGCAATCTGTCGCGGCCGCGGGTTCTTCGAGAAGTCGAAGATCAAAAGCGGATTGTCCTGCGGGTCCGATCCGGTCAACAGGTGAAACATCGTCGCGCCGAGACTGTAGACGTCGGATGCAGGCTGCACGCGTCCACTGAACAACTCCGGCGGCGCGTAACCCATCGTGCCGACCGCGGTCACGCCCTTCTCCTGTTGCGTCACCCAACGCGCGATACCGAAGTCGATCAACATCACGCGCCCGGTGTTGCCGTCGATCATCAAGTTTGCCGGTTTCAGGTCGCGATAGATGATCGGCTTGGGCCGCGAGTGGAGGTAGTCGAGCACGTCGGCGACCTGCATTCCCCAATCGGTTACGGTCTTCTCGTCGAGGCGACCGCCGATCGCAGCGCGCATACGCGAAGCAAGATCGCCTCCTGAGATGTACTTCATCACGAGATAAAAGCGGCTGCGGTTATCGTCGTAGAAATAGTCGTAGATGGTCGGAATCGACGGGTGCTCGAGGGACGTGAGCAACAACGACTCGCGTTTGAAGTCGCCGATCGCCTTTTCGTGTTGCGACGGATCGAGATGCGATTCCATCATCTCTTTCACCGCGCGCGGCGCGTCGCCGAGATTGCGATCCTTCGCGAGGTACACGGCCCCCATTCCACCGCCGCCGATCCGGCGCACGATCTCGTAACGTCCGTTCAAGACTGTGTTGGCCGGGAGCTGCTTGACGTTTGGCTGATGTCCGCCGGTCGTGCCGCGATGATGTGATGTGCCCGCGGCCGCTGGCGGAATGTTGTCCGTGTATGAGCCGCCGAGAGAGTCTGATGAGATGGGCTTCGGTTGTTCTTCCTGTACCGCCTCCGCCGCGGGCTGTACTGCCTCAGCGACGGGCGGCTGTACTGGCGCTGCGACGGGCTCTAATGGCTCCGCGATGGGCTGTACTGCCTCCGCGACGGGCTCTAATGCCTCGGCGACGGCCGCCTGCGATTCGTGAAAAAAATCAGACTTCGCCGCAGCCGGCTCTTCAACTCCGTGCGGTTCTTCTTCGCCCACCGGTGTTTCCCGCGTTTCCGCGTCTTCCAGGGTCGCCGCCAACTGCGCAGACGTCATCGGCTGCGCTTCGACCTCGTCGCCGAGGGTCGCCGACATGGTCCTCAGCTCTGGAGAATTGGGAATCAGTTGGGCGCCGCAATTGCCGCAGAAATGTTCACCGGGGGAGTAGCGGGCACCGCATGCACTACACTCAGCCATCTTGATCTGTCTATCGTCTTTGTTTTCCGAGTTGCCGCGGCTCCTCCGGATGAAGACGCTCGGGGGCAGGCATCTATTTCACGATGTAGAACCGCAGAAATGTCTTGCCGACGATGATTTCGTCGCCATCGCACAATGCCTGACGCTGTCCTGGGGGCAATCTCTTGCCGCGGTTGATGAACGTGCCGTTGGTCGAGCCGAGATCCTCGAGAAAGTATTGACCGTTGCTTAGAGTGATCCGCGCGTGACGACGCGAGACTTTGGCTTCCGGATCGTCGGTGTCGAGATCGACGTCCGGGAAGATTCCGCCGTCGGCGTCCCATCTTCCGATCTGAGCTTCCACGTCACTCAACATGAACTGCTTACCGCTCGATCGGCCGCGTTCGATGACTAACCTGGCGTGTGGTTTTGGTCCCGAACGGAGTGACGGAAGACTCAATCCCGCCGAGACTCGGCCACCACCACCTGCGAGCTCCGGATGCGCACCTGGCGACTGTGCGTGTGCCCCGTTCTGGCCCGGTTGTTGACCATACATAGTGTTTCGCGAACCGGGACGGCCATTGGGCCTCAAGGGCGCACCGCACTCATCGCAGTATTGCGAGCCGTCGAGGTTTTCTGTTTTGCATCTGTCGCAGGTAATCATCTGGATCCCAAAAAGCAGGATATTCTAACGCGAAAGACGCTCATCACGCCAACAGATCGAGATCCGCCGATTGTCAGGGAACAAAGGTTTAACAAAAGAAACTGTTAAGACTGGGCCGCTGCCAAACGTCTAAGAACTTGCGAACCTTTTCGCTGGAATTAGTGTCTAACAATGGGCGCGTTGGTTTGCTCTTAAATGAAACAGTTTGATAAGTTCTCACGTAGAAACTACCGGTTTGGCGCTCGCGGTCCCGATTAGAGCCACTACCCTGTTTTCATTCAATCGTTTTTACCCCGAGTCGAAGGAACTTAAAGATGGCATTGAGTCGCAAAAAGAAGATAATTATCGGCGTTGTTGTGGTCGCTGTGCTGGCAATAGCCCTCATCGTCAGCGTCATTGCAACCCGCAGGGAAGAGCCTGAAGTAATCACGATTACGCTCACCACCCGGCCGGAATTGAGGCAAACAGTAACGGCCTCGGGCGAAGTCCGTCCCATTCGTTACATCAAACTGACGAGCGAGGTTCCGGGACGAATCGAAGAGATCTATGTAACCGCAGGCGACCTGGTCACTAAAGGCAAGCCCCTGGTCCGAATAGATCCGACCGAGCTACAGTCGAGCCAGGAGGCCCAATGGGCCGCCACTCAGGCATCGCTGAACGACGTGCAAAACGCGCGCAACGCAGTCAACTCAGCGCAACAGGCGCTGGTCGTCGCGGAAGCTTCAGTCGCTGCCGCACGACAGCAGGTTGTGGCGATGCAGACCAACGTGGACCGCGCTCAAGTAGAACTCAATACAGCCCAACGCGAGCTCAAGCGCTATACCGAACTGATCGAAGCCGGCGTTTCGTCGCGACTCGAATACGACCAGGCCCGCGACCGCTTCGAAACCGCCAAAATCTCGCTGGAAACAGCCAGGGCCAACCTCGAAGCACAGAAGATCGCGGTGAAAGAAGCCAGCGAACGCGCCAATCAACAGCGTATTGCCGTCAAGGACGCACAAACCAGCATCAAGTCGTCCGAAATGCGGGCGAGTCAGCAGTCGGCCATGCTCCGCGGCCAGACGATTCGACGTGACAAGGCAACGCAGTTGTCGCCGTTGAATGGCGTCGTTGCCGACATCCCGACGCGCGTGGGAGAATTCGCCGTCGCCGGTCTGTCGACCACGCCGCTGATGACCATCGCCGACATGTCGCAGATCAACGTTGAGGTGAACGTCGACGAGACCGAAATCAACAACGTCAAGGTGGGCCAGGAAGCCAAGGTGAAGGTCGACGCTCTTGGCGAGAAAGAGATCAAGGCAGTCGTAACGCAAAAGAACCCATTGGCAATCTCCAAGTCGGATGCGACGGGCGGTTTGTCGAACCGAGTGAACGTGCAGGAAGCCAAAGAGTTCAAGGTGACGCTGGAGTTAAGAGAATTGACGGAAGACATTCAGAGCTCGCTGCGTCCCGGCATGAGTTCGACGGCAACGATTACCACCGACACCAAGACCAACGTGCTCGCAGTGCCGCTCGAATCGATCGTCGAGAAACAACCGTCGCCGCCGGGGTCTCCGTCACCCGCGATTGCAGGCAGTGTTCCGGCCGCATCGCCCGAAAAGCCTAAAGCGCAGAAGGGCGTGTACCTGATCGAGGGCAACAAGGTTAGATTCGTCGAAGTCACCACCGGCATCACCGGTGAAGCCGACATCGAAATCACGAGTGGTCTGTCAGCGCAGAAAGAGATCGTTCGTGGACCAAGTCGAGTGTTGAAGACGCTCAAGGACGGGATGACTGTCAAACGCCAGACGCGCAAACCCGGCAACGTGAATGGAAACGAGGGCAGCTAAATGAGCAACGCGACGCTCACGATTTCTCCCCCAGAGAGCGAGATCAATACGAAAACAAGCGTCGACGGGCACGACCCGTCGATGCTCATTTCGATGCGTAACATCTGGAAGACTTACCAGATGGGAACTGAGTCGGTCCACGCGTTGCACGGCGTCTCGTTTGATATTCCGCGCGGCGAGTACATCGCGATTATCGGTCCATCAGGTTCCGGCAAGTCGACGTTGATGAACCTGATCGGCTGCCTCGACACGCCTTCGCAGGGCGAATACTGGCTCAACGGCAAAAACGTTTCGGAGATGGACGACGACGAGCTCGCTCGCATTCGAAACCAGGAAGTCGGGTTCGTCTTTCAAACGTTCAACCTGTTGGCCCGCGCGACTGCGCTACACAACGTCGAGCTGCCGCTGATTTACGGCGGCATCGGCGCTTCGCAACGTCATGAAATGGCGAAGAAGGCGCTGACGGCCGTCGAGTTAACCGACCGCATGACGCACCGCCCGAACGAACTTTCAGGCGGTCAGCGACAACGCGTCGCCATCGCGCGCGCGCTGGTGAACAACCCATCGATCCTGCTGGCTGACGAACCAACCGGAGCCCTCGACACGCACACCAGCATGGAAATCATGGATCTGTTTGAACGGTTGCACTCCGAGGGCAACACCATCATCGTCGTTACCCACGAGCATGACATCGCGGCACGTGCCCACCGCGTTATCTCCATTCGTGACGGCCTCATCGAGAAGGACGAGCGAATCAAATAGGAGACTGAGCCATGCAGCGAGGTGGCGATCCTGAGGTCCAGCCACAACGCTTGACTTACGCTCGCGCGGAGCTGCCCGCGCACGTCACTTCGTACCCACTTTTCCGTCTTGCCGCCCTCTGGGAATCGTTTCGGGTCGCCGTTGCGAGTCTCCGCGCAAACAAGCTGCGTACGGCCCTGACCCTGGTCGGGATTATCGTTGGTGTCACTGCCGTGATCGCCGTAATGACGATCATTAATGGGCTCAATGCAACTGTGGCCCAAACGTTCTCGTCGCAGGGATCCACGGTCTTCACCATCTCCAAAAACCCGCAAATCATCACGTCGCGAGAAGACTTCATTAAGTTCAATCGCCGAAAGGACGTGACTCACGAGGACGCGGACGCGATCGGGCGCTTGTGTACGTCGTGCTGGCGTGTGGGCGTTGCCGCCAATGCGATCGAGACTGTCAAGTACGCGAACCAGAAAGCGGAGAACGTGCGGATTCGCGGTGTCGATCCGATCACGATGTTCGACATCGACGGCGTTAATCTCGCCGTCGGACGAATCTGGACCGAGAACGAAGGTGACTCGGGACGGGAAATCTGCGTGATCGGTCCCGACATGTTGAAGAACCTGTTTGCCGATGCGCCACCGGACCAGGCTCTCGGCAAGGAAATCCGGATTGACGGCCGTCCGTACGTCGTGCTCGGCGTACTCGAGCCGCTGGGATCCATCTTCGGCTTCTCGCGTGACAACGTCGTTTACATTCCTTACTCGACTTATCAAAAGATGTACGGCGCGCGGCGTTCGCTCGTCGTCTTCATCCAGGTGCCCGCCGCCGAGCAACTCGAAGTCGCCGAAGACCAGGTACGGACCATCATGCGAAACCGCCGCGGACGTTCGCTGGACGATCCGAACGACGAAGGGTTCTCGCTCGAAACGCAGGACGTGTTTCTGAATCTCTACGGCCAGGCAACCTCGAATATCTATTACGTGACGTTTGGCGTCGCCTTTATCTCGTTGATCGTCGGCGGCATTGTCGTGATGAACATCATGCTGGTATCGGTGACGGAACGGACGAAGGAGATCGGTATTCGTAAGGCCATTGGCGCCCGCCGCAAAGACATTTTGAGCCAGTTCCTAATTGAGGCCGTTGTGGTAACGGCGATGGGTGGGGCCATCGGTGTGGGGACGGGTTTCGGGTTAGCTTACGTCATCTCAGCGCTGATCGGTTTTCCCTTGCTCGTCAGCACACTGTCGGCAGTGCTGGGTGTGGGCGTTTCGTCTGTGGTTGGGATCATCAGTGGACTGTGGCCGGCGTGGCGTGCGGCGGGGCTCGATCCGATCGAAGCACTGCGAGCGGAGTAGCAGTAGCCACGAAAAAAGGCACCAAAAAGCACAACGATGTTGCCTTGAATCTGTTTTGTGCCGTTGGTGCCTCTTCGTGGCGAAAAAGAGGAACGAATGCGACTCGATGACATCAAAGAATCGGCCGTGATGGCTGTAGACACGCTGCGCACTAACAAGCTGCGCTCGGCTTTGACGATCCTCGGCGTCAGCGTAGGCGTGCTCACGGTGATCTTCATGGTGTCCATCATCCAGGGCCTCAACAAAGCATTCGCGGATCAGATTGAGTCGCTTGGTTCGAACACGATCTTTGTATCGAAATTCGAGCCGAGCTTTGGCCGGCCTCCTGGTCCAGACGAAATCCATCGCAAAGATTTGACGATGGACGACGCGGAAGCATTGCGAACGGAAGCGCCATCGATCGTCGGCGTCTCGCCGATTTATCGCATGCTCTCGTCCACCATCAGATACCAGGACAAACAAACCGACACGCCGATCCTGTTCGGCGTGACGCCGTACTATGAATTCGTCCAGACGCAGTACGTCGCGACCGGCCGTTTCATCAGCGACATCGACATACAGGACCGGTCGAACGTCGTGATCCTCGGCGTCGATGTGAAGCAGGCCCTGTTTCCTCATGAAGACGCGGTCGACAAGGAAGTCAGAATAAACGGCAACCCGTATCGCGTGATCGGCGTGATGGAACCGCTCGGTAACTTCTTCGGCCAGTCGCGTGACAACTCGATCTTCATTCCCATCACGACGTTCCACAAGTACTACCCGGACCGCCCGTTTCCGGAAGTCGTCTTCTTCGTCATCGTGCGTCCGCGCTCGCGGGCGTTTGTGAAATCGGCAATGGACGAGATAACCGACATCCTGCGTCGCCGGCGTCGTATTCCATCTGGCGAACCGAATAACTTCGGTATCTCATCTCAAGATTCTCTCCTCGACGTCTACAACCAATTAACTGGAGCGACGGCGCTGGTCCTGACTTCGATTTCGTTCGTGGCGCTGATGATCGGCGGCATCGGCGTGATGAACATCATGCTGGTCTCCGTCACCGAACGTACGAAAGAGATCGGCGTCCGCAAGGCGGTGGGCGCTACGAGGCTGAACATCCTGTCGCAGTTTTTGATCGAGGCTGTGGTGCTTACGGCAATCGGCGGTTTGACGGGGTTAGTAGCCGGCGAGATTGCAAGTTATTTCATGAACAAATACTCTCCGTTGCCTGCTTACGTGCCGTTGTGGGCCATCGGTCTCGGCATTGGCGTGTCTGCTACCGTCGGCATTGTGTTTGGGCTGTGGCCCGCGTGGAAAGCGGCGCGTCTGAATCCGATTGATGCTTTGCGTTGGGAGTGAGCATTGCATAATATGCTGGTTGCAACCCTAACCCGTTTCAACCCGTAGTAACGTCGCAACGCCGTGAAATTTGTCGAAACGTTAAAACTGGCTCTCGCCGCGATCTGGGCCCATAAGTTGCGCTCGGCGCTGACGCTGCTCGGCATGATCGTCGGCGTTACGGCGTTTGTAGTCGTGGTGTCGCTCATCGCCGGATTCAATCGTTATGTCGACGAGAAGATTGCCGGTATCGGCGCCAAGTCGTTCACGATTCAACGATTCAATCCGCTCGAAGACTTCAAAGACACTGACACCATCGCCGCGGCCCAGCGACGCAACAAGGAGCTCACGCTCGACGACTACGAATATCTGAAGGAACGGGCGACGCTGATCGACAAGATCGGTGCCCGAGCGCGCATCTCTCCGTCTGAAGTGAAGCATGGCGATCAGGTGTTGGAAGATGTGTTTGTTTCGGGCGCCACCGCCAACTGTGTCGACATCGAAAACCGCGATGTGGTCGATGGCCGCTTCATAGCCCAGCCGGAGAACGACAACGGCGCGCGCGTCGCGTACCTGGGCGCCGACATTGCGTCAAAACTTTATTCGAGCAGTCCTGTCGGACAGGAAATAACGATTCGAGGTTTGCCTTATCGAGTGATAGGCGTCGAAGCGGCCAAGGGAACGGTCTTCGGAATGCCGCAGGACAACTTCATCATCATTCCCCTGAAAACTTACTCGGTTAACTTCGGCGGACTGATCCGGCAGCGCTCGCTCTACTTCGTCGCGACGGCCAGATCAGACGAACTCTTCAACGACGCTGTCGAAGAATCGCGGTTCCTGATGCGCGCGCGGCGCAAGCTTGGTCCAAACGAGAAAGACAATTTCGGCATCGTCACGCCTGATGCAATCACCGGCCTGCGCGATCGGCTTTTCGGCACCATCTTTATCGTTGCGATTGCCGTTCCTGGTATCGCATTGGTCGTCGGCGCGATCGTGATCATGAACATCATGCTGGTCGCGGTGACCGAACGCACGAAAGAGATCGGCATTAGAAAGTCTCTCGGCGCGCGGCAGATGGACATCCTCAAGCAGTTTTTAGTCGAGGCCGCGACGCTGGCACTGATCGGCGGCGCTATTGGAGTTTTCCTTGCGTGGGTCATAGGGTTTGTAGTCTCGGCGTGGATCTTTCCCACTTACCTATCCGTACTTGCGATCGCGGGTGCGTTGGCGGTTTCCGGTGGCGCCGGCGTTGCTTCCGGAATCTTCCCAGCGTGGAAGGCCGCACGGCTCGATCCAATTGAAGCGCTGAGGGCAGACTAATGCGAATCATCAGAAGCGACATTTACGAAAACCTCAAGATGGCCCTCTCGACGCTGCGCGCCAACAAGCTGCGTTCGTTTCTGACTGTGTTCGGCGTGGTCATAGGGATCATCACTGTAATGTTGATCGCGTCGATCATCAGCGGCATCGACGTTTCCGTGAAGAATGAAGTTGAATCGTTCGGCACACGGTCCATCTACATCACCAAGTTTGATCCGGGTATTCAAATCGGTCGCCGGTCACGCGAGGAGCGCATGCGCAAGGAGCTGACTTACGACGACGCGATAGCGCTCAGAGCGCTGCCCGCCCTCGAGTTGTCAGTCCCCTTCCTTGATATCACCAACAACTGGTTTGGCGGCCGATTGATGGTATCCGGTGGGGGCAAGTCGTCGGCGCAAGTGGCGCTTCAGGGAACGCTACCGGAGTTTGAAAAGGCTGGCACGCAGGTGATCTCCGAGGGCCGGTTTTTTACCGAGACTGAGAATGAAACGAACCAGGAAGTTTGCGTGGTCGGGTCGAAAGTCGCCGACGACTTTTTCAAACTCGGGTCGCCGGTTGGTCAAACGCTCAAAATCGGCACGCAGGAGTTTCGCGTCGTTGGCACGCTGGAGAAGCGCGAACAGTTTCTCATCGGCGGTGGTAGCGACGATCAGAACAACGTTATTTACGTTCCTTTCAGCGTCGCTCAGAAACTCAAGCCCAACGCTGACGACGTTTACATACTTGCGGTCGCACGGCCGGGCATGATGGAAGCGGCGAAGGACCAGGTGCGAGACCTGCTGCGCGTCCGCCGCCAGGTGCCGTTTGCGGACAAAGACAACTTTGGGATGGAAACCTCCGAAAGCATTCTCGACAACTTCCGCTCGATCACCTCGATGATGGCAATCGCGATGGTGGCGATCTCGTCGGTTGGTTTGATGGTCGGCGGGATCGGCGTGATGAACATCATGCTCGTTTCGGTGACGGAACGAACACGCGAGATCGGCGTGCGCAAGGCGATGGGCGCGAAGCGCCGCGACATCATGTGGCAGTTCCTGATCGAAGCGGCGACGCTGACCGGACTCGGAGGTATCGTTGGTCTATCGATCGGTTGGGGACTAACGCTGCTGCTGCGCTTGCTGCTTCCGTCTTACGTTCCGCTGTGGGCGCCCGTCGGCGGTCTCATTGCGAGCGTTGGCATCGGGCTGATCTTCGGCCTGTGGCCCGCGTGGAAAGCGGCGCGCCTCGATCCCATCGAATCACTCAGATACGAGTAGGCTGGCTTAGCACAAAAGGTGCTTATGCGAGGGAAGATTTCTCCCGCAAAGGCGCGAAATCCTCTTCCCCTAGAGGTCCGCAAACAAAATTTGATTCTCCGTGCAAAGCTAGTAGGCACGGCTTACGAGAAAAAGCTCGGCGCCAAAAACGCAACCATACTCAGCAAAAAGAAGCCCAACAGCCAAAGGCCGATCGACACACCCCACCCTGCCCCACTGCTGGCCTTCGTAGCTCCCAGGTGCAACCCCTTCGCACGCAGCCACAGTCCATAAAACGAGGTCAGCCCGATAAAACTCGCCATGACAAACAGCACGGGATGATCCGCCGCTGAGAAAAGAATGCTGAGATTGTCCTGAAGCGTGGTGTCCCGGTTGAGAACGGGATGCAGGTCTTCCGGTTCCTTCAAATAGAGAATGATCAGTCCCAAAACCTTCGTGATGATTGTCACCGGAAGCGCGACGTAAAACGTTACCGCAAGCGATTGCCAGAAGTTGATCCGCCCGCCAAATACCAGCACGCCAAGCAGGCTGAGGACCGCGACGATCGTGAGAAGAACGAAAAGCACCGTAAACACGTTGAGAATACTGGCGGCGCGCCGAACTGGGTTCTTCATTGCGTCCAACTGCTCCGCTGCTTGAGCCTCGCGTGCTTCCGGCGGAACCAGATTCCCAAAAGCCTCCATCTGCTGCTTCGAATGGTCGGCGATGCGTTCGGGAGTGATGCGCTGGATAAAGGCAAACGAATAGGCGGCGCTGAGCACAGCGATGATCAAGAACGCGCCGATCCAGCGCGGATGTTCGCGAAGGTTGCGGAACACTCGACTCGGCTCGAAGAAGATCCCGGTCACTTTTTGCAGCAACGACAGTGGTTCTTCTTTCGGGGGAACCGACGGTAGTCGAATAAAGCTCAGACCAAAAAGCAAGATCCCAAGAAAACAGAATGAGACTGCGGTGGCCCAACCGCGAGGGATCAGCCCTGCAATGGTACCGACCAGGATAGCCAACCCGATCACAAATGAGCCTATCGCGAAGGGCCATAAGTAAGTGGGCCGGGGAGCTTTTGGTTCGACGTGTGGCGCGGGGGGCGGCGGAGGCGCCGCGAAAGCTGGTTCGGTCGGAGCACTCATCGGTTTGTGTCCGTGTTTCTGTAGATTTTGTTCAAAAAGTCGCTGATTGATACGCCGCGACGAACGCGAAGGTTTCACTCTGCGGCGTTCGCCTCAAACCAGCCGGGTACGCGAATACATGCCACTGCGTGACCGGGCGACACCTCGCGCAGCTCGGGATCGATATGCGCGCAGTCTTCGATAGCGATCGGGCAGCGTGTGCGAAAACGGCAGCCCGATGGCGGATTGATCGGCGTCGGCACGTCGCCCTCGAGAATGATTCGGTTCCGTTTACGCGACGGATCCGGAATCGGAATCGCCGACAACAATGCCTGCGTGTAGGGATGGAACGGCTGAGCGTAGAGCTCGGCGGCCGGAGCGATCTCGACGATCCTGCCGAGATACATGACAGCCACACGGTTCGAAATGTGTTCGACGACGGCGAGTCCGTGAGAGATGAAAAGGTACGTCAGTCTGAACTCCTGCTGAAGTTCCTGCAACAGGTTGACCACCTGCGCCTGGACCGACACGTCCAAAGCGGAGACGGGCTCGTCGGCGACGATCAGTTTCGGATTCAGCGCGAGCGTACGCGCGACGCCGATACGCTGGCGCTGGCCGCCGGAGAACTCGTGCGCGTAGCGGTTCATGTAATCGGGATCCAGACCGACCCGTCGCAGCAGTTGGGCCACGCGATCGCGCCGTTCATTCCTGGTGCCTTCGTTGTGGATCACGAGCGGCTCGCCAACGATGTCGCCGATCTTCATGCGCGGGTTGAGTGACGCGTAAGGATCCTGAAAGATGATCTGCATCTCACGCCGGATCTGTCGCAGCTCTTTTTTGTCGAGCGCGAGTATGTCGCGTCCCTGAAAATTGACGTGACCGGAAGTCGGTTCGATCAAGCGCAGGAGGCAACGGCCGACAGTCGACTTGCCGCAGCCCGATTCACCGACAAGGCCCAGCGTCTCGCCTGAGATGATCTGAAACGACACGCCATCGACCGCGCGTACGACGTCGTCCGATCCTTCGACCGGAAAATGTTTGACGAGGTCACGCACGCTCACGAGCGTGTCGGTAGACACGGATGTAGAGATCATTTTCTCAACTGCTCGGCATCGTGATCGGCTGCAACGGCCGCCGCCAGATCGTAAAGCACGCAACGCACTTTCACGTCGCCTTCGAGTTCGTAAAGCGGAATCTCTTCCTGCGTGCACCGCGGCATGCGATGCGGACAACGCGGTGCGAAGTGACAGCCGGGCGGCAGATCAGTAGGCCGCGGGACAACGCCTTCGATCGTCTCCAATCGTTCTTTCCGTACGACGTGTTCGCTGGTTAGTTTCGGCACCGATCGCAGCAGACCTTCAGTGTACGGATGTTTTGGACGTGCGAACAGTTCCTCGACCGGCGACTCCTCGACGATCCTTCCGGTGTACATCACTGCCACGCGATCCGCGACTTCGGCCACGACACCGAGGTCGTGCGTGATCAACAGCACGGCCAATTCCCGCTGCTTTCGAAGTTCGTTTAGCAGCTCGAGAATCTGCGCCTGAATCGTAACGTCAAGCGCGGTCGTCGGCTCGTCGGCGATGAGCAGTTTCGGATTACACGCCAACGCCATTGCAATCATCACGCGCTGGCGCATGCCACCGGAAAGCTGGTGCGGATAGTCGTTGACGCGTCGACCCGGATCCGGAATCGCGACTTCGCGCATCGCTTCGATCGTCGCGCTGCGCGCGTCCTTGCGGGACAACTTGCGATGTAATCGGAGCGCCTCGGCAATCTGTTCGCCCACCGTGAAAACGGGATTGAGTGACGTCATCGGATCCTGAAAGATCATGGCGATGTCGTCGCCGCGCATCTGCCGCATATCTGCGTCGGACAATTTCAGCAAATCCTTGCCGTCAAAGAGTATTTCGCCGTTGACGATCTTTCCGGGTGGCGCAATCAAACGCATCACGGACAAGGCAGTGATCGACTTCCCGCAACCCGACTCACCTACGAGTCCCAGCAACTCACCCCGATCGAGATGAAAACTTACGCCATCCACTGCCCGCACGAGTCCACTGCGGGTCGGGAAATGGGTTTCAAGATCGTTGACTTCGAGAAGGTGCG
>CBFGMX010000121.1:0-16021 GCA_965649955.1 uncultured bacterium
CCTGCGACCTTTCGCTCCGGAGGCGAACGCTCTAATCCACTGAGCTACGCGGGCCTAAACAAATCGTGGGTTCAAAGAGGTGGCTAAGAAATGTACCCCTCATTGTACGCCTCGTCAACATCGGGCGGCATTGAATCGCGTCCATTACAACGACACAGTCGCGACCATTACATATGCCACTTCACTGCCGGGAGAAGTCGACTCACCTTCCAGCAACGCCAGCTTGCGAGGTTCCAGAGTAAACAGTTCCTGCGTGGCCTTGCCCCAGCGGAAACCTGCAAGGGCCCCCAAAACATCTTTTGTCGAAACAACGAAGACTTCCAGTCGCGTGGTGTTCAACGTCATATCGTGCAGTTCCAACTGTCGACGGTACCTGTTCAGCAGATACTCCAGCGTCTCTTCAACTTGCGACAGCGCAAGTGATCCGCGAGCTATTTCACTGACGCAGTTCTTGAGCATAAGGAATTGATTCTGCAAATCGGGATCGGTTCTATTCTCAATAATCTGCTCCCACGACACCTGCTCATCGGGAACCGGCAGGGCAAGCGTGACCTTCACAACCTCGTGCGTAGCCAATCCGTCGTGCTGCGTTGAGCGATCGTCGTCCTGGTCTAACGAGCTAAAGTCGCTGGAAATGATCGCGTGCGCATCCAGGTGTTCGACGTTTCTAAGCTCCATCGCACGGATACGAGTCATGTTTGTCGTGGTGCGCTGAATGCTCTCGAAAAATCTCAACGGATCGACTGAACTGAATCCTGACTCGTAGTCCGGGTGAGCCGTCCTCTCACGGATCTCAGCCGTTTTCTCTTCATTTCCCCTGGCAGCTTCGAATTCTTTCAGACTAACTCCGCTTGGCTTTAGTAAAGCGTTGACATCACCGCGAATCGAGTTAAAGTTTTTCCTCGCAACGTCGCGCTCAGAGGCAGTCGACGACCTTTTCATTTCCGGCTCAAACAAAATCCCTTGTTCGGCGAGCCACGCCCGAGTCTTAATAAACTGCGGATCCTCGAAAGTATTGTTAGACAACATTCCGAGCGGCGGACTTGCAATGCGATTGAACAATACGACCTGCCGCTTTAACGCAGCTTCATCCAAGAGAAAATTGGGATCAGGAACGGCAACTAAGTCTTTGGACTGGGCCATGATTGAGAGTGGTCGCGATATCGCTGGGGACGCGATAATTCTAATTCGCCTCTGCTAGGTCGCCAAGCGGTGAATCGCCGAGACGATCCAGAAGGACACGGCTGCCACGAAGGCAGCGGCGGGGATCGTGAGGATCCAGGCCCAGACGATGCGACCCGCAACGCCCCACTTGACGGCCGAAAGACGGCGTGTGGCGCCGACGCCGACGATCGAGCCCGTAATTGTGTGTGTGGTTGAGACAGGCGTGCCGGTGAGCGTGACGTAAGCAAGCGTGAGTGCCGCCGCGGTCTCGGCGCAGAATCCGCCAACGGGTTTTAGTTTCGTGATTCGCGTACCCATGGTGTGAACGATGCGCCAGCCGCCGGACAATGTGCCTAAAGCAATGGCGGCGTGCGCGGCCAGTACCACTGAAGTCGGGATCGGCGGCAACGTTCCGTTTGGTCCATACGCCAGACCCCACACGCCGCCGGCTGTCAACACGGCGGTGATGATGCCCATCGTCTTTTGCGCGTCGTTGCCACCATGGCCCAAAGAAAATGCGGCGGCAGAGAAGAGTTGCCCGCGACGGAAGATTTTATCGACCTTCGTTGAAGACGAGCGGCGAAAGATCCAGAAGACAGCCACCATCAGGGTGAAACCGAGCAGCATACCGATCATCGGCGAGAGTACGATGAACTTCAGCGTGCGAAACCACACTTCCGCTTTCAGCAACCCTGTGACGCCGCCGTGCGCTGCGATGCCGGCGCCCGCATAACCGCCGAGCAGTGCGTGTGAGCTCGACGTCGGCAGACCGAGATACCACGTGATCAGGTTCCAGATTATGGCGCCCAACAATGCCGCAAGCAGAACGTAGAGTCGAAGTTCCTCAGGGATGATGTCCATGCGCACGCCATCGCCAATCGCTTTCGCGACGCGCGTACCGAACACTGCGAACGCGATGAAGTTGAAGAACGCGGCCCACACGACCGCCATGCCCGGCGATAAGACGCGCGTCGAAACAACGGTCGCAATCGAGTTGGCGGCGTCGTGAAATCCGTTGATGTAATCGAAAACGAGTGCGAGAAAAACGAGGACGATGATGAAGGCCAGGGTTGCGGTCATGGTCTCAGGGCTTAAGACGATTTCCGGTCATTCATGAATGCTTCGGTTGTGCGGGAACACGGATCGAAGAGCAAGATCTAACGTCCCCGCTAATTGTGCTTGATGATGACGCTCTCGATGATGTTCGCGACGTTCTCGCAACGATCGACTGCCGCTTCGAGTTTCTCGTAGATCTCTTTCCACTTAATCACCGTTAACGCGTCCGGTGGATCGTGAAAGAGTTCGGCGATTGCGGCGTGATAGATGTCGTCGCCTTCATTCTCCAGACGATGAATCTCCACCAGCCGTTGCGTCACGTTTTTCGGGCGCTGCAACGTTGAAACGATCTCTTTCAACTGCTCGGCCATGCGCTCGATCACGCTGGCGAAGTCAAGCGCGTACTCGTTGATCTCTTTAACGTCGAAAATGATGATCGCTCGCGCCGCGTCGTCGATCAGGTCGACAATGTCGTCGAGCGCGGTCGACATCATGTAAATGTCTTCGCGATCGAAAGGCGTGATGAACGATTTGTTCAGGCGCGTAGAAATCGTGTGAGTGAGCTCGTCGCAGGCATGCTCCAGCCCTTTTATGCGTTGCGCGTACTCGCTGTAGTCACCATTCTTGTCGGCCAGCATCTCTTTCAGCTCGCGCGCAGCCGAAGAGATATAGAGCGTCATCTGCGTGAACAGGTCGAAATACTGCTCTTCTTTAGGAAGCAGGCTTAATCCCATGTCGCCCCTGACTTTAATCTGAACTTAATCTGAACGAGGCCGGACTATAACTTACCAACGCTCGACTTGCCAAATGTGAGCAGACTCGTATATCAAAGGCCGCAAATGACAAAGAACCACCTGTCCGACGTCCAGGAACTGCTGCGGCTCGAATCGAACGCCATAGCGCAAACGGCCACCCGCCTCGAGGCGGAGCAAGTCGAGCGCGTCGTGGATTTGATCGCCGGATGCAAAGGCAAAGTCGTGATCCTGGGAGTCGGGAAGTCGGGAATAATCGGGCAGAAGATCGCCGCCACGATGACCAGCACGGGCACGGCGGCGCTCTACCTGCATCCATCCGACGCGCTACACGGAGGACTAGGCATCGTCCAGCCTGACGACGTGGTGATCGTACTGAGCAACAGCGGCGAGACTGACGAGATCGTCGGCATGTTGCCGTATCTGAAGAACCGGCAGGTCGCGATCGTCGCCATCGTCGGAAATCTCAACTCGACCCTCGCGCACCGCGCCGACGCCGTCCTCGACGCGTCAGTCGATCAGGAAGCGTGTCCGCTAAATCTCGCGCCAACGACCAGCACGACCGTCGCGCTGGCAATCGGCGATGCGCTGGCGATGACGGTGATGAAGGTAAAAGAACTGACTCCTGACGACTTTGCCGTAAACCACCCCGCCGGCAGATTGGGCAAACGACTCACGTTGCGGGTGTCTGATCTAATGCACCGCAACGGTGAAAACCCGACAATCGCCACCGGGTCGTCGTGGATCGAAGTCGTGCGCGCGATCAGTAAAGGTGGGCTCGGCGCCGTTTGCGTTGTCGATCCGCACGGACAACTGGCGGGGATCATCACCGACGGCGATCTGCGTCGCGCAATTGAACGCACCGGCTCGGAGTCACTTGCTAAACTAACCTGCGATGACTTCATGACTCGACAACCCACCGTCGCAAGTCCTGAACTCCTCGCCTTCGACGCACTCCGGTTGATGGAAGATCGTCCTTCACAAATCTCAGTTTTACCGGTTGTCGATGAGGACCAGATGTGCGTCGGTCTAATTCGAGTGCACGACATTGTGCGCAGCGGACTTTAGTGTTGTGTTAAGAGGAATCATTGGTCATATATCATTTGACGTTTCTCATTTTTCATTTCCCCTAAGCGCGCGGTATCGTTTATAGCTCATACCTCATTAAGAAGGACATTCCTATGAAGAACCTCACAGTGCGCTGCTTCTCAGCTGCGGACGAACTGGAAGAGCGACTCATTAATTTCGCTGTACGAATCATCAAACTTTCGGCGTCGTTGCCACGAACTGCCGCAGGTAAACATATTGCTGGACAGATCCTACGATCGGGCACATCACCCGCACCGAATTATGGCGAAGCCCGCGGTGCTGAGAGCCGCCCAGATTTCATTCACAAGATTCGAGTGGTTCTAAAGGAGTTGAATGAAACCTCAGTCTGGCTTCGAATTATAGAACGCAGCAGATTGGTGAAAGCGGAGTCGTTAATCGATATCGTCCAGGAAAACGGAGATCTCTGTAAAATCTTCGCTGCGTCACTCAAGACTGCGCGGTCGCGTAGCGAAAAAATGACAAATGAAAAATGTCAAATGATATATGACCAATGATTCGGCATCAGTCTGACGCACTGCGTCTCTCCGGCACATCAACGATGTCCCAGGCGGACCGCACGCGCAGTAGTTTCGACATCAAACCGGCGTGCATGATGTGACCGCTGCGTTCGGCAACGACTTTGCCCATGATCGGCATTCCCAACAACGCCAGATCGCCGATGATGTCGAGTATCTTGTGACGCACAAACTCGTCACGAAAGCGCAGGCCCGTTTGATTCAACATTCCTTCAGGCGTCAAGACGATTGCGTTGTCCAGTGATCCACCGCGGATAAGGTTGGCCCGTCGCAACGCCTCGATCTCCTCTGTAAAACCAAACGTTCGCGCAGCTGCAATGTCCCGACTGAAAGCGCCGTCGCTCAATTCAACAGACAAACTCTGCACGCCGATCAGCGGGTGAGAGAAGTCGATCAGGCAATCGATCTGGTAAGTGTCGGCAGGTTCGACGCTGATGCGTCGATTGCCTTGTTCGAACGCCACTCGTTCGCGCACGAGTAACGCGCGTCGCGCGAGTGGTTGTTCGACAATACCTGCTCGCTCGATGATCTCGGCGAACTCTTCGGCCGAGCCGTCCATGATCGGAATTTCGAGATTGTCGACTTCGATGAAGACATTGTCGACGCCGAGGCCGCGCAGTGCGGCTAAGAGATGTTCGACCGTCGAGAGCATCACACCGGTGCGCATCAAGGTCGTCGCGTAACCGCAGTGAGCCACTGATTCAACCGTCGCGGGAATTTCGAAGCCACCAAGGTCGGTCCGACGAAAGACATAACCTGTATCAGGTGGGGCTGGGACCAATTGGAGATGGACAGGAACAGCAGTGTGTAGACCTATCCCGTGAGTTTCGACTGGAGAGCCGAGCGTGGTCTGTTTGATCAAAAGTCGGGCGCCCTTATGCCAGGTGATCCATGCTGCGTTATTAGTGTGAGCAACCAATGTGCCGGGGCAGAAGTGGAGTATAAACGTGATTACAGGAAGGGGCTGTTGCGTTTGCGCCACACATCAGGAAATTCCTGACGAGATTCCGCCACATAAAACAATTGAATACACTCATTCGCTGGAGTACACTCGCGGCAATTAACCGTCGGGACGCGAAGCTTTTCGGCGTAGTGTTTGAGAAACAGCGCTTTCGCACCATAACTTCGTGGATGAAAGAAACGCGACGCCAGCGCTCCGAAGAGCAAAAGAGAGTGGATTTCCTCGTTCCGCTCTCGTGGAGAAACCGCGATGCCAGACCTCGAAATAACGTGTTCGGAGTGCAACTCTCCGTTCACATTTACGGAACGCGAACAGGAGTATTACAGGGAACGTAATCTCACTCATCCAAAACGGTGTAAGCCATGCCGCGACGCGCGGAGGGCCAACTTCGGTGGCGGAAGAGGACAAACAGGTGAGCGCCAACGATTCGACATCACGTGCGACCAATGCGGCAAACAAGACTCGGTGCCCTTCAAGCCTTCGTCGGGCAGGCCGGTGTTATGCAGCGACTGCTTCAGCGCGAATCGCTCGGCGCAAAGGACCTAAAATAAGTTAATGTCTGCCCAGTGCCTGCGGCATTGACTTAAAGAAAATCCGGGTTAGTTAAGTTTTTGGAACGCGGTATCTCTCTAACGCGATTTACGGGTGAAGCACGTCCTGAAACAGGTTAAATGAATTACGAAACGATTCAACTGGAGATGCGCGGTCAGGTTTGCGTCCTGACCCTGAACCGCCCCGATCGATTGAACGCGCTGACTGTCGAGACGGCGAACGACTTCAAAGCGGCTGTCGCCGATGCGATTCAACAAGGAGCACGCGCGATCGTGCTAACCGGCGCAGGCCGTGCCTTTTGCGCGGGTGGAGACCTGCGAGCGATGCAGGAGATTGCCACTAAAGAAGGACGGCTCGAAGCATTTTTTGACGAGCCGTTGCGAATCCTAAACGAAGCGATCCTGTTAATTCGGCAAACGCCGGTTCCTTTTATTGCCGCTGTGAACGGGGTTGCGTCGGGTGGTGGATGCAACCTGGCGCTCGCGTGCGATCTGGTGGTCGCGGCTGAGAGCGCAAAGTTCAACCAGGCCTTCATCAAGATCGGCCTGGTGCCTGACTGTGGCGGAACATTCATCCTGCCGCGACTCGTAGGATGGAAAAAGGCAGCGGAGTTGATGTTCACCGGCGACTTGATCACGGCGCAGCAGGCGGCGGAGATCGGAATGATCAATGCAGTGCTTCCCGACGCCGAACTGATGGACCAGGTGATGGCGATGGCTGAACGGCTGGCACAGTCGCCCACGGCAGCTATCGCGCAGATTAAGAGACTGTTGGATGCGAGCGCGGTGAACGACTATGGCGGTCAACTCGACCTGGAACGCGAGGCGCAGATCGAGGCGGGCAAGACAAAAGACTTTATCGAAGGCGTCTCGGCATTTCTTGAAAAACGGCCGCCGCGATTTGTTGGGAGTTGACGTTCGAGAAGAACGAAACAGATCGCGAGGCCGCCTCGGTAATTGGCGGCCTTTTTACTTGTCAGGATTCGCGTAATTAGACGGATGGACTCGTTAACTTACATGCAATTGCTGCGGCGCAACCGATCGTTTCGACGATTGTGGACCGGGCAAGTCATCTCTGAACTCGGCAACTGGTTCAACTTCATTGCCGCACTGGGACTGGTGCGTGTTGTATCGAACGCCGCGCCGGAAGTGACGACCATGATTTTGATTTGTCGTCTGGTGCCGTTCACACTTTTCTCGCCGCTGGCGGGTGCGTTTGTCGATCGCTGGTCGCGTCGGATGGTGATGTTCGTGACGGACCTCCTGCGTGTGGTTATTGCGCTCGGCTTTTTGTTGGTGCGCCGTCCTGAGGATCTGTGGATAGCGTATCTCTGTACCGCACTACTCGCGTTTTTCGGCGCGTTCTTCGAAGCAGCGAAAAACGCCGCCGTGCCGAATATCACAGGCGAACGCGATCTGCTCGCCGGCAATGCACTGATGTTTTCGTCGCGGTTCCTGTTGATGTCGATAGGCGCGGCGCTCGGTGGTTGGACCTCGTCAAAGCTCGGATATCAATCGGCGTTCATCATCAACGCGTTGTCGTTTTTGCTGTCGGCACATTCGATCTGGCTGGTCCCGGAAGAGGAGACGCGACAGAAGCCGTCCGCTATCGTTAAAGAAACTGGTGCAAAGAAGCGCGGGCTGTTCAGCGGTTACTGGTCTGACATTCGCGAAGGATGGTCGTACATCGTCACGCACGGGCCGGTCGCTACGATTCTCCTGGTCAATATCGTTTGGGCCACAGGCGGAGGCGCGATTAATCTGATCCTGGACCGTCTGGGTGCGTTCGTTTTCGTGGGCCAGCATAGGCTTAATGCTGACGCCGCGATTGGAGCGCTGTACTTCGCTAACGGTCTCGGGTTGTTTGTGGGAATGATGGTCGCGCGTCGTGTCGGCGCCTACTTCCACATGAAAAGCCGGACCATCGGCTACATCGGTTGGAGTCTGTTCGTGCAGGGAATCTTCTTCGCGCTGATGGGTGTAATGCCGACGCTGTTTTTAGCTTCGCTGATGCTTTTCATGTCGCGTGTCTTGTTGGGTGCGGAGTTTGCCGTTCAGGAAACGCTGTTGATGCGGCTGGTGCCCGATTACCTGCGCGGACGAGTTTCGACGACCGATCGCGCCGGTGAAATGATGATCTGGAGCCTGTCGACGGGTGTCGCGGGTTGGTCGCTCTACCACACCACGACGCAAAAGCTAACGATCGCCTCCGGTCTGCTTTCCGGAGTTTCCGGCTTGTTGTGGCTGGTTCTGTTCGCGACGCGGACTGTTCGGCTGCCACGACGGCTCTCGCAGGTGCAGGAGCCGTCCCGATCTTGAAGGATCTTGGTACAATCGCCCGCCATGCGTGTTAGAGCACGACGCCGTAAGTCTGTAGTTTTCTTCATAACGCTGGGCGCGAGCCTGGTCGTGCTGGCGATCGCGCTGAATGTCGGGTGGATCGTGCTGAACTGGGGAGAGATTGCGCTCCTGATCTTCGGCATCATCCTGTTCGTCGTGCTGATCTTCGGGCTGGTGCTTAACACGACGTTCCTGATCCGCGAGATACGGCTCAACGAACAACACGATGCATTTATCAACGCTGTCACACATGAATTGAAAACTCCGATCGCGTCGATACGCCTGTATCTCGAAACTTTGAAGACGCGCGAAGTGGATGAGGCGCAGCGGCAGGAGTTTTACAACATCATGCTTGCCGACAGCGATCGGCTGCTGTTGACCGTCGAGCAGGTGTTGCGCGCCGGGCGCACCGGACATCGACGCCGGCGCATCGCTAATGCCGTGATCGACGTGGACGAGATGGTGCGGGAATGTTTGGAGCGAACGCGAGTTCGCTATGGTTTGAACGAATCGCACCTCGTTTACACGAAAGCGCCGGACGCTAACGGCGTGAAGGTGTCAGGCGATCCGGACGAGCTGCGCGCAGCATTCTCGAATCTCTTGGATAACGCTGTGAAGTACTCAGACGACGAGGTATCCGTTTCGGTATCGGTGTCGGCTGAGGACGACAAACGCGTGGTCGTGCGAGTCGCTGACAAAGGAATCGGAATTCCGAGTGCGCAACTGAAGCGCATCTTCAAACGCTTCTATCGGGTGCCCGGTCGTTTCATGGCGCGCGTAAAGGGGACGGGCCTGGGCTTGTTCATCGTTCAGTCGGTGGTCCGAAAACATGGCGGGCGCGTGTTCGCCGAAAGCCCCGGGTTGGGCCAGGGCAGCACGTTCACGATTCAGTTACCACGGGCCTAAATTAATGCCAGCGATATTAATCGTCGAAGACGAAAAGCATTTGGCTGACGGGTTGCGCTACAACTTGACGGCGGAAGGTTACGACGTTGACATCGCGGGCAACGCCGAGCAAGCGGCGTCGATGTTACTCGACAAGCGCGATGCTTACGACGTCGTGGTGCTCGACGTCATGTTACCGGGCATGGATGGATTCGGACTCGCGTCGAGTTTGCGTGAGCAGGGACAGTTCGTGCCGATTCTGATGTTGACGGCGCGCGGGCAGGCGGAAGACGTGCTGCGAGGTTTCGAAGCGGGCGCCGACGACTACTTACCCAAGCCATTCGATCTTTCGGTGTTGCTCGCGCGCATCCATGCCTTGCTGCGAAGGCGTGAATGGCTTCGTAAAAGTCCTCAGGAGCCGGCGCCAAACGGAGCGACGAACATCTTTGAATTCGGTAGCAAAACGATCGATTTCGATGCTCTGGAGCTGCGATCCAGCGACCAAACCGTGCATTTGACTTTGATGGAAGCCGAGCTACTGCGTTATCTCATCAATCACGACGGCCGCATCGTTTCGCGGAGCGCGATCCTGGAAGACGTCTGGGGGTTGCGCGAAGACACGGACACGAGAGCGATTGACAATTTTATCGTTCGCTTGCGGAAGTACATCGAAGACGAACCCTCACGCCCGCGTCACCTTTTGACAGTGAGAGGTGTCGGCTACAAGTTCATATCCGAAGAAAGCGCGTCAGGACTTGGCAACCAGGAGTGAGGCGCGCACGCCGAGCATGTCGGAAAAGTCTTTCGAATAGATCGTCGAGACTCTTCTGACCCTGCTGACTTTCTCAACCAACTCATCATTCGAAATGAACCCGTTCTCGGTGTGGGCGATGGCCCAGATCGGAATGTGCGAAGCGGTGCGTAGCAGGTCTTCGACGAAGCCCAGGTATTGCTGTTTACTCTGAACGCGTGATCCGAGCCGGGCTTTTTGCGATCTTTCGAGATCGAGCCAGAAGTCGTCGCCACCGCGCAGCCATTCCTCGCGCCAGGTCTCAATTGGATCTCGCGCTGTGGATTGTGTGACCGGTGTCGGCAGACGCAAAAAGAGAAGATCGGTGTGATGTCGTTCGGCGACGAAGTTCCGAACGTCCTGGTTGCTCGTCTTATTGCGCATCGAATTGTCCTGCGGTTCGGGAATGCAGGCGAGCATCCGGCGAAACGTGTCAGAGAGCGCAAGCGGTTCGCGCAGAACGCGGGTTTGTTCGTTGAACGAGAGAACGTAGTCGCCGACCATCATCGCGGCTGTCAGTGCGAATGCGCGTTTGTAGGGCTCGAGATGTTCGGCACTGAAACGTACGTTGTCGAACCACCAGGCGTCAGTTTCGTTGAACCACTTGAGCAGGGCGGGATTGCCAATTTTCTCGCGTGGCATGTACGCGTCGTCGAGCAACAGTTCGAGGTCTGCTTCGGTGAGTTTCTCGGTATTGTTTTCGACAAGCGCCAGCGCCTTCGTGTACGACCAGAGCATCGGGTCGTTGGCCGCGACTCGAACGCGTAGGTTTTTGAGTTGAACTACCAGCTCCGGCTCGCCCGTGAATGGCAGTGCCACTGAGGCAAACTTCAGTCGCCGCAGCACGCCGAGTTCAAAAGCCAACCAGCCGTTATGAAATCGCATAGTTCACATTCAGCGAAAGAAACACCGAAACAACCGCCGGGTCAAACTCGATCCCGGCCCGATTCGTAAGTTCGCGTCGTGCGGCCTCCTCCGAAAGCGAGGGACGAAATGGACGGTCATCCGTGAGCGCCGCATACGAGTCGGCGACGCGAAGTATTCTCGCAGCCAACGGGATCTCTTCGCGGCGCAACGCGTCCGGATAACCCGCGCCATTCCACCATTCGTGATGCCAGCGTACGAGCAGTTGCGCGGCGCGATCGGCCCCTACTCTCGACGCCTCACGTTCACCGATTACCGGATGACGCGCCAGATCCGTACGTTCTTCAACGGTCAATGGGCGATCCGCCTGGATGTACTCGCGCTCCATCGCGACTTCGCCGAGGTCATGTAATAGGGCCGCTGCGTACAAAGAACCACGATCGTGCCTCGCCAGATGAAACGCGTGTGCGATCTCGTCCGCGATTGCCGCGACGCGCTGCGCGTGCGGGTTATCGTAGCGCTCGAAACGATCGACTGTTTTGGCGAGCTGCGTAAAAGCCTCGCCTGCCGCTCTTTCTATCAGTTCAACAGTGTCGACTGCCGCCATCGCCGTCTATCTTAAACTCCTTTTAGCTCGCGCAACAGATCGCGCGCTTTTCGATTGTTGGGATCAGCTGCCACAGCCCGCTCCGCTTCACCTTTCGCGCGCAGCGAAAATCCGAGATCTCTGAACAACTGCGCGAGCATAACGCGGTAATCGGCGTTGCCGGGATCGAGTTTGATCGCAGCCTGTAGTTCGGCTTCCGCGGCACGTCGCGTGTTTTCCTGCGCCGCCAGCATTTGTCCGTAGAACGCGCGGTAACGTGCTTCATTTGGCGCCAAACGCGAGGCCGAAGCGAAGAGTCCGGTTGCAACGCTGCGCTGGCCTTGCTCGAGGGCGGCGAATCCTTCTTTGAAATCGTTCGCCGCACGTTCCGCGGCCGAGATTACGGGCGCGGTGGGAGTGGCGTCAGCCGTCGGACCTTGTTCTGTAACTGGTGCGACGGGTTTCGGTGTCGAATCGGCGATCTGTTGGGCTTTTCTGCGCGCCTGAAGCTTAGCGTTGTAATTTGCGCGGAGATCGTCGTCACGCAACGTGTCGTACGCCTGCGTAATTCTCGCGAAGGCCGACTCCATTCGCGTTAACACCGCCGGTTCTGCTTTGCGAAATCTGTCTGGATGATAACGCCGCGCCAGGTCGTAATACGCGGACTTTACCTCGTCGGGCGGCGCCGTGCTTTCGACGCCAAGGACGTCATAGTGAGATTCAGCGCGGCGAAGCCGTTCGAGAAACTTCTCGACGTCTTGTTGACTGACATCCGTTTTCGCAGCCTGTTGCTCTTCGATAGCCTTCGACTGCACTCGACGTTCGGCTTCGATTATCAATGCTTGTACGTCGACGTTCAGATTAACCGGCTCGTCCAGAAGAGAACGCTGGTCGAACTCAAATACGCCATCGGTCCACGTCAAAGCCAGACGGAGAATGTCAGAAACCTGTCTTGATTGGAGCTGGTCGATGGTTTCCTCCGTCAAAAGTTTTTCCGCGCCCAGCTTGCGGGCCAGTTCAAAATCCGCGACACGTTCGTCGAAACGCGCAAGTTGTTCGGCGGATAGCACTCCGGACTTTTGCAGGTACTCGCGTAAGCGAAACGTGCGCACGTTGCACGCTGCGTAAACGAAGTTTCCCTTGTAGAAATAGGCCGCAACCTTGATCCGCTCGCGTTCGACACGCAGCCTGCCGCTCTGAGACTTTGCTGAAATTTCGCGGATGAGTTCCGCGAGCGGTCGGTCGCTGAGTTGGCCGTTCATCCGGTGCGGCATCATAGCGCAACCTCTAAATCTTTTAAAATCTGTGCTATTCGCGTTTCCGAGGTAGACACGGACTGAACGCGAATTTTATATTCATGGGGAAACTTAACAGCCAAGCGGGGAGATTGAGATGAGTGAAAGTCGTGCGCGGCCTGACGATTCCCAGGAACGAGTCGACGCTCTGATAAGGGAGCTGAGGAAGCGTACCGCCGAGCTGGAAGAAGCAAATCGCGAACTACGGCGCGTTTCGCATTATCGGTCGCTGTTCCTGGCGCGTATGTCGCACGAACTGCGCACGCCGTTGACGTCGATTCTAGGCTTCAGCGAGATCCTTCTCGACCAGGAGGAACTGACTGACGCGCAACGTCGCTTTTGTCAGAAAGTTCAGGATTCCGGGTTTCAACTGCAGGCAAGTTTGAACCAACTCGTCGATCTCTCGCGTATCGAGGCCGGGCAGACTGAAGTTTTTCTCCAGGAGTTTTCGCTGCGCGAGACAGTGAGGGAATCGTGCGCGGCGGCGGCGCGTATGGCGCAAAAGGCGCAGGTGAAGATTGAGTACGAAGTCGCTCCGGAGATCACCACCGTCGTTTCGGATCAGGGGAAACTGCGACAGACGATCTTCAACTTTATCGCGTGGGCGGTGAGTCGCAGTCCAGCGGGTGAAACCGTAAACGTTACCGTGGACATCGATTCGGACGCAATGCTCGCAATACGAGTTAAAGACAATGGCGAGGCACGTTTCGACGCGGCGACTGCCTTCGAGCCGGAGGGCGGGCCGATGGGCCACGAACCTAACATCAACGAACTTGGTATCATCATCGGGCGGAAACTGCTCGAATTGATGGGAGGCACAGTCGTTTTGGAGAATTGCGCGCCCAGAGGTCTCCAGGCGACGATTCGAATCCCGGCACGGCCGGCAAAGTCGTAACAGATCAAAAAATAGTTGATAGGTAATGGATGGACGAGATAACAATTCGTGAATGCACAACGATCGAAGAGTTTGATAATTGTATCTGCCTCCAACGCGAGGCGTTCGGCCTTCCGGATCTGGAGATTTCACCCCGACGTCATTTCATAGTGTCCCGTCAAGCCGGCGGTTGGACGCTCGGCGCCTTTGCAGGCCAGCGAATGGTCGGCTTTGTTCATCATCTCGCTGCTATCCGCCCCAACAACGAGATCTTCGGCTATTCGCACGTGATGGCGGTCGCGCGCGACTACCAGAACAAAGGCGTCGGCGCGCGTTTGAAGTGGGCACAAAGGGCCAAGGCGATGAGCGAAGGCAGAGACTTCATCAAGTGGACCTGGGATCCGATGCAGTCGCGCAACGCGCACTTCAATCTCAATCGACTCGGTGTGACCGTCCATCACTACGAGGAAAACTTTTACGGCCTCGACTACGACCAATCCGACCGTACGGGAATTCCCAGCGATCGACTATTTGCCAGTTGGAAACTGAAGTCGCCTCGAGTGTTGGCGCTTGCCGCCGGCCTCACAAACACCATCGACGCTCAGCCAGTGAAGACGATTGCGATTCCGACGGACTGGACCGGCGTCGTCAAACGCGACGCACAAGCCGCACGCGAAATGCAGTCCCGCGTCAGGACTGAGTTTCAAAACGCGTTCGCCGAACAACTCGTCTGCGCGGGACTTGAACGTACAGGCGACGAGTCGCGGTATCTCTTATTTCGACCGGGCGATCTGACATGACGCTTAACAAATTCGATCGTTATGTTGACCGGCACGCGCGAAGTTTTACCGAGCGGCTGCAAAACCTCTGCCGCATGCCCTCCGTTGCCGCACGCGCCACCGGGATGCGCGCGATCGCCGAGACCGTCGAACAGTTGATGCAGCGTGTCGGGATGGGAACGCGCTCGTTCAGGGTGGGCAGTGGCTATCCGATCCTTTACGGCGAATGCGGTAGTGGACCCAGGTCGTTCGTCGTTTACGGGCATTACGACGTGCAGCCCGTGGGCCATCTGACCGATTGGACGACCGGGCCGTTTGCGGCCGAGATCAGGGACGAGAAGTTGTACGCACGCGGCGCCGCGAACAGTAAAGGCGATCTGATTGCGCGACTCGCAGCCGTCGAGGCTTATCAAAAAACGTTTGGAAAACTTCCGGTCACGTTGCGGTTCATTGTCGAAGGTGAAGACGGACTCGGCAGTCCGAGTCTTTATCGCTTCACCGACGAACACGCGGATCTATTGCAGGCTGACGGCTGCCTCTGGGACGAGGGTTCGCGGGACACGAAAGAGAACCCGATTGTGAGCCTCGGTTTTAAGGGAATCACGTTTCTGGAACTGCGTTCGTTTGGTGCTCGATCCGATCTGCATTCGAAGTGGGGCGCGATCGTTCCGAATCCGGCGTGGCGGTTGGTCCAGGCGCTTGCGACCATCACCTCGCCAAAAGGCGTGATCACGATCGACGGATTCTCTTCGTACATCGCGCCGATCAGTGAAGAAGACGCGGAGGTGTTGAAAGCTATCGAGCTTGACGAGGCGGGACTGAAAAAGGAGTTTCGCATCGGCGGCTGGGTCAGGTCGATGAAGGGTGCGGCGCTGGTAAAGGAGCACATCTTTGGTCCAACGTGTACCATCTGCGGCATTCACACCGGTCACACTGAGGCGGGCGCGAAAACCATCTTGCCGAGCATGGCGATGGCGCGTCTTGATTTCCGGCTGGTGCCGGACTTGACGGCGCAACTCGTCGTGGAGTTGTTGCGTGCCCACCTGGACATACGCGGATTCAAAGACATCGAGATAATCGAGTTGGGCAGCGCGCCACTGGCTAAGTCGTCGGCGAAGTCGCACGTAGCTCGCGCGGTGATCGATTCGACGATGGAGGTTTATGGCAAACCGGCGCTGATCTATCCGATGGATCCGTCGAGTGGTCCGGTTGGCGCTGTTTGTGGCGCATCGCAACCGCCGACGCCGGTCGCTTCGTTTGGTACAAGCTATGCCGGGTCGAATCCTCATGGACCAGATGAAAACATCCGCATCGACGATTTCCTGCAAAATATCAAACTGGTTGGGCGGGTGATTCATAAACTTGCGGGCTCGAGGTCGAAGGCTGTTTCCGAGTCGAGCGAGGAAGATCGAAAATCGACGGCGCCCCTGCCGAAGCTGAAGCAGTAGCCACAAAGAGGCACAAGAGACACAAGAGGCACAAAAAGGTAATTAACAGTG
>CBFGMX010000122.1:0-16015 GCA_965649955.1 uncultured bacterium
ATGGGCCAACCGGCAGCAACAGAGGGAAGCATGGTCGTTGGGGTTGATACGCACATCGTGATGGTGCCGTCGCCCGGTGGTCCAATTCCGACGCCGTTGCCGCACCCGTTCAGCGGCCAGGTGGATGGCGGCACGGTGCAAACGGTCAAGATCATGGGCAAACCCGCGGCGGTGGTCGATTCGCAAGCGAGCAATACGCCGTCGCACATTGCGACACCGCCCGGCACGAGTTTTCAAGTTCCGCCGCAGAACAAATCCACGATCAAGGTCGGCAGCGCAACTGTGAAGATCGGCGGCAAACAGGCCGCACGCAATGGTGACATGTCGGTCGACTGCGACGACATCACACCGACGGCGCCAAAGGGCCAGGTGATTGCCGCCGGCACAGTAATGATTGGGTAAGTCAAAATGGACCAACTCTTCGGCACCGATCTTTCCGTGGTCCCCAACATGGTGGCGTACGACGCCGCGTCTCTCGATCTCACGACGAAAGTGCGCGTCATCAGACGCCCACGGCCCGGCGAACGCGACACGCAAACTGATCTCTCGCTGATCGAAGGCCGCGAGAACGTCGCTCAGGCATTACTTCTGAGGTTACTTACTCCAGTGGGTTCATTATCGACACTCGGCCATTCTGATTACGGCTCGCGTCTCGGCGAGTTGATCGGTCGTCGCAAGACTGAAGAGTTGCGAAACCTCTGCCGCGCATTTGTCCTCGAAGCGGTCGCGCGCGAACCGCGTGTCGAACCAAAAGCAGTGGAACTGACTTTCGATCCACTCGCGGAACAGATCGACAACTTCGTTTTGACTGTCGCGGTCCAGCCGATTCGCGACGGCGGCGATCCGGTAAGTCTTTCGCTGGAGGTGGGGCTGTGACTTACTCTCCGCGTGTTTATCCGGACATCGTCCGCGACCTGCTCACTACGCTGACCGGCGGCACCGTCGCCGAGTCACTGCGCGCACCTGCCGGTGACGCACTCGTCGTTCCCGATCTGCTGCGCGACCGTCCGGTCCGTCGCATCTCTCATTTGCAAGGTTTCGTCGGCACAGTGGAACGTCCGGTTCCCTTCCGCTTCACGAGCGCCGACTTCGAACTGATCTCCACCACCGGCGATGACAACAACAGAGATGCGATCCGCTTTCGCGACGGCGGACGGCGCCCGTTGCCAAACTCCGAACTGACCGTCAACTACTACCCCGTCCGTTCCAATCCCACTCCGCTGAACGATCTGAACGTCGGCAGTGTCGTGCGCACGTTGGTCGAAACGATCGCCTTCGAGCTCGCACTCACCTATCAACATCTCGATTTCATCTACAAATCGGCATTCGTCGAAACGGCTGAAGGACGTTCGCTCGACAAAGTCGTCGCGCTCGTAGGCGTCGCACGACTCGCAAGCGGCCATCCCGTCGTGAAGGTGCGTTTCAGCCGTCGCGCCGGTGACACAGGCCGAATCACGGTACCGGCGGGAACAGTGATCACCGACGACGACGGCAATCGCTATCTAACGCAAGACGAGTTGATCCTCGAGCCCGGCGAAAGCACTCGCGACGTCATCGCCGCCGGTGAAACTCCCGGAACCGCAGAAGTGGAAGCAGGCAAACTCGATCGTCTCGAAGTTCTCGTCGCGGGTATCGACAAAGTTTCAAACGAACAACCGAGCCGGCGGTTGAGCCAGGCTGAGACTGATGACGAGTTGCGGCGCCGGGCGCGGTCTGCTTTTCACGGCGTGGTGCGCGGCACTCTCGACGCATTGAAGTTTCACCTGATGTCGCTCGAAGAGGTGAAGGACGTCAGCATCACCGAAGAGCCAAACGGCGTGCCCGGTGAGGTGAAGATCGACGTCGCGTATTTTCAGGAAACACCGGAAGCACGCGCACGCGTCGACGAGCGCATCCGTCAAGTGAAACCTGCCGGCATTCGCGTCGTCACCGGCGCAGCCGCACGCAGACGCGTGAGCGTGCGCGTGCAGTTAACGCTGGCCGGCACCGGTCTGAGCGGTTCGGATCTGGCCGCGCTCAAAGCAGCGCTCCAGGACAAACTCGTCGGCGCACTCAACGCAACACCACCGGGCGGATCCGTGCGCCGCGCGCGATTGGTTGCCATCGTGATGGAAGACCCGCGCATCATCGACGCGCGTGTGTTTCTCACCCCGGAAGGCGGCGCTGAAGCTGAAGAGTTGACCCTTGCGGCCGGTGAAGTCATCAGCGTCAACACGCCGGTTCAGTTTGCCGAACCGCAAACCGAGCTGGCGATCACGACAACAGTCGACGTGCAAGTGTCCGCCGTGTTGCCGATCCATCTAACGCCGGGCACCACGCAGGCACAGGCGACCGAAGCGATCACGAACGCGTTCAACAGCCACCTGACAACGCGCGCCAGCGATGCTCCGTTGACACTGGACGGCGTCGCAGCAGCGATACGCGACGATTCACGGTTCGCGCTCGTTCGCTCCGAAGCGATCATCACGGTCGAGAGTGGGGAACGGTTCTTCCAGCTCACCGATGGTGTCGGCTCGTACGCTCCGGCGCCAAACGAACGCTTGCGTAACCAGTCGTTGAACGTCGAAGTCCACGAGGGAGGAGTATGAAGCGCGCCGACGACATGGCCGCCCGGCTGCCTCTGCTCTACCGCGAGGGTGAACTCGTGCTCGCAACGCTCGCGCAGCCTGCCGTTCAGATCGAGATCGTCGAAGAGGAGTTGCTCGACATCCAGCGCGCGCACCACTTCGACGCTGCGCTTGAACTCGAAGACGCTGCGAAGCTGGCAGCGCTACTCGACTTCACTCCCGAACCATGGCAAAACCTCGCGCTCTTTCGTTCCTGGGTCCATTCACAACGCAACGCCGCGTTGCAGCGCGGTGCCGTCACAGTGGAGGCGCTTACCGGTTTTGCGGAAAGTTACACCGACGGATACCAGGACGCGACGAATGTCAGGTTTCAGGATGAAGATCCAGTGCTCATCGAAAACCCGCGTCGCCGCCAGTGGATGCGGCCCGGTCTGATCGACAACATTACGCCGTTATCCCAGTTCACGATTGAAAACAAGGGCCTCGACGAGACTTCCGTTTCGTTCCTGCTCACCGGACTGCCGGATGGTCCGGAAAGCGTTCCCGTCATCGTCAACCTGACGACCGGCGAAGGACTGATGTTTCAGGGAAACGTTGGCCCAGGACAGCGTCTGTGGCTGCGTGCTCGAAACGATGGACTGGTCGAAGGAACTCTCGAACGGAATGACGTAACCGATCGGCTGCGCACGATTACCAACGTCGTTCCTGGCGAACCATGGACCACGCCGCAGGTGCAAACACCGGCTCGCGCGTTGCGACTCATGCGCGGTGAGAACCGCATGTGGTTCCTTCCCGTGGCCCACTACGACATGCTCGGACTCGATCGCTTCCTGCTCGCACTCGCGGACCTCGCACTCCAACAGGGCCGCTGGGACGAAGCCCCGCTGGACCACGCGGTTTTCTATCAGGATGCGGCGGTAAATCTTGCGGCCAGTTGGATCGAATCCGAGCCTGCGAGTTTTGAAGTTCATGTGCCGGTGCAGAGCGTCCGGCGCAATCCGTTGGCCTCAGGAACTGCCGAAGAAGAACGCGAACGCCTGCGGGGTGCGATCGATCTCGGCGTCAAGCGACTCAAAGCCGCTGGTGTGAGAAGCAGCGTCCGCGCGCTCGCCTTCACCGAAATGCAGGGCCAGGCAGATTATTTAACAACCGTGTTGCCGCTGACGATCAAGGAGAGCGGCTCAACCGGCGCGGACAGCATGCCGGAGGCTGGCGGACTGTTCGACGTCACCGGCTACAGTGATTCTACTTTCCGTTGAGGTGGTTCCATGCGCGCTCATCTGCGGATCGAATTGAAATCGATAGCGGGCGAAACCGTTGAGGTTCGTCAGGCATACAACTCGGTGTTGCAAGGCGGCGCCGGTCTACTCGCGCGTCTTTTTTCCGGGCAAGGCGATGGCATCACGCACATGGTTGTCGGCACGAGCGACGCTCCCGAAAGCGATGCGTTCGGCACGACCGCGTTGACTGGTCCAACCGAAGTGCCCATCTCGGGGGACGCGTTTCAGATCGATCCACCGGACCCGGTGAAGCGTGTCGTGCGTGTGCGCGTGCGCGGTACGGTGCCCGCGGCTGCTGCTGTCGGAACGATTCGCGAGGCCGCCCTGCTCTCGCGCAGTGGCGACAACGCGACTCTCTACAATCGCGTGACGTTCGCTCCGATTCAAAAAACAGACGATCACGAACTCACCCTCTTTTGGGAAGTCGGTTTTCCCTACGGCGACCTGCAATGGTTGTTGTAGCTACACGACCGGGAGGCAATAAATGAAAAGCGCTCTCAGTATGCAACTGCAAGGATTTCCCGCCGCGAATCGCGACGCGGAAGTCACACTCGTCAACACGGCGACGAACCAGACCATCAAGCGCAACCCGTTTCTCGACGGCTCGCTGACAGTACGCGATATCGATGCCGGCGTGTGGGACGTCAAGGTCACTCATCCAAACGTGATGTCGCCGATCTTTACGGGCAAGGTGCGAGTGTTTCCGCAACCACGACCGACGTTCCTGCCGATCCCGATTCCCGAGATTGTCTTTAGAGACACGCCGATCAGAGACATTCCTGACGCGAACCTCGCGCCCGTGCAACAGGCCGTGGCGCGAGCAGCCGAGTCGCTTGGGCCTATCTCCGCGAAAGCGCCGGGCGAAGTGATTCGCGCTTCGGACTGGAACGTTCTCGCGGGCGCGGTGAAGGACCTCGCGGACAACATGCTGCAACTGACGAGACTTGTTTCGCCTCGTGGTCACGATCATCCCGAGATCGCCGAGAAGATCGCCGAGGTCCAGGACAACGTGCGCCGCTTCACCGAAGCATTTGGTCGAAGCTTGCTCGAATTCCGTCGCGAGCTCGAAGCCGAGTTTCTCCGACAGAGACTCACGAACGCGCTCGACGAACTGGGCGCTCCGCAAGCAACGCGCGACGAGTTGCTCGGCAGAGTCACCCTGCTCAACACCTCCCTTCAGGCGGATCCGACAGTGTTTACCGCACAGTTGGCCAACACCGGAAACCGCGTGCTCACGACGATGGCCGAACTCACAACAGCGCGACCCGAGGCTGCCACAAGTCCGAACATTCGTGTGTTGCAGCAGGTCGCGCAACAGTATGTCGCGTCGGGTACAGCCACGAGCGCTGATGCGGAGTTGAAGATTTACAACCGCACCGGTAGCGCTTCCGGCGGAAAAGTCTCGACGGTGGTATCGCGGACGTAAGGGAGGTTTCAAATGCCAACGCCACAGGATCTGCAACGGCTCCGCGGCCTGCTGAATCAACTTAACGCGATCGGCAACGTGCAACGCGGCGAACTGATTCGCGCCGAGGACTGGAACATGCTGGTCTCAGCGGTGACCGACGTGGCCCAGGCCGTGCTCGCCGAAGACGCGACCGAAACGGTGCCCGCGCACGAGCACCTGGACCAGGTAACGTCGGCGTGGCTGTCGCCGCAACTTCGCGAAGTGTTTGAGCGTGGTCCACTGGCCGACCCGGCGGCTCAACAACGTCTTCTCGAGCTCGAGCAGAAGCTGAAACGGCTCGCCGATCGCATCGACGAGAGCCGCAGCAACGTCGAAGAGTTTCGCAAACGCCTGACCGACGTGGCGACTCGTGATCTTGAACGCGAAGCGGCAGTCACAAACGTGCGTCGCGCTGTCGATGGCGTCATCGATCCACGCCCGGATCTGCTGAACATCCGCAATACGCTTGCGTCGGTTCAGCGTGAAATGGGAAGCGTCTTGCAAGCGGCGTCTCGGCTCACGGTAAACGGCGAGGTCGTAGACATCGGCAACGTTGTTAATCGTGTAGGTGAGTTGGAAGGTTTCCGTAATCGACTACGGTTTGCCAATGGCGAGTTGCTGGATGCGGCAACCCTGGAACGGCGCCTGGGCGAAGTCACCAATCGCACCGTGTCTCAACAACAACTCGACGACGCGATTCGTACGCGTCCAACGCAAGTGCCGCCCGAAGTGCTTTCCGGCATCGAGGATCGTCTTGGGACCAACCTGCGCAACCAGGTGAGCGAACGGCTCGGAACTTTCGGCACTGAGATTCGCGGCGAGGTCAACAATCGGCTTAGTGGAGTGGGCGACCTCGTGAACTCACGTCTCAACGATGCCCTTCCCGGCGTTACGCAGAGCATCACGACCAATCTCAACGCGTCGATCGAAACTGCCCGCCGGGGCGCGATCGAAGCAGCGATTGCGGGCGCCGGTCAGGCACTCAACACACGCGAACAGGCGATTCGCGCGGACCTCAATGCCGGACTAGCTGACGTCACATCCGGTATTTCCGCAACAGTCCGCACCGAAGTGGGCCAACAACTGCCCGCGCAACTCGCCGGTATCCGCACGGACCTGACCGCAGTTACCCGCCGCGTGGATCTCGTCTCCGCGCAAGCCACACGTCATGACGAAACTCTTGGCCAACATTCAGTCGTCATCGCGGCAATCCCCCAGGACCAGGCGAATCTGCGCAATGAATTGCGGACCAGTTTACTGGCCGAAGTTGAACTTCGTTCGGCAAACATCGCGCGTTCACTCGACGAACGTTTGAACACATTCGATCGCACGCAATCCGATCGCTTCCGCAACCTGACCGAAGATCTGCGCAAACTTTCGTCTGACACGGCACTGAGAATCGCGACTGAAACCGCGACTGCACAGTTGCGCGACCTGCGTGCGCAGATGCTCGCCGAGATCCGCACCGTGGCGCGTGAAGAGGTCACGATCGGCGTGCGCGATCAGGTGAAAACGTCGGTCAACGAAGCCGTGAAAGAACAGTTCGCCGCTGTCCCGGGACTCATTGCCACCGAGGTGCGCCGCACCAGCTCGACAACGACGACGAACAATCCCCGGATCGTCACCGGAGGCGGAGTATTGGGTGGCGGAATCCGCGGTGGAGGGCAATAGTGTTGTCTAAAGGATTCTTCCCGACACGGATTTTTTCGGAACGATGCTGGAGGGCAGTAGAAGTTGCTTTCGGAGTTTGAAAGACGATTGGCGGATGTGCTGGGCGCGCGGTTACCGGTTCCCTTCCGTGGCGGCGTTGATGTCGCGCCCGGCCGCGACGACGCACAGGTCGTCTTATCGGTACGTCATGTCGAACCGCTGGACGAGCATCTGTTCGGCATGCGACCCGAAGTCGTGCCCGGCGCGCCTACACAGCGACGCGTGGTCCGCTTGCGTTGCGACGTCGGTTTTGATGTGCGTCTGCTGACGAACCAATCGCGCGCCACGCAGTTGAGAGTACTGGACAGCGTGATCTACGAACTCGACGAAGCCGGTTTTCGCAGCGGTGCCCGGTTGCAACCTACTGACGGTTCCGATCCGGGCTTCCTGGTCCAACGAATGTTCGTTTCCTTGTCCGATCCACCGCAGTCGATCACTCTACGCGCGGAAGGACTGTTCTGGCCACCCGATGTACCGGGCGAGACGGGTATTCCGATCGAACGTGCGCAACTGCGCGTATCGATGCAGCCGGTGAACCTGATCCCCGCACAGCCGAGACTGATCGCGGGCGGAGAAACGGTCGAACTCGTGATCGAGTTCGGCGCGACCGGAACGATGCGAGTCGAACGTGGCGGACGAGTGACCGCGCTTCCGTTCGGCTCGGTTGTGGTCGCAGTCGAAGACGCAGGTGGACGACCCGGCGCCGGCACGCTGGCGGGCGGCAATGCTGGACCAGCGGGATCGCGAACACTTCCAGTTGCCGGGGGACGAGCTGCGTTTCAGTACACACCCCCGGCGGAACCAGCGTTGGACCGGCTTGTCGTCTCGCTTGACGACGGCGAAGGCGGTATCGGTATCGAACTTGGGAGGTTCCCGCTGCAAGTACGCGGAAACTAAGCAACATGGCGATTGTCGAACAGGCTACAAGACTCTCCGAACGCGACCGCGAGGTTGTAACTGTGAGAACCCCACGCAACGTCGCGGCGCCGGGTTTCGTGCATACGATTCGCTGGCAGAGTGTCACAGGCGCGACTAGTGCGGAGGTGCAGGAAGCGAGCGTGTTGCTTTCGCCGGCCATGGTTTCGGAAACGCAACAGGATGTTTCGTTCAGCAACGACGGCGGTTGGGTCGTTAACGTGCCGCAGCGCAAGCGTGTGAAAGCGTTGACGCTGCGGGGGCTCAAAAGATCGGGTGGCGAGGAGATTACCAATTCAAGCGGGCTGGCAGATCTGCGGCTGGCGGTGTCGTTCCCGCCGGTCGAGGGTGGCGGCTGGGACTCGCCGCGTTTTGCAGTTCCACCTGTTAGTGCACAGAACATGGTCCCGCGAACATTGACGGGGGCGTCGTTTTCGAATCGTGTCTTGAGTTTCAGCGATTCGGTCCCGGCAGCGAGAGTGCGCGTCTCGCTCGTGACCGGCGGCGAACCGCGCGACTTCAGCGTGCAGGCCGGCGAAGTCTCCGAGATCCATCTCCGCACTGAAACCCCCGCGCACAACATCAAGCTTGTTGGACCAGACGGCAACACCCTCTGGCAATTGCCGGAGTACGATCCGGAAGCGCCTTCAAATGAAGTCGATATTCGCGCAGCGCTCGAGTTGGCACTCAACGCGAAGGTCGAGAACAGCCAACCAATCGAAGCGACGTTCACCGTCACTGCCGATCCGCCGGCCGAGGCAGTCGTTAACTTCAAACGAATCACCGGAACGTTGTTGCGCGTGAAGGAAGGTGTGGTGCGCGTGGAGTTGACTGGCGACCCGTTGCAAATCGATCTGGGCGGCGCGTTGGCTGACGAACGTCCATCGTCTGCCACCGGCGATCTCACGATCACTTACGCGGCGATTCGCATCCTGGAAACCGTTTCCGACGAACCGCCGGCGTCGAGTGCAGCCGTGAGCGGCGTTATCGCCACGGCCGCCGGTGTGTTGAAAACCTTCCCGCCAGAGGCGCTCGACGGTATTGCGCCCGCGCGTGTCGGCATCATTGGCAGGGCGCCTGAAGAATGTGAACTCTCGCTCGAGTTTGTTTCCGTGAACGGCGGCATCGCCGGGTCGCCTGTTGGACCACCCGCGGTCTTAACGCTCGCGCCCGACAACGAGATTCACACGCGATGGGTCGACGTTCCCGCGGGCGTGACTCTGAGCGGCGCCCTGGGACTGCGAGTGCGCGCGAATCGCGGCCGTTTCTTCTGGGTCACTCGGCAGCAGCCGCTCGCCCGTGTGGCGATTCACGATCCCGATCCCGGCGGCCGTCCGCTCTTCATCGGATCGACACGTCTGAAAGAGATCGTCGAAACGAACTCTCACGAACCGGGTTTTCGCTTCCCTGTCGCCGCGTTTCGCAATGTTGCGCCCGCGTTGCGTTCAGACCTGTTTCTGACGGTAGACATCTCCGATCTGACTTTGAGGTACGCGCGATGAGCCTGCTCGAAGATCTGCAAAGTCTCGACCTGTCCGCGATCGTCAACGCGCGCGGTTCGATCAGTGGGTCTGTCTCGACGCCGCAAGTGCAGTCGATCCTGCAGGGCGGCGCAGCGTCGAGTGCTCTCGGCGGGCTCGGCAGCAATCTGCAATCGCTGCAAGCGACGTTTCCCAGTCCCGAAGCTTTGCTCCGACCGGTGGTCGACGCGGTCGCAGGGCTCGGCGTGCACTTCAATGTTCAGGGACTACCCGTCCCCGCCTTCGCCGAAGCTGTTCGCGAAGGGGCAAGCATCGCAGGCCGGATCGTTTCGATGGCCGGCAGCAATCCGTCAGACTTCGGGCAGATCTTCGGCACTTCGCTGGGCCAGGTGCTGGACGTCGTGCAAGCGCAGGCAGGTGAAACGGGCGCATCGATCGCGTCGCGCGCGGGCGCGTTTGGCGAGTTGGTCCGGCTCGTTGACGGAAATGCAAACCTGCGCAACCCGCAAGCGATTGCCGAACTCGCGGCCGAAATCCTCTTGCCTTTTCCGAAAGCGAGTCTCACTGGACTGCGCGACGGAGTGAACCTGGTGCTTTCCGCTTCCGCGGACGTTTCACTGCCGGAGGGCCGGTTGTCAGGCATCCTCAGCGCACTCGACGCAGTGACGCTGGCTGCGGAACGTCGCGATGCGGCCGCACTGGACATCGCGATCCGTCGTCTTCGTGACGCACGCGCGCAAACCATCGCAACGCTTCAGGACGATCTGCGTTTTGCCATCGAGCAGATCGATCGGCTACGCCTGCCGCAACTGCTTAACCCGTTGGTCCAACTCAGCAACACGCTTCAGGTCGGAGGCCAGGGCGCGATCGACTTTCTCGAACAGTTTCGTTCGTTACTGGCCGAAGTGCGCGCGCACATCGAAGAGTTCGATGCCGAACAGACGCGCGCATTTCTGCGCACGCTGCCGGGCATCATCGAAGCGAACGCCAGGGAGATCATCGAAACACCAGTCAATCTCGCCGTCGAAAAGGCCAAGGAAGCGATCCGCAACCTGTTTCGACATCTTCCGATTCGCGAATTGCGCGCCGAGTTGACGCGCTTCTTACACAATGCCGCCCTCGAAATTCAGAACGCGAATCTCGATGGACCAGCCAACGCCGCGCGCGATGCTCTGGCGACGGTTGCCGGCACATTGAACTCAGGTGACCTGGTTGAACAAGTCCAGGCTGCGCTCCAGGAAGTGAACGCCGTCATTTCGGGAGCACTCGAAGGAATCATCGAACCGCTGGAGACGATTGCCGGCGAAGTCGATCGTCTCGCTGGTGAAGCAGAGGCAATTCTCGACCGTCTTGCGGCCGGGCTCGCCGACTTCCAGACGGCCATCAACTCGCTTCAGGTCGCGATCGACGGACTCGGCATCGAGCAGACGGAAGCCCAGATCGTTCAGGCGTTGCAGGACCTGCGCCGGACCGCGGAAGAACTATTATCAAACGTTCCGCTACCGGAGCCGCTGCGCCCGCAAGTAGAACAACTGATCGAATTGCTTCAAAGCATCGACTTCGACGAGCTGCTCGAGCCTGCACGCGAAGTTGCGGCCGAACTCCAGATTCCGGCAGACGTTGCGACGACGGTTGAAGCCGGTTTACAGCGCGCTAAAGAAGTGGTCCAGAACCTGCTTCCACAGGAACTCATCGACTCGATCAATGCGGAAGTGAACGAGGCTTTGAGCGGCATTCGAAACTTTAATCCCGCTTCTCTACTCCCGGATGTGAGCGGCTTCCTGAACCAGGCCGCCGACGCAGTGGAACGTCTCGACCCCCGTCCCATCGCCGAACAGATCCGCGGACCGTTTCAAACAGTGCTCGATCTAATCGATCGCGCGCACCCACGGACGCTGCTGGCGCCCGTTATCGATGCCTACGATTCAGTGTTCAGCCACATCCCGGTGCCGGACGCGCAGGCCACGTCAAACTCGGTGCTTCAAACATTCAACGCCGCCGGCAGCGCCGTCGGCAGAGCCGTAGTCTCTCCGCTGCGACAACTCGATCCGGACAGCGAAACCGAGATTGCGGATCCGTCGCAGCGTCCGGCGCCAACCGCAACGTTGCCGCCGAATCGAAGCGAAATCCGTCCGGGCGACGCCATCCGTTTGCTCGGTTACCTGCCCGCAAAACTGCGCGAGATCATGACCGCTCTCGACGCTGGACCGGCGGGCGATGCATTGCGCCAGATTGACGAATTATCCGCCGGTCTCGCGCGCCAACTGCGAACCGTGCAATCCGCGCTCTACGAGATTCAACGACGTCTCGACACGTCGTTCGAAGAGATGTTGTCGCTGCTTGGACCAGCCCAACTGCGCACACAGTTTGCTCTGAATGCGAATTTTGCCGGTCAGGCAAACTTTCAGGCCTCTATGGATGTGGTGGCGCTGGTTGGACCATCAGCGATCCGCGCCGAGTTGCAGGGCAGCCTGAACGCCGCACGCGCAGCAGCGCGTCGAGCAGCAGCTCATGGCGGCGGCTCCGTTGCCCTCTCGATCGAACGCGCGGCCACCGCGTTGGAATCGTCGCCGTTGACGAGCCTGACAACAGATTTGGATCGGTTCCTCGCGGCTTTGGATCCCGAGCCTATCGCCGCGGAGATGGACGCCGTCGTCAATCTCATGATCGAACGCATGCCGCAGTTGATGCAGGAACTGTTGCCGGAGGCACGCATCTTTGTGCAGCGCCTGAAAGGCATCGTGAACCTGCTGAATCCCGGCACGCAGGCGCAGAAGTTTCTCGTCGTACTCGACGTGCTGCGCGACGAGCTCGATCTTTTCAATCCTGCGCGACTGGCCGACGAGCTTGCGGAAATCCACGCTGCAATTCGGGCCATCGTCGCTGCTTACGATCCCCGCCTGCTTGCCGAAGAGCTCTTTGCGGTCGTGCAAGCCGTCGCTACGCAATTGCGCGGACTCAATCCAGCGGAGCTGCTCGGCGATATAACGTTTCTGCAAACCACCGTGGACCGCATCGCGCAGGCAAATCCGGCAACCCGGCTACAAGGGATCGGCGCATCGCTCGACGCAGTCGGGGAACGACTGGGAGAGATCGATATTGACGCGCTGATTGAATCCGTCAACCAGCTTGGTCCACGACTCGTGGAAAGCTTCGGTCACGCCCTGGACGCCATTCGCGACGAGATCGTGGCGCTGCTCGAATCACTGCGGTTCGCCACCGGCAGCGCCAGCGCCTCTGCCTCAGTATCGATAGGATAGTTATGGAAGAACGGCGCAGCATCTTTCGCATTCCCGGCTCAGTGGACCAACTCGTCTATGAGCGTACGGAGGAGGGCCGGCTGATCCGCATCTCGGGCGGCGAACGCGTTTACGTCGAGACCACGGAAGAAGGTCGAACAATTTTCGACGACGGTTTCGTCACTTCACTGCAAACAGAACTTACAGGCGGGCTGCTGCGGACGATGCAGGCACACGGCCGGACCTGGATTGAATCCTTTGCCTGGGACTCAAAAGGATTACTCACCGAGATCGACGGCGTTAACGTCGGTTACGACGATCAACAACGCATCGTTTCCTGCCGTGGCGCCGGAGGCAACTGGCGTTATGCCTATTCCGGACCGTATCTCAGCGTCATCGACAGTCCGCATGGCCTGCGACAGATCATTCGCGCGGACGATGGCCGTCCGCTCGCGCTGCGAAACGGCAGCCGGACCATTGAAATTCTGTACGACGCTGATGGCAACAGGCTGCCACGACGATTCAGTATTACCAACTGGAACCGCGACGCTGCCGGCAGGTTATGGACCATCACGGACGATCGCGGTAATGTCGTCCTTACTTACATCTGGGACCGTTATCACTGTCTGGGTTGCATTGCCGGAAAACCAGGCGATCCGCTGGCGGCGGTCTATTCGCTCGATCTCACCGGCACGCCGATTCGCGTCATCACGCGCGACTGCATCCGGCAACTTCCGCGGGACGCGTTCGGTGAGTCGTTACTTCAGGAACAGAACGTGCCCGGGCTGTTCGGCGGAGCCATTTACGATGGACTAGTTCATCTGCCCTTTCGCCGCCTCGATCCGCTTACCGCCTCATTTGACGCGCCCGATCCAATGGACGGCGAAAAGCGCGATCCGCGTCGTGCGGCTGGTTACAGTGGACCACTCCTGGTCGAGTTGCCCGCCTCTGGTCCATATACCGTCTGCCGCAACAATCCGTTGACGCTGGCCGATCCGACCGGTGCGATTTCCGATTACTGGTGGTTTATTCCGAGTGCGCTGACGTGGAGCTTACAAAACACGATCGGAAGTTTGATCGGTTTATGGTTCAACCTGGAGTTCTCACCACTTGGAATGATCATCAGCGCCGCCACCGGCGCGAATCCGTTCGATATCGAAGGGATGAGCGCGCATAATTACGACGCTTTCGCGATGCGCAGCGACGGATGGCTCGCGCGTCTCAATGACCCCGGCACTCGCGGCAGACGACGGACCTGGACCTATCAGTTCGTGGTAAATGCGCCAGCTCTTAACTTCACCAACCTCGAAGACTCACGTCTCTTCTCACCCGGCGCCAGATTTCAACCGCGCGGATACGGAACAGTCCTGCGTTGCGACCCCGATAACAACTCGCCATTTTGCCTGCGAGCCCAACGCGCCACGCCGAACAACGCAAACCTGCTCGATTGGACGCGTTACGGCGGCACTGCTGAGCCGGTGATTCCCGGATCGTTCGTCCCCGCGTTTCCGTCCGGAGGATTGCACTTCGGCAACGTGCAAGCCGGCGTCCATAACCAGTCCGCGACACTAACCGAGCTGGAGCCATCGGGGGCTATTCTCACTGGGACCATGGCCCAGCGCGCGCTGCTTACGGTCAGCGGCACCGGACTGGGATTGGCAGTCGACGGATTTATCGTGTTGACCTCGAATACGGGCGTGGTGGAAGTGACGCGAATTCTGTCCGTCGAAGAAGAGAACGGACGTACGTCGGTTCGTGTCGATACGACAGGCGCATCACTCGGCACGAGTGACATTCGCCTCGAAGGACTGTCGGCACTTGTGGGTACCGAAAACCTCACGCCCATCGCCGGACAGACTCGCCGGCTGAACCTCGCCGGTTCGTCAAATGATTACCGTGCCAACTCAACCGTGCTGCGTCTGAGTCGCGGCGGACCGCAACTCGGCTCGGCAAAAGTTACCGGCCTCGAAGCACAGCTCGCAATCGACGCTCCGCTGGCTGCTACGCTTGGAAACACGTTGCGCGTACGTCCGGCAACGGCCACCGGCAATTTCAATGCGACGTTAACGACGAATCCGAACGTGTTTCGCGTTACGAGTGGTGCGGTCCCCGGCGCCGGTACGGGCGTCGTCGTTGGCACAGGCGCAAGCGCGATTGCAGCAATCGTACAATCAGTGGCCGGTCAGGAAGTCACCGTAGATCGCGCGCTCAATTCACTCGGTGGTGATGGGACCAGCGTAACGTGGCAAAATCTCGCGCCCCTCCCAGCCGTCGGCACGCGTTCAGCACCGCCCGAAACCGACCCGCTGATTACGTATACACCGGATCTCGCAGGCACGACTCCTACGACAGGCTTTGTGTGGATCGAAGGGGCGGCGATTGCCACTCGTCGCGTGACTGCCGTTAACTACGACGCGATCATTCTCAACCAGGACCTCCCCGATTCATCCCCGGATCCCTTCACTGTGGATCGCTTCACGTTGCAGGCTCCCGACGTTAGTGGCGTCACGCTTTCGACTGCGCAAGTACTCGCGCTCAGCGCGGCTCCTCCGTCGACCGCAAGAGCGTTTCACGTAATCGAACTCGCGGGCCCTGCGCTCGCCGCGGGTACGAACATCGCCCCTCCGGCGCCGCTCGCGGGCAGCAGCGTTACCATGCAGATCGATCCGGATTCGCCTCCGACGAATCTGGTGCCGGGGGAGATCGTGATTCTTCAGTCCGGTACAAGTTTCGAGGCAGCCGCCGTGTTGCGCCTCCGTCTCACCGTCACGCTTAGTCGCAACGTGACCTTCGGCACCGGAGATCTGGAAGCAGTTTTGTTGGCGCCGGTTGGTCCATCGTATGCCGCGATCCGGCGTGGCGATCGCCTGTTTCGTGTGTTGCCGTCAGTGCTCGTCGGCACTACGCCAACCCTTACCGATCTGCCACGATTCGCAGTAGGCGAACTCGTGCAAGTGATACTGTCATCGAGTTTCACTTTCACGGCTGCGTTCGGACTTGCCTTTGCATTGAGAGATACCGTCTCGATCGTCATTCGCAACCAAGCCGGCAACAACATCAACTACACCTTTGAGATCAACAACGGCACCACGCCACTCAACACGGTCACCAGCACGACAAATTCTCCAACGGCTGGTGCGGGAACGATCGGCATCGCCGTCGTGTCGGATCCCGCAGTCGATACGCCACAGCAAACCATCGCCAAGATCATTGCGGCCATGCAGGCAAACGCGTTCACCGTGACGCCGACGACCGACAATGGCTTCGAAGTCACAGCAGCAGACCCGATCGTCGGCACGCCAAACGTCAGTGGTACGGCTGACCCAGACCTAATCGTTATCCCCAGCGAACGCCTCTACCGTATTGAGACTGTCAA
>CBFGMX010000123.1:0-16001 GCA_965649955.1 uncultured bacterium
TCCTCGTCACGTCGAGTCAGCCTTCCGAAGGAAAGACTACGACGGCGATCAACACTGCGTTCATGCTGGCGCAGACTGGCGCTGAAGTTTTGATTATCGATTGCGACTTGCGCAGGCCGCGCCTGCACACGCAGTTTGAAGTCGCGAACTCGAAGGGGCTGACCACTTGGCTCTCCGGTGAAAAAGATCTCGACAATCTATTGCAGGTCTTTGCGAAGACTCCGAATCTGAAGATTTTGACGTCGGGTCCCGTGCCGCCGAATCCGGCGGAGTTGCTCGGTTCCGATGAGATGCGGCGCCTGCTGGGCCAACTCAGCGAGCGCTTCGCGCACATCATCATCGATTCGCCGCCGGCGATTTCGTTCACCGATGCTTCGATACTTTCGACGATGGTTGACGGAGTCATGCTGGTGGTCCACGGCGGGCGCAGTTCGCGCGCGGTCGTGCGCCGGGCGAAACAGCAGTTGCTGGACGTTGGCGCCCACATCTTCGGCGTGGTGCTCAACAACGTGAAGCTGGAGCAGCAGGACTACTACTATTCCGGTTATTACTCGAACTACTACTCGACGGAAACGGATAGTGGCCGCGACCCCTCCGCAGGCGAGACCGCTTGAGTTCTTGTCCGTGGGTGATCGCCGAGGGCCAGGAGTTTGGACCGACCAGTGCTGCGGCTTGCCGCCTCACATCAGCGCGAAGCCGCTATGATGGGTCCGGTTGAGCCGAGCCGGTCGAACTACTTTTCTTATCGATGAACGTTCCCCTTTTGAATTTACAGGCGCAGTATGCCTCGGTGCGAGACGAGGTGCGCCGGGCGGTTGAGCGGGTGTTTGATTCGCAGCTTTTCGTTCTCGGCGAAGAGGTGCGAAAACTCGAATCTTCGATTGCTGCGTATGCCCAAACCAAACATGCGATTGCCTGCGCCTCCGGTTCCGACGCTCTGCTGCTCGCACTGATGGCACTCGACGTCCGCGAGGGCGACGAAGTAATCACCACGCCGTTTACTTTCTTTGCCACTGCCGCGGCCATTACTCGACTCGGCGCGCGTCCTGTTTTCGTCGACATCGATCCTGCTACTTACAATCTCGACACATCCAGAGTTGGTGACGCCATAACGGCGCGAACGAAAGTGCTTCTACCGGTCCATATGTATGGCCAATGCGCCGAAATGGACCCCCTGCTCGAACTCAGCAATCAACACGGCATCCCGATAGTCGAAGATGCGGCCCAGGCAATCGGAGCGTCGGATCGCGGAGAGCCGGCAGGTTCAATGGGCGCAATCGGCTGCTTCAGTTTTTATCCCACGAAGAACTTGGGCGGCGCGGGCGACGGCGGCATGATGACGACGAACGATGACGACCTGGCCGATCGGTTACGAAGACTTCGCACTCATGGCGGCGTCAACGAATACGAGCATTCGGAAGTCGGAATTAACAGCCGCCTCGATGAGTTACAGGCGGCGGTGCTGAACGTGAAACTTCCGCACCTCGACAAGTGGTCAGACGAACGCGGCCGGAAGGCTGCTGTCTACGATGAGCTCCTCGATGACACGAGTTTTGAACTGATCACGCCGTCGTTGAGAGAAGACGGACGGCACATCTATCACCTGTACGTCGTTCGTATCCCACACTATCGCGACGCCTTGATGGAACACTTGAAGCAACGGGGCGTGGGTACAAAAGTGTATTATCCGATTCCGCTTCACCGGCAGGAATGTTTTGCGTATCTCGGCTACAAGGAGGGCGAGTTTCCTGAAGCGGAACGCGCGGCCCGCGAAACGTTCGCCTTGCCGATCTATCCCGAACTGACCGAAACGCAACAGGCTTACGTCGCCGAAACGATCAAGAGCTTCAAAGCCTGAAGGACAGTAAAACGCGGCATGGCTTTAAAACTGAGCATTATCACTCCCTCATACAACCAGGGCAGGTTTCTCGAAGAGACGATCCTATCGGTATTGAAGCAGGGTTACGAACCACTCGAGTACATCGTCATCGATGGCGGCAGCACCGACGAGAGCGTCTCGATCATTAAGAAGTACGAAGATAGGCTCGCCTACTGGGTCAGCGAAAAAGATCGCGGGCAGGTGCACGCGATCAACAAAGGGCTCGAACGTGCGACTGGCGACATCTTTGCTTTTCTCAACAGCGACGATCTTTATCTACCCGGCACGTTTGCTGCCGTGATGAACCATTTCAATCAGCACCCTGAGAGCAACTGGATCTGTGGTGACGCGATCATGTTCGGCGATGGTCACGAGACTCGGATCATTCGCTCGGAAGTCCCGCAGTCGGCAGCCCATTGTTTGTGTTGGGCGTATTTAGCGCCGCAACCGGCTCACTTCTGGAAGACGGAGATCGTCCGGGAGGGTTTTCAGGAACGCTGGGACTACGATTTCGATCACGACATGTACGTGCGGTTGTTGCTCGCCGGGCATAAGTGCGAGTATCTGCCGTTGCCGATGGCGGCGTATCGTTTACATGAAGTGAGCAAGACGATCGCCGAGGGGCACCGGCTGATCGAAGAGTTTGACCAGATCGCCGAGTTTTACGAGCCTCAATTGGAGGGCTCCGATCAACGCTGGTGCCGCGCGACGCGCTTTCTACGACTCTCGTACGCGGCAAGCGAAGCTGGGCGGAAGTCGGAAGCGGCAAAATGGTTGACCCGCGCACTCGCGACGCACCCGGAAGGATTGTTGAGCCGTCCGTTCTGGGGCTGTCTTCGTCGCGTGGCGCTTCCGGCAGGTCGGTTGCCAAATTCCCCGAACAACCACTAAGCATTGGTCATATAGAGAAATGTCAAATGATATCGCTACCGCCGACGCGCCCGTGACCGGGTTCGCACGAATTAAGAATCCGTGTCGTCTACGAACACGGATCACCGCATGAAAGTCAGCGTCATCGTTCCTGTTCGCGACGAAGAGGATTCCATTCGCGAGTTGCTCGACAGCCTGCTCGCACAAACACGTTCGCCGGATGAGATCGTCATAACCGATGGCGGCTCAGTCGACGCCACGCCGCAGATCATCGAAAATTACAGACTAAAAGGCGCGCCCGTGAAACTCATTCGCGCGGGCGCAGCTCTGCCCGGAAGAGGTCGCAATCTTGCCGCGGCGCAGGCGAGGTTTGAATGGCTGGCGTTTACCGACGGTGGAATTCGTCTCGCGAAAGACTGGCTCGAAACGCTGGTGGCCAAAGCCGAGCACGATGAATCGGCGGACATCGTTTACGGTTCAGTTGAACCGGTGACCGATACGTTTTTTACGGAGTGCGCGGCGATCGCGTATGTTCCGCCGCCCAAACCGCAGGAGGACGTGATTGCTCGTCCGCGTTTCATCGCGTCGTCGCTGCTGCGGCGCGAGGCGTGGGCGCGAGTGAAAGGTTTCCCTGAGAACCTTCGCTCCGCGGAAGATCTCATTTTCATGGATCGCCTCGAAAAGGCGGGTTATCGCGCTGTTTTCGAACCGCGGGCGCTGGTCTACTGGCGATTACGATCCACACTCAAGTCGACCTTCACGCGTTTTCTCGTTTATTCACTCAACAATATTCGCGCGGGGCTTTTCAATCAGTGGCAAGCGAGGATCCTGTTCCGTTATGCGATGCTGCTGGTGATATTTGTGGCGACGCTGATCGTCGAGCCGTCGTGGGTTTGGCTCGCGTTTGCCTTGTGGATCGTGATGCTGGTCGCGCGCGCGGTGGTTTCGATCTGGCGCAACCGCAAGTGTTACCCCGGCTCGTTTATCCGGAACGTGCGGCGCGCTCTGATGGTGATCGCGATCCTGGCGGTGTTGGACGCCGCCGCGATCATCGGTTGGATGCAATGGTTGTTTCTCGACGCGTTTCGCGGCGCGCGTAAGACCCCGGTGGAGGCCGGTTGATGGAGCTCAAAGGGGGGCTTGAAGGCCGTCGCGTCCTGTTCATCTCCTACAACGGAATGCTCGACCCGCTGGGTCAGACCCAGGTCATTCCTTACTTGCGCGAGCTGGCGAAGCGCGGTGTGCAATTCACGCTGCTGAGTTTTGAACGGGCCGCGGCGTTTGTGGGAGAAGGCGTTCGCAAGCGCGAGGAACTGCGGCGCGAGCTGCGTCAGCAAGGTATCGAGTGGCACTCGCTTCGTTATCACCAACGACCGTCAGTTCCGGCGACGATGTACGACGTGATCGCCGGCATTCGCAAAGGGAAGTCGCTGATCAAGCGCAACCGGATCGGGTTGGTCCATGCGCGCAGTCACATCCCCGCCACCATTGCCCTCGCTTTAAAGCGACGTCTCGGAACGAAGATGATCTTCGACTTGCGCGGTCTGATGGCGGAGGAGTACGTCGACGCCGAACACTGGCGCGAAGGCAGCATTCCGTATCGCATCACGAAAGCGGCCGAGCGTCGCATCTTCGAGGAGACGGATGCAGTTGTTACGCTGACGGAGCGAATCTGGCCCATCATCAGGGAATGGCAGGGACTGCGCGGGCGCGAAGTGCAGCATGAAGTGATCCCGTGTTGCGTTGATCTGTCGTTGTTTAAATTCAGCGACGAAGAGCGCGCGAAGCGTCGTGCCGAACTCGGAATCGGCGATAAGTTTACGATCGTCTACAGCGGTTCGCTCGATGGGTGGTACTTGACGGAGAAGATGGCGGATTTTTTTGCGGTCTTCAGGCGACGAAGACCGGACGCTCATCTGCTTTGGCTGACGAATGGAAGTCACGAACGCGTGAAGGGGTTGATGGCGAGTCGAAAGGTGGAGCCGGATCAGTTTAGTGTGCTCTCGGTTCCGGCGCGGTTGGTTCCTTCGTACCTTGCGGCGGCGGATGCCGGCCTATCGTTCATTAGGCGCTGTTTCTCAAAGATCGCCTCCTCGCCGACGAAAAACGCTGAGTACCTCGCTTGCGGGTTGCCGTTGATTATCAACCGCGGGATCGGCGACTCCGATGCCCTGGTCGAGGAATGGAACGCCGGTGTGCTGCTTGAAGATTTCACGGATGCAGAGTACGAGCGGATTGGAAGTGCTATCGAATCGATGGCGGGCCAGCGAGACGCGCGACAGCGTGCTCGCAGTGTTGCCGAACGGCTTTTTGACCTCCAAACAGTCGGAGTCGCGCGCTATGCTGCCCTTTACGAACGTGTATACTAAACCTGCAAAATGCGTGTTCTCGCTTTAGTTCCAGGACTTTACGACATCTCGCCGAGCCAGCGGTATCGAATCGAACAGTGGGAACCTCTGCTCCGTCAACGCGGCGTGGAGATCACTTACGAGCCGTTCGAGTGTCCGGAACTGAACCTCCTCCTTTACCAGCAGGGCAAGACGGCCAGGAAGATGATGCTCGTAGCGCAGGGGCTCGGTCGCCGGTTTTCAGTGGTCAAGCAGGCGAAGGATTTCGACCTCGTCTACATCCTGCGCGAAGCCGCACTGTTGGGACCGCCGGTATTCGAACAGATGGTCCACCGGAGCGGCGTGCCAATCGTTTTCGATTTCGACGACGCGATCTTCGTTTCGTATCGCAGTCCCTCGAATGGTTATCTGAGCTATTTGAAGTTTGCCTCAAAGACGAGGACGATCTGTCGTATTGCGTCGCACGTAATGGCCGGCAACCCATATCTCGCGGAGTATGCGCGCCAGGTAAACGATCGCGTCACCGTGGTCCCGACGACGATCGACACCGAACGTTACCAGGTGCCGCCGCCGAAGAACTCGAATGGACCACTCGTGATCGGCTGGACCGGCAGTCACAGCACGGTCCAACATCTGGACACGCTCCGCGGCGCGCTGAAGAAACTTGCCGCCCGCGAGCAGTTTCGTTTGCGAGTTATCGGCACGCCGGTTTACGACTGTCCGCCTATAGACGTTGAAGCGATGCGCTGGCGCGCCAAAACAGAGGTTGACGATCTGCGTCCTATCGATATCGGCATCATGCCGCTGCCGGACGATAAGTGGAGTAAAGGGAAGTGCGGTGCGAAGGCGCTACAGTTTATGGGAATGGGGATTCCAACGGTTTGCTCTCCCGTTGGCGTGAACACTGACATCATTCAGGACAATGAGAACGGTTTTCTTGCGAGCACGGAGGATGAGTGGATTGAAAAACTGACACGCCTGTTACGATCGGCGGAGCTTCGGCGGCGTCTAGGTCAGGCAGGACGGCTGACGGTTGAACAGAAGTATTCGGCGATTTCCCAGGCGCCGCGCGTTTACGAGATCTTCAAATCCGTGTTGGCAAACAGTTAAAGAATGCAGAGAACAAGCAGATCGCGTTTAGTTGTCCTCGCTCTGTTCGCGTTTCTGCCTTCGTTTCTCAAGCGTCCTTTTTATCGCTGGTTCTTTGGCTATCGCATAGGCAAGCGGGTCCGAGTCGGCGTCAGCATCATCGACGCGCGTCAATGCGAGATCGACGACGATGTGTCAATTGGACATCTGAACGTCATCACGCGCGTGCAGAAGCTGGTCATCAAAGACCACGTACGCATCGGTCATTTGAACATCATTCGCGGCGGCGACCTCGTAAGTCTCGGGCGATATTCCGAAATCATCCGGCTCAACGAGATCAACTCGATTCCGGAACCGGAAGTGGTCAACCCGATCGATCCGACGTTGATTCTCGGCGATGGCAGTATCGTGACGACCGGTCATAAAATAGATTTCACCGATCGCGTCGAAATCGGCAGGCGGGTGATACTTGGCGGGCGCAACTCGTCGTTATGGACGCACAACCGGCAACGAACGATGCCCATCACGATCGGGCCGATGGTTTATATCGGTTCGGAGATTCGCATGGCGCCGGGCAGCGCGATTCCCGCGAGATGTATCGTCGGAATCGGTTCGGTAATTACCGCCCGGCTCGAAGAAGAGGGTAAACTGGTCGCCGGCGTACCGGCAAAAAGCATCAAGGATCTGAGCGCCGAGGATCAATTTCTCATTGAACGGAAAACTCGCGGCGATCTGCCGGACAACGTCTAAGCTCAGTTTCGGAACCCAGGGCAGTTATGAACACCATTATCATTGCTTTGACGCTCCTGATGGGTGGCGCGGTCCTCTATTTAATACCCGAATCTGGTTCGGGCGCGCTGGCTCTTTGCGCCGCCGTCTCGCTGCCCACAATTTATATCGTGGCTCGCGGCGGTGAAGAGAAAAGATTTCTGCTGCGCTTGTTCACTCTCGCCGTGTTGGTCAGGATCATCATCGCGTCAATTATCTATCTCGGGAACATGCAGGAGTTCTTCGGTGGCGACGCCAACACCTACCACCTCTTTGGCCAGTCGCTGAACCAGTCGTGGCACGGCGACGACTTTCACAACAGCCGCTACACGGCGTTCATTCAATCAGGCGCCGGGGCATGGGGAATGCTTTACGTGGTTGCAGCCGTGTACGAAGTGCTGGGTGCGAACATGTACGCGATCCAGTTGTTCAATGCGTCGATAGGTGCGTCGACGGCAGTCGTCGTTTACTACGTCACGCAGAGCCTCTTCAACAACACGCGCGTGTCGAAACTCGCGGCGGTTCTGGTTGCCTTTTTCCCATCGCTCATTTTGTGGTCTTCGCAGGCGTTGAAAGACGGGCTGATCATCATGGCGCTGGCACTTTGCATTCTGGCAACGCTGCGGTTGATGGAGAAGATTACGGTTCGTTACATCATCGTCCTGGGTGTTTGTTTGGCGGCGCTCCTGAGCTTGCGCTTCTACATTTTTTACATGATGGCGGCAGCCGTCGCGGGAAGTTTTGTGATCGGGATGAAATCGGCGGACGCCCGAAGTTTCCTGCAACGCTTCGTCGCGATTGCGGCGATCGGAATGGTGTTTACATGGTTCGGCGTGATTCGTTTCGCAGCCACGCAGTTCGAACGATACGGCAATCTTCAGATGATTCAGTTGAGCCGCGTGGACCAGGCGCGCAACGCTTCATCCGGGTTTGGTAAAGACGTCGATGTGCAAACCACTGAAGGCGCGTTGAGCGTAATTCCGATCGGTCTGCTCTATCTGCTTTTTGCGCCGTTTCCGTGGCAACTCGCGTCGTTGCGACAGAGCATCGCTTTGCCGGAGATGTTGGTCTGGTGGGCTGCCTTTCCATTATTGGTGCTGGGCTGGTGGTATGCCTTGAAGCATCGACTGCGACAGGTGGCGCCGATCGTGTTGTTTACCACGATGCTGACGTTGGCGTATGCGGTGTTTCAGGGGAACGTGGGCACGGCGTACCGGCAGCGATCGCAGTTGCTGGTTTTTTACTTCATCTTCGTGGCAGTGGGCGCGGTGCTGATGGTTGAGAAGCAGGAAAACAGGCGTCGTCAGGCAAAACTCGCGAAACAGGAGTTGGCGGAACTTCAAGCCGCGCGCATCCTGGCGCGTCGCCAGGGCAAGGTGCAGGGGTCGCGCTCTGCCGAATCGAATCCTATTTGAGAAAACCGCGGTTGGTTAGGTAGGCGACGATCAGGCGGGCGTTGTCTTCGGCTGAGTTGAGGGTCGTTTCCAGTTCCAGTTCGGGTTGAACGGGCGGCTCGTACGGGTCGTCGATTCCGGTGAAGTTTTTTAGTTCTCCTCGCCTTGCCTTCAGATACATGCCTTTGACGTCGCGTCGTTCACACTCTTCGAGCGGCGTATTTACAAAAACCTCGATGAAACGATCGGCGCCGATCATGTTTCGCACGTCGTTGCGCGTGGAGCGATACGGACTGACGGCCGCGCAGATCACCGTTCCCCGGTGTTTCACGATCTCGGAAGCGACAAACCCGATCCGGCGAATGTTCGAATCACGATCTTCCTTGCTGAAACCAAGTCCGCGGGAAAGATGATTGCGAACCACGTCGCCGTCGAGCAGCGTCACCTGCTTTCCAAACTCCTGGAGGAGCACCGTAAGAATCTCAGCCGTCGTCGACTTGCCGGCCGCACTCAATCCCGTGAACCAAACGCAGAAGCCCTGCTTGTGACGCGGCGGGTACGTTTCGGCAATTGCGGCACTGACTTCCGGTCGCGCAAACCAGGAAGGAAGTTCAGTGCCCCCATCGCGATACCACTCGCGCACACGTGTCCCGGAGAGTTGCGCCGTCACCGCATGCGCGCCGACCTTGTGAACGTCTTCGTATCGATCCTCTTCCGGAAGATAGACAAATTCTCCGAACGATAGTGGCTTCACTCCGATCTCGTCCGCGAAGCGCTCGACCAGCTCCTGCGCCGCGTATGGTCCATAAAACGGTTTGCCGTTTGAATCGTTTCCCGGACTCGCGTGATCGCGGCCGATGATCATGTGATTGGCGCCGTAGTTTCGTCTGATCAACGCATGCCACAGTGCCTCGCGTGGTCCGGCAAGACGCATCGCCAGCGGCAGCAATGCGAGCAGGATGCGGTCCTGTTGATAATGGTTTTGGGCGAGTGCTTTGTACGTGCGGACGCGGGTGAAGTAGTCGATATCGCCGGGTTTCGTCATGCCGACGACCGGATGAAGCAAAAGTACGCCGTCGACGTCGTCGATCGCACGTCGTGTCAGTTCTTCGTGGGCGCGGTGCAACGGGTTACGCGTTTGAAACGCGACGACGTTTTTGCGTCCCATTCGTTCGAGGCGTTGTCTTGTTTCAGCTGGCGTGAGACGTAGTTCGCGAAAGTCATAGTGTTGAGGGAGTTTCAGCACCTTCAGTGGTCCCGAGATATTGCGGCGACCCCAGGCGTGCATTTCCGCAACCAGCGGGTGACGGGCATCTTCGGTCCCGAAGACCTGGCGCGACGCAGACGCGAGATCCCATTCGTAGATTTCTTCGATCGTCATCACCGCGAGGATCTCGTTGCGCGAGTCGAGCAGCGCGACTTCGCGATCCAAAGCAACTGACTCGTCATTTGCGATGGGCAACGTGACGGGTATCGGGAACAACGCGCCCGAGGCAAGTCGCATTTCCGCGAGCACCCGAGCGTAGTCCGCGGAACCCATAAAGCGATCCAGTGGGCTGAAAGCACCGGTCGCGAGCAATTCGAGATCGCAAATCGCCCGCTCGGAAAGTTTAATCGTGGGAAGTTCTTTAGCTCTTGCTAGAGCTTCTGCGAGATCGGTTGACACGGATTTAGCAGATTAACACAGCCCAATGTAATATACCTGAGCAAATATGTGTGGAATCACAGGGTTCGTTCGAAACGACGGCAAGCCGGTTGACGAAGCGTTGCTGGCCCGCATGAACGAGGCAATACGGCACCGCGGCCCCGACGAAGACGGCTTCTACGTCAACGGATCGGTAGGTATGGCGATGCGACGCCTGGCCATCATCGATCTCAAGGGCGGACAACAACCCATCCACAATCAGGACCGCACCGCCTGGATAGTTTTCAACGGCGAGATCTACAACTATCTCGAGCTGCGCGAGAAGCTCGAAAAACTCGGCCACACCTTTTATACCAACAGCGACACCGAAGCGATCGTTCATGCCTACGATCAGTACGGCGCTGACTGCCCGAAACACCTTCGCGGCATGTTTGCGTTTGCGATCTGGAACGAACGGGATCAGGAACTGTTTCTCGCCCGCGATCGCGTCGGAAAAAAACCACTGCTTTACTCGCTCGTAAATGGACAACTAATCTTCGCTTCGGAATTCAGCGCGATGCTGCTGCATCCGGACGTCAGCCGCGAGATCGAACCTGCCGCGCTTGATTACTACCTATCGTTCATGTGCATTCCGGCGCCGCTGACCGCTTATCGTGCGATTCGAAAGCTCGAACCGGGACACTGGCTGCGCTGGCGCAAGGGTGAGATCGAAATTCAGCGCTACTGGCAACCCGATTTCACGAAGAAGCTCGACATTGGCGAAGAGGAAGCAGGCGAGCGGACGGTCGAGATCCTGCGCGAGGCGGTGCGCGTGCGTTTGATGTCCGAAGTTCCACTCGGCGCGTTTCTTTCCGGAGGCATCGACTCGAGCGCCGTAGTCGCGCTGATGAGTCAGGAGTCGAGTGAACGAGTCAAGACCTTCTCGATCGGTTTCGACGAACAGGACTTCAGCGAGCTTCATCATGCGCGACGGATCGCCGAACACGTCGGCGCCGATCATCACGAATTCATCGTGCGGCCGGATGCCGTCGAAGTGTTGCCTATTCTGGTGGAGCACTACGGCGAACCCTACGCCGATTCTTCCGCCGTTCCGACCTACTACGTCGCCAAAGAGACGCGCAAACATGTGACCGTGGCTTTGAATGGCGATGGTGGTGACGAGTCGTTCGCCGGTTACGAGCGATACATCGCGATGGGACTGACGGAAAAGTATCGCCGGATACCGTCGTTCCTGCGCGAGTCGATCATCAAGGAAACTGTCAATCTAATTCCTACCTCGCCGACACGACGCAGCATGGCGAGGTCAGTCAAGCGTCTGCTCGACGGCGTGTCGCGCCCGCGTGTGGATCGCTATACGCATTGGGTCAGCGTCTTCAATGATGAAACAAAGAAGCCGCTCTATTCCGACTTCTTCCGGCAGGAAACGCAACTATCCGATCCGACCGGTCTTTTGGAAACGTGGTTCAAACGCGCGAACGGAATCGGGATCGTCGATGCGATGTTGTTGACGGACCAGATGACTTATCTTCCGAACGATCTGCTCGTCAAGGTTGACATTGCGACGATGGCTGTTTCACTCGAGGCGCGTTCGCCTTTTCTCGACCATCACGTGATCGAGTTCGCGGCGAGCCTGCCGCAGAATCTGAAGTTGCGCCGTTTGACGACGAAGTATTTGTTGAAGAAAGTCCTGCGGAAGCTATTGCCGAGCGAGAACCTGAACCGCAGGAAGATGGGGTTTGGCGTACCGATCGGTCACTGGTTTCGCGGTAAGATGCAGCCGTTTCTGCGCGAGGTGATTCTTTCAGACAAGGCGTTAGGGCGAGGACTATTCAAACCCGAAGCGGTGCGGCAGTTGGTCGAACTACACACACGCGGTGAGCGCGACTATTCCCATCAACTCTGGACCTTGCTAATGCTCGAACTATGGTTCAACCGGTTTATCGACTGATCCGAGTGTCCTTAAAACTTCATGAGTGCGCCTGAACGAGTCGAAGAATTTGCCGGCCATTGGATCCTGACGCAGGATCCGCGGACTGAGAAGACTCAGCGTGCCTGCGTGGCGTGTGGTTCAACCAACGCGCGGCCCCTCGGCGTCAAGAACGAGCTCGACGTCGTTTCGTGCATCGAGTGTCATTCGGTCTATACGCCTTACTCGCCGTGGTATTCGAGCGCACTGTTTTATTCAGGTTTTTACTTGAGTGAAGACGAGCTTTCGCCGCCGGAGTTCGTGAACACACGGCTGGAAGAGATCACCGCCGAGTTCTCGACTTATAGACAGGGCAATCGGCTGCTGGACATCGGTTGCGGCGCCGGCAATCTGCTCGCAGCCGCACGCAAGAATGGCTGGAACGCGCAGGGTCTCGACGTTTCCGCCCGCGCCGTGAAGCACGTGCGCGATCTGGGTTTTGAAGTCTACGAAGGCGAACTTCACGATGCCGAGTTTCCGTCGCAACACTTCGACGTGGTTACGGCGGCGGAGTTGTTGGAGCACTTGATCGATCCGCAGCCGCTGTTGCAGGAAGTCGCGCGGATTCTACGTCCCGGTGGGTTGTTCTGGACCACGACGCCCCACGCGCGCGGCATTTCTGGCCGGATTCTGGGTTTGAAGTGGCGCTGCATTTGGCCGCCCGAGCATCTCCAGCTATTCTCGATCCGCGGAATCGAGAAATTGCTTCGCGGCGCCGGTTTTCGCCAGTTGCGAATCGACACCACCGGCGGCAACCCCATCGAGATCTTTCACGCGATGGGAGCAGTTAAGAGCGCGCCCAAGACCGTTGACCAGCATTTCGATCGCGTCACGACCAGTTATCGCTTGAACGAATCTCTGATGAAGAGTCGGTCGCGACGGGTGTTGAAAAACACCGTGAATAGCTTTCTTAACCTCAGTCGCCTGGGCGACTCGCTGAAAGTCTTTGCCGTACGTTAATTCAGAGTATTCGTGTTTCAAATACTAATCGGAGGACAACGTTGAAAGGCGTAGTGCTAGCCGGAGGTTTGGGAACGAGATTGCGTCCGCTTACCTCCGTAACCAACAAACATCTGCTGCCCGTTTACAACCAGCCGATGATCTATTACCCGATTCAGACCCTCGTCAACGCAGGCATTACGGACATTATGGTGGTGACGGGCGGCAGCTCCGCCGGCGACTTTCTCCGCCTGCTTGGTAACGGCAAAGCGTTTGGACTCAAACACCTGAACTACGCTTACCAGGAAGGTGAAGGAGGGATCGCCGACGCGCTTTCACTCGTCGAACACTTCGCCGCCGAAGAACCGGTGTGCGTCGTGCTCGGCGATAACATTATCGAAGGCAACATACTTTCCGCCGTTAACGCTTATCGCTCGCAGGGCGGCGGTGCGAAGATCATTCTGAAGAAAGTGCCCGACCCGCAGAGATTCGGTGTGCCTCGTCTAGACGGCAATAAAGTGATCAGCATCGACGAGAAGCCGAAAGTACCGCAGTCGGATTATGCGGTCATCGGGATTTACATGTACGACCAGGAGGTCTACGACATAATTCGTTCGCTCATCCCGTCAGGGCGCGGCGAACTGGAGATCACGGACGTAAACAATGCGTACATCGCGCGCAACCAGATGACGTGGGAGGAGCTGGAAGGCTGGTGGACCGATGCGGGAACGTTTGAGAGTCTGTTGCACGCGTCGAAGCTGGTGGCGGAAACAGGCGCGAACAAGATGTCGACAAGCGCATGCCTGAGTTGAGTCAAACCAAGATCGTAAGAATCATTGCGCGCTTGAATGTCGGCGGGCCGGCGAAGCATGTCGTCTGGTTGACCGCGGGTTTACAGGATTCGAACTATCGCTCGTTGCTGGTTGCGGGTTCCGTTCCCAGCGGCGAGGAAGACATGGGTTACTTCGCCGACCACGCGGGAGTGAAGCCGTTGTACATTCCCGAAATGAGCCGCGAGATCTCGCTGAACGACGCGGTCACAGTTTGGAAGCTTTTCCGATTGTTCCTGCGCGAACGGCCAGACATCGTTCACACGCACACGGCGAAAGCAGGAACTGTCGGGCGTATTGCAGGGTTCTTTTATCGCTGGGTGACGCCGGGCACGCTGATTGGCAAACCGCGTGCGTGCAAGTTCGTACACACTTATCACGGCCACGTTTTTCATAGTTATTATGGGCGCGGTCGCACACGTTTATTTCTGGCAATCGAGCGAGCGTTGGCGCGCCTGGTTACCGATCGGTTAATCGTTGTGAGTACGCAACAGGGTGCGGAGATTGGAAACGATTTTCGCGTCGGACGCCAGGGACAAATCAAAGTGGTCCCGCTTGGGCTTGATCTCGGCGTGTTTGCCGCTTACACGTCGCGACGCGCGCGCTTTCGTGAGGAGCTTGGTATCGACGACGAGACGATTCTTGTCGGTATCGTTGGACGATTGACCGAGATCAAGAACCATCAGATGTTCCTCAACAGCGTGGCACGTTTGAAGGGGCAGACGGGGATGCGTTTCGCAGTCATCGGCGACGGTTCGTTACGCGAGTCTCTCGAAAAGCAGGCGCGTTCGTTAGGTGTCGAATCGGAGGTAATCTTTACCGGCGGCCGTCGCGATCCGGAGTACTTTTATCCGGCCCTCGACATTGTCGCGCTCACTTCGCTAAACGAAGGCACGCCGTTGACGCTGATCGAAGCGATGGCGAACGCGCGTCCGGTGGTTGCGACGAGTGTCGGCGGCGTCGTCGATCTTCTCGGCGACGTTGTTGAAGATGGGCCATATCAGGTTTGCGAGCGTGGCATTCGCGTCCCCACTGGTGACGAAGGGGCTTTTGCGGCGGCGCTGAGCAGGCTGGCCGCCGATCGGCAGTTGCAAAGCGAGCTTGGCGCACGCGGTCGCGAATTCGTAGAGCGTATCTATCGAAAAGAACGATTGATTGAAGACATAAAGGGCTTATATCGTGAGTTAACGGCAGAGCAAGTGACTTCGGATATCCGCGTTCCTCTAAAGACACGGATTTAACGAAAACAAGGAGCAGAACGGTTGCGAGTACTCATCACCGGGGGCGCTGGTTTCATCGGATCCCATCTCGCCGACGCTTATTTACAGCGCGGCGATCACGTCTACGTCATCGACGATCTGTCGACTGGCAAGATCGAGAACATTCAACATCTCAAGGGGCAGTCGCGGTTCCACTACACGATCGATACGGTCCACAATCAACCGTTGACGGCGGAACTGGTCGATCAGTGCGACGTCATTTTTCATCTTGCGGCCGCTGTTGGCGTGAAGCTGATCGTCGAGAGCCCGGTGCGGACGATCGAAACCAACGTGCGCGGAACGGAAGTCGTGCTGGCACTCGCGAACAAGAAGAAAAAGAAGGTGCTGGTGGCTTCGACTTCGGAAGTTTACGGGCTCAGCTCGGACGTGCCTTTTCGTGAAGATGGCAACCTCGTGATGGGTGCGACTACGAAGGGGCGATGGAGTTACGCCTGTTCGAAAGCGATCGACGAGTTTCTGGCGCTTGCTTACTGGCGTGAGAAGAAGTTGCCGACGATCATCGTACGTTTATTCAACACTGTCGGCCCGCGTCAGACGGGTCAGTATGGGATGGTGATCCCGACGTTTGTGAAGCAGGCGCTGGCCGGTCGTCCGATCACCGTTTTCGGCGATGGCAGCCAGAGCCGTTGTTTCGGCTACGTCGGCGATGTTGTCGGTGCGCTGGTCAAAGTGATGGACCACAACGACGCCGTGGGTCAGGTCTTCAACATCGGCTCCAACCAGGAGATCTCGATCCTCGCGCTGGCCCAAAAGGTTAAAGAGCTGACGCAGTCCGATTCTGACATTGTGTTTGTCCCTTACGACGAAGCTTACGAAGAGGGGTTTGAAGACATGCCGCGGCGCGTGCCTGACATCTCGAAGATCGGCGAGCTGGTTGGTTTTCGACCGGAGATGAGCCTCGACGGCATTCTTAAGACTGTGATCGATTATCAAAGCGGTCGGCAAAAGTGAGCCACAAAGAGGCACAAGACAGAGCCACAAAAAGGCACAAGA
>CBFGMX010000124.1:0-16001 GCA_965649955.1 uncultured bacterium
GCTCGGCAGGTTGTGGGGGCGACGACGCCGTGACAGGCGTCGATTCTGGTTCGGGTTCAGGATCCGGTTTTAGGCCCTCCAGCCGTATGATCGCGACAGCTTTTACCGTCGGCTGAGCGCGCAACACTTCCAGCATTCGATTAAAAACAGCCCGTTCGGTTTCAGGAAAGCCCAGCATGAAGGCGACCTGGTCGGTGATCAGAACGTTTTTTGTGGGCGGCGGCTCAGGACCAGCGTCAGAGGCGGGCGGCGGATCGCCCGGTGCCGTTAGCCAAAGCTCAAGCGTCGTCTTCTTACGAACGCCCGCAAAGATCGTTTTCACTCGACCCAGATCGACGTTCTGCTCCTTCAATCGTTCGAGCTGTTTCTCGGCAGCGCGTTTGGCGGATCCTGGCGCCGATCGTTCGCCGTTATAGGTGACGACATAGGCAATCGCCTTTTTCTGCTGTTGCATCAAATCGGCGAAGGCGGCATCGATGGGGACATTGAAGCCTGGTCCCACGTCGTCGCCCCATAAGAAATCGATGAGGTCTTCAGTCTCGTCCTGAATGAAGCGCCCTTTGAACGTGTCGATATTGGTTTCAAACTTCGGCGGCTCGGGTAATCGCGCGCCGGGCGGGGTGATCCACAATTGGACCTTTGGTTGCCTGAAGTCCTTGTCGCGTCCGGCATAGATCGTCTTAATGCGATGATCCGGAAGACCTCTTGCCTCCATGAGGTATTCCTTCATCATCATCATTCGTTGCCGTCCGGAACCTACCCCTTCGCCCTCAGGGCCATAGACGATAACGTTACCGACTACACTGGGTTCCTGGAGAAGCGCTATTGCAAAATTGTCGAGCCGGGCACCCAGGTCGCAGTGCCCAACAACGCCAAATTCGTCAAATTTCCGCGGACTGGTTTGGCTGTTAGGTCGCTTTGCCTGCGCATAAACCTCAGTGCCGGCGCCGAATCCCAGGACAACGACGAAAAAGACGGCCCAATATGCGACTCTCACCTTCATTGGTCCACTAACATACAGAATCCCAGCGCTCTGTTCCATCGGTTTTTTATTGCGCCCGGTTACTAAAAACGCTGAACCGGTATCAATCGACCAAATTTCTTTGTAACTTTTCCCGAACACGCGTGTTTTAGGAGACGTAGCGCAGCTTATGGCGAGCGAAGACGACGAGTTCACCATGCTGTTTCAGGAATTCTACCCTAGCCTATGCCGCTTTCTGGAGTGTTTATTGGGAGGCCGCGCGCCACTGGCGCAGGATTTGGCACAGGAGAGCTTCCTGCAACTTCATCGCACGGCCTGGGGAACCATCCCGCCGGGTGAAGCGCGCTTCTGGCTCTATCGCGTCGCGCGAAACCTGGCCATCAACGAGTTTCGCAAGTCGAATACGCGTTACCGGCTCTTTGATCGAGTAGTGGAGGCGATGAGACCCTCGGCACGCAATCCCGAGCAGGAGTTTGAAACGCGCGAACGGAAACAGTTGGTGCTCAAGATGCTGCACACGCTGCCGGAAGACCAGCGAACGGCGTTGTTATTGAGAGAGCAGGAACAGTTGAGTTACCGCGAGATCGGTGAGGTGATGAACATCTCGGAGAGCAAGGTGAAGGTCGACATCTTTCGGGCGCGCGCCTCGTTAAGAGAGCGCTGGAGCAAGCGGGCGAAGACAGCGGGAGCGAGTGCAGGTTCATTATGAGTTGTAGTTTTACAGAAAAGATTTCTTCGTTGATCGACGGCGAGCTCGCGGCGGCTGAAGCGCGCGAGGTTGAGCGTCACGTGTTGACTTGCGCTGAGTGCGAACAAGTGAGGGCCGACTTTCTAAGTCTACGTAGCCAGATCGCCGCGTTTGAATCTTCGCTGCAGCCCGTCGTCAACAATCGCGCACTCAAGAAGATTCTGTCGCGAGGCGATCGCGTTGCCGTTCGCGGAATGCGATGGAGTTTGCGCACTCCGGCGGTTGCGTTTGCGACGGTGCTCATTGCCGGCGCGATCATCGGTCTGATTTTTTATCAGAATTCGACTTCCAACCGGCGAGATTCACAACAGACAGCGGCAGTTCAAAATCCTTCTCCAGTCCCGTCGCCGGAGTCTACGCCCGAACCTGAACAGCCGGCGCCAAAAGACGACAACGAAACCAATTCCCCGAAACGCACGCAGCCTGCTCCTTCCAGAAAACCGCTGGTGCGTGAACCAAAACCGGGTGAACAGTTTGCGTCGGCCGCGCCTGTTCCTGACCTGATTTCCGAGCCAGTTCCTGCGCCCGATCGTGCGGCAGTGCCGGACCGCCTTCGCTCTGCCGATGCTGAAACGCTGACGGCGATCCACTTTGAGAAATCGGAAACGTTGTTGCGCTCATTCAGAAACGTTCGTCTCAACACGCGGGAAGCCGCTGCGGAAGTTGCTTACGAACGAAAACGGGCACAGGAACTCGTCATACAGAACATGATCCTGCGGCGTCAGGCCGATGCCAACGGCGACGTTTCCAGCGCCATGTTGCTCGAAAATCTCGAACCGATTCTTTTGGACATCGCGAATCTTCCGGCCAAGCGGAACAGCAACGCGGTCCGCGCGATTCGCGAACGGGTCGAACGCAAGAACATCGTCCCGCTCTTGCAGATCAATTCCGCGCTGCTTGCTCGAGCACTCGATTAACAATTTGAGATCTGAGATCTGAGATCTGAGATCCAGGAATGAGTTCTGCGGTGCAACCAAACCCATCGAAATTAAGGACAGACAACCACCATGAAGAATTATCTACTTAATACCCGTTCCCCCATCACGCTTGTAGTCATGTTAATGGCCCTGCTTAGTGTTGGAAGTGTTTCCGGTCACAGCCAGGACATCGCGAAGCTGAATCGTTTCGTTCAATCGACCAAGACCAACACCGCATCCATGCAAGTCTTTCGCGAAGGACGCGACTTCATCGAGGCCCAAAACTGGCAAAAAGCGGCGGAAAAGTTCAACGACTTCATCAAAGGTTATCCAAAGGACAGAGATCTCGACGCGGCCCTCTACTGGTACGGCTACTCGCTTGAAAAACAGCAACGCAAGGAGGACGCTGCCGTTCCGCTGCTTCGTCTGATCAACAGCTTTCCGAACTCGAGTTGGCGCCGCGAAGCGGTTGCCCTTCTCGTATCGATGGGCTACTCCGAGAAGGTCCAGGAGGTACTGGATCGCGATAACTGTGAAATCAAAATACTCGCTTTGCAGAGTCTGTTTCAGGCCGATGAAGAACGCGCCATGGGCATCATTGCCGACGCTCTAAAAGCGAATCCCTCTCCGTGTCAGAACTTCCGGGCGGCGGCAGTCATGATTCTCGGCTCGCGTCGCAGCCCGCAAGTGACCGCGATGTTGCTCGACATCGCGCGCAGCAATCCCGATCAAAAGCTGCGGCTCACCGCCATTCATCGCCTTGGCGAACAGCACGACGAGCAGATCACGGAAGAACTGATCAAAATCTACGACGCCGATCGGACCAGGGAAATCAGGGCGCTGATACTTCGCGCGCTGGTCGAAAGCCGCACGACCCGCGGCACTGCCAAAGTTGTAGAGATTGCCCGCGCAAGTGATGACGTTGCCGCGCGCCAGTACGCGATTCGTTATCTCGGCGACTTGAAAGATGCCGCATCGCTGGACGAACTCATTCGCATCTACGATGCCGACAAAACACGCGAAATCCGGGCGCAAATACTCCGCGCACTAGCCGAACGCGACGAACCGCGCGCGCGCGCGAAGGTCTTGGAAGTCGCCCGCACGGGTGAAACACCGGAGCTTCGTATCGAAGCCATCCGGCGTCTCGGCGATCGCGGCCGTGGCGCGATGGACGATCTGCTGCAACTCTATTCGAGTGAAACAAACCTACAAATCAAACAGGGACTCTTGCGCGCCTTCGCCGACAGTGACGACCCGCGTGCGCAGGCCAAGCTGTTTGAGATCGCGCGAGGAAACGATCCGGTGGAACTGCGCGGTTACGCGCTGCGAGCGTTGGGCAACAAGAACGACGCACAGATCACGGACCAACTCGTTGCAATGTACGATTCGGAGCAAAACCAGCAGATCAAAGCATTACTTCTGCGCGGCTTTGGTGAGTCGCCACAGAAGAGCGCAATTCGAAAGTTAATGACCATTGCGCGCAGCGATCAGTCGGTCGAACTGCGCAAGATGGCCGTCCGCTATCTCGGCCAAAGCAAAGATCCCGAAGCCATGAAGTTTCTCGAAGATTTGCTTAAGTAGGAGTTAACCCATGCCTAATTCGAAGCTGATCTCTTCACTCATCGTGTCCGCGTTGGCCGTGCTCTCAGTCGCGGGCGTCGCTTGTGCCAAACATCCCGATCTGACGGCGGTTGCCGAAGCGCGTGACGATCTTCAGACGCAGTCGAGCACCACTGCGGTGCAGAGTTTCACACCCGTCGACGGCGCCGATCTCATGTCGAAGTTAAATGCCGCACAAGCGCGCGGACGCAGCGGACAAACGCCTTACTGGTCCGCGTACACTTTCGACGTGCGGCCGGGCGTCGCGGTCGATCCGAACGTGCGCGACTTCAACGGTTCGATCCACACGATCGGCGACTCTTCGGTGTTTATCGGGACGACGGCCACCGGTCTCACCGTGGAAACACGCAATCTTGGGATCTTCCTGTTACGTGATCCGGGCGCGAACCAGATCACACGCATGGAGGTCTACAACCTCGAACGGAAACGCGAATATGCCGGTTATCCCGTTTACTGGATGGGCCGCGCCAACAACGAAGAGAGTTTGAACTACCTGCGCGCGCTAGCCGCTGCTTCGCCGCTGGACATTCTGGGTGAGCGTGCGGTGCTGGGTATTGCGTTGCACGACGACGCACGTGTTGCCGGCATGCTCAAGAACTTCGTCACGTCTTCGCCGAATCAACAGATCCGCTCCACGTCGGTTTACTGGCTCGGACAAGTCGGCGGCGAGCAGGCTTTTCTCGCAACGCTCGTGCGCAACGATGCGGAAGACAAGAAACTACGCCGTTCAGCCGCCCACGCGATCGGAGAAAGTAAAGAACGCGGCGCGGTGGACCTGCTTCGAGGACTGTACGATTCGGTGAAGGATGTCGAAGTGCGTCGCAGCATCATCTCGGCGGCAAGCCATAGCGTTCACGAAAAACAGCAGGCGTTTACGTTTCTTCTTGCCGTTGCCAAAAACGATGCCGATGCGGAAACGCGGCGGGTTGCTGTGCGACGGCTAGGCGATTTCGGACGCGAAGACGCCATCGACGAACTGATGAAGATTTACGCTGCCGATCCGCAGTTGGACGTCAAACGCACTGCGTTGCGCGCGCTTGCGGAAACGAAGAGCCCGCGAGCACAGGCGCGAGTGATGGAAGTTGCGCGTGCCGATGCGAATCCGGAGATGCGAAGGCAGGCGATCCGTGTGCTTGGCCAACGCGGGGAAGCGGCCGTCGACGATCTGTTCAAGTTGTTTGATTCGGAACAAGTGCCCGACGTGAAGCGGGCTGTGTTGCAGTCGTTGTCGGAAATAAAGAGCACGCGGGTTGAGGACAAGTTGTTTGAAGTCGCGCGAGGTAACGACGCAACGGACGTGCGCCGGCAGGCAATCCGTTTGCTTGGGGAGCGCGTTGGCAAACGCAGTTTCGATTTTCTGAGCCAGACGGCGCAGAGTAACGATGCAAATGTGGAAGTGCAGATTCAGGCTGTGCGGGCTATCAGCGAAAGACGCTCGGACGAATCCGTTCCTGTGCTGATCAAGATCGCGCGAACGCATCCGAACCAGCAGGTACGGAAACAGGCGATTCGTTCGTTGGGAGAGTCAGGCGATCCGCGCGCAGTCGAATTCTTCCGCGAAGTATTAACGAAATAGTCAGTGTTTGACGTTGTAGGTCAGCGCTACGCACCCGTTCTTCAGTTTCTGACACTTAACTAATTCCAGATCGATCTGCTTCTTCATCTCATGAAAGAGCGGAATTCCTGAACCCAGCAAGACAGGGTGAACATTAATCCCGATCACGTCGATTAGATCGGCTTCGAAGAGCGACTTTGCCAGAATTCCGCCACCCAACAAGAAGATGTCTTTGCCCTTTTCGTTCTTGAGCTTGCGCACGAAGTCCGCGGCATCTTCGGAAATGATGTTGACGTCTTTCGGAGTCTTGCTCTTCTTCAGGGTTCGCGAAAACACGTAACTCGTAACGCCAGGGTACCCGCCCGCATCTGCAGCACCGCTCTTCATCGCGACCTCGTAAGTTCGCCGGCCCATCACGATAGTGTCGACATTGTTCCAATAGTCCTTGATGATTGCCGCGACTTCCTTATTAAACAGCAACCAGTCGACCGCATCGTCTTTGCGTGCGATGAAATTGTCGAGGCTGTTCGCGCCGCCATACGTTACTTTTCGCATTGTCTTGACCTATGTTGTGTTTTAGATAGCAGCCAAGTGTTTTGTCAGATAGCGGCCAAAATCTTTTTCCATCTGGCCCACGCTTCATCGCGGGCTTTTTTGTTGCCCTTCCACTGGGCCAGGGCCTTTTGATGATCGGCAGCCGCTTTGTCATCCGCCTCTTTATCGCCCTTCGGTTGCGGCGCAACCGGTTCGGGCGCATCGCCGGCTCGCATGAAACCGTGTCCCGATCCTTCGTAGGTTACCGCGTCGAACGTCTTTTTCAGCTCGGCCATTGCTGCGGTCGTAGCCGGCAACGTGGCATTGATGCGCGCGTCATTGCCAGCGTAGAAACCGTAAACGGGAGCGGCAATCCTGGCGAACGCGGCCTTGTCGGGTTGCCATGGGTCTTGTCCCTGACCAGTTGCGGAAGGCGCCGATCCGTAGAAAACGAAAGCGGCCTTAATGTTCGGATTGTTCGTGGCGTAGCGGAACGTTTGACTGCCGCCCCAACAGTATCCGGCGACGACCACCTTGCCATTCGCCGCCGGAAGTTTTGCGATGTAATTAGCAACGGCGTTCAAGTCGGCCGTTATCTGGTCCGGTGGAAGATCGCGAATCGTTTGGCCCACGGCAGTACGATCGAGTGAACTTGTGCCGCCTCCGTTTGGTCCCATGCCCGACAGCAGGTCGGGCGCGATCGCAATGTAACCCGCCTCGGCCAATTGATCAGTCAAACTCTGCACCCAGTCTGTCATACCGAAGATCTCGTGAATCACAACCACCGCAGTCGCCTTGTTCTTCACTTCCGGGTAGACCACAAAACTGTTGACTTCACGCGTACCGTTCTTGACCTTGACCCATTCCTGATGGCGCGAGGATTTCGCCAGCCGTTGTTTGGCCCAATCCTGCTCCACAGGTTCCGCCGCCGGAGCACTGTGGTGGTTTGAATGGTTCGTGGACATGTCTTGTGCGCAAGCCGGCACCCAGCAAAGAACCAACAGCATCAACAAATTGGTGGTTGTTTTCATATTCCTCTCCGAATTGACGAAGCTCGATTTTTTCCGTGGGGGTGGGAGAAATCTACTCACTTAACAATCTCGAAGTCTATCCACTGTACGACGGCCGGTTTTTCCTGTTCCTTGCTGGCTTTGTCGGTGATCTCGAGTCGCAGGTAGTAATGACCGGGCTCGAGATTTGATCCCAGCCGCAAACCCTGGCTGACGAAGATGCGTTCCAGGTCTTGCTGATTCGTCAGATCGACCGGCGTTTCGGGATACGTGTACACGCGTTTGTCGTCGCGGAATAGTTTGCTTTCGATCACGAGGTTGGGCCGCTTGAGCGCCGGATCGATTAAGGCGTTGTAGATAACAATCGCGAAATGTAGATCCGTATTTGGCAAAAACCGCCGTACAGCAGGACTGGCCGCGGCCACCTCCGTCGTTTCCGTTTCCACAAAGTCAGCGACGCCTCGCAGAACGATTCCCGAAGCCGCAAGCTGTTTGTTCTTCAGGTTCGGTACCCCGACAAATTGTCCCGCCGAACCAATGCGTGACGACGCGACGTCACGCGCGGCCACGCGCAGTTGATACGCACCGGGACGCTTGGCCGGCATGTCGAATCTGATGCGAATCCCTTCGCGCAGTACTCGCTCGTAATCTTCATCGACCAAACTTATGGTGCTGGTGTGCTTGGTTTGATCGACGACGGTGCCGTTATCTCCGAAGATCACACCGTGCAGTTCTATGTTCGTTTCGTGTTTGTCGTTTGCCGTCACGAAAGTCAGGTCGTTGGCGTTCAAGTAAAGAAACGATCGAATCACGGAGCCGGCCACCTTATCGTTCGCGAAGAACGCCGTGTAATCGAGGTTGATGTCCTGGGCGGCAAAAGGAGACATCAGCGCCAGATTGGTTCGCGATTGCGGTCTGCGTATCGCGTCCTCCTCGGTATAACCGAAAAAGCCGTAACGCGTGCGCAGAGTCATGCCCGAGCGCTTCACTTTTGCCGTGATGCGATGAAACTTTCTATCGAAAGTTTCGTCGGTTGGTCGATAGCCGATCAGGTAATAACCACGCTGATCTTCGAGGATGCGATCGAGTTTGAAGTCATTAGAATTCTTAATCTGAAAGCCGCCGGTCTGGCGCGCCATCATATCGCCACCGGCGCGACGGTCGAACAGGACCCGGGAACGAGCAGCAATCAGGGCGTTCATTTGCTGGTTTACCTGGCGGACACTGCCGGAGAATCGATCCGCAGCGGTGACCCCGGTGGTCTGCAAACCCTGGGTGTCGACTGAATAAATCACGATCGACGAGCGAATAGCCTTCTCAGCAATTCTCTGCAAGGCAATGATGCGGTTCGTGGCATCGTTGAAGGGAGAATTCGGGTCGGCGTTGAAGAAGGTCGAGTCCTGAGTCTCAACCGGAAGACTGTCCGAGAGGATCATCATCGCCTTGCGACCTGGCAGTTCCGCCATCCCATCGATGATTGTCCGCAGCGATCGCATCGTCATGAAAAAGGAGAAACCGCCGCAGACGTACTCGGTAGTGCCCAATTCCATTATGCGTTGTGTTGGAGGCAGCACGTTCACGCCGGCACGGCTGCACGCATTCCACCTTAACTGTTCCACTGCGCGGGTGAGCAGGCGTTTGTCGTTGGTGAACTGTTGCAGGCCGCCGATCTGAGCGCTGGTGCGGATGATGGCCACCAAATCGTGCGGTTGGATCTTCTCGGCAATGAACTTCCGCAACTGGCGTCGCACGTCGCTCATGCTTTCGGCGGAGAGACCGAGATCGTCGACGACGATCGCGAGCGTCCGTCGCGCGTCGTCGCGTTTTAAGGGTGCGGGTGGAACTGTGTTGTCACGGTCGGCAGTGTCCGGCGCTGTTGATGAGCTTGCCGGAACGTTCGAAATGTAAGCAAAGCTGGTGATCGTCTGCTTGCGGCCGTCTTCGAAAATCTCAAAATCCTCCGCCTTCAGATCCGGGACCAGCTTTCCGTCTTTCGTGACGATTGCGTCGATCTGCACTAGGTTCGTGGTGATCCTGACGACGTCGTCTTTGTCCTGTGATTGATCCGTAGCGCGTGGCATCGGCGGCGGTGGTCCCTGAGTTTGGGCCAATCCGCTGGCTAGAACAGAAAGCAATGCGAGCGAAGCGAGGAGTGCCTTCGTTTTCATCGGGGTCGTCTCCTTGTCGGTAGAGCGTTAGGGAGAGTTAATGATCCACACTACAGATCACTCGGATGACACCGGCCGTTGGCCTAATACTACACGGTTATCGAGATTGTATTCCACCTGCCCCGCGCATTTTGGGATTTACATGTTCTGGTCTAAAGCCTATCCCAACGAGGTAACCGGGGATGCGTTGGAGAATCGGGAACCAGCGGAAGAGTTTGAGGAACCAGGGAGCTCCCGTCAGCGTGGTTCCGAGAGCGCGGCTGAGCACGCGTTTTTGAACAAACACCTGCATCGCCTGTGTCATTCGTGTCGGCAACAAACGCCGCTCCTGCACCCGGTGCAAATCCGGAGTGCTCACATGCTTTTCAGATAATCTTCCGGCCAAAATGTTTGCCGCGGCAACCGCGTCCTGAATCGCGAGATTGATACCGACGCCGCCCACCGGTGACATCGCATGCGCGGCGTCACCAATGCATAGCAGCCCTTCTCGATACCACCGGGTCAAACGATCCACGGCGACCGTCAACAACTTAACCTGTTCCCAATCGCGAACCTCTGCTTCGCGGTCGCGCAGAAACGGCGCGATCGAAACCAGATCCTGGCGAAACATCTCCAGCCCTCGCTGTTTCAACGATTCGAAAGATCCTTTCGGAATCACGAAACCACACTGCCAGTAATCGTCGCGATTGAGCATCACCATGATCTTGCCGGCCGCAAAGCGTCCGATCACCTGCGCCGGATCGTCGGGTTTGCGAGACATGCGAAACCAAAGGACGTCAATCGGCGCACCGAGCACTTCCACTTTCAATCCTGCGCGTTCGCGAACAATCGAGTGACGTCCGTCGGCGCCGATCGTTAACGTGGCCCAGACGTTTACCGGCCCGTCTTTCGTGTTCGCTATCACGCCGGTTATGCGTCCCTCCTGGTGGATCAGCTCGGTGACTTCGGCTTCCATCATCAACCGGAAATTTGGGTAGGTCTTCGCGTGATCGGCGAGAAAGTCGAGGAAGTCCCACTGGGGCATGAAGACAATGAACTTGCACCTGGTCGGCAAGTGAGAGAAGTCGGCGAGTGGGATGCTGTCGTTCCCGACCTGCCCCGCAAGACGGTGTAGTTTCTGATGCGGACGCTGGAGAAACTCTTCCAGCAATCCGAGTTCGTGCATCAACTCGAGCGTTGAAGGATGGATCGTGTCGCCGCGGAAGTCGCGCAGAAAGTCGGCGTGCTTTTCGAGGACGATGACGTCGACGCCTGCCCGTGCGAGCAGCAATCCGAGCATCATGCCGGCTGGACCACCGCCCGCGATACAGCAAGTCGTCTCAAACACTTCAGTACCTTAACCACAAAAAGCACAAAAAGGCACAAGAGGCACAAAAAGGGGTTTAGTCAGCGAGAGAGCCAAATTAGTTAGACGAAAACGCGTGACAGCCCCTTTCATTGCTGTTCTTCTTCTTGTGCCTCTTGTGGCTAAAAGCTGATCGTCATTAACGCAGCGAAGGTTTCGATGCCGTCCCACAGGTTTTGTAAACGGATGTTTTCGTTCTCTGCGTGTTGATTGTTGTCGTAATTTGCAATCGGCACCGAGATCGTTACGGTGCGCAGGTTCTCGGTGATGAGCGAAAGCGGGAGGCTGCCGCCCGACGTCGGCAGCAGGACGATCTTATCGGGCGTCGTCGATTGCACTGCCTCGATCACGGCCACGGAGATCGGCAAGTCCATGCGCGTGCGCTCGGCGTTGTAGCCGCCAGGCCGCACGTTCACTCGCGCGATCAGCGCATGTTGCGCGCGTTCGGCGTCGGTGGGTTCGCGATCGATCACGTAGTAGCCCTGTTTCTTGATGTGTTCGACGAGACGCTGGGTTTGCCGGTGGTGATCGTTACCTTTGACCAGCCGCAGGTCCAGGACCGCGGTCGCCGTCGTCGGAATGACGTTGCGCGCAAGCGCGCCGACGTCGCCGCTGCCGAAGCCGTTGATGTTTAGCGAGGGAACGTTGATCAACTCCATCAGCGACTTGCCGCCGCCTTCGACCCGCTTGAGTCCCAGTTGCTTCTTCAACTCTTCGTCGTACTTTGGCGCGTCCGCAATGGCGCGGAGTTCGGCCTCGCCAAGCGGTTCGACGTCGGAGTACCAGCCGTCAATCATGACGCGGCCGTCTTCGTCCTTCATCGACGCAAGCAACCGCGCAAGCATCATCGCCGGATTCGGCGACCAGTTTCCGTAGTGCCCGCTGTGCAACGGACGTTTCGCTGCGTAAACAGTGACGTCGACATTTGTGTCGCCGCGCGCGCCAAACACGACCTGTTTGCGTCCTGACTGGTGCACTGGTCCATCGCAGATGATCCACGCATCGGCGGCGAGCAGATCTTTGTGTCGCCTGATGATGTCGACCAGGTGCGGCGACCCGGCTTCCTCTTCACCTTCGAAGAAGAACTTGATGTTTGCATTGAGCGGGATGCCTTTTGCCTGAAGCGCCGCGAACGCGGTGAGAATCGCCATCACCCCGGCTTTATCGTCAGAAGCGGAACGCGCGTAGATGCGCCACTGGGGATCGATCGGTGTGCCGGGTGCCGGATCGGGCATGATTTTTCCGCCGGCGTCGTGCGCGGCGGTGCGAAAGATCGGTTGCCACGGCAACGTTCCGGTCCACTGCTTCGGATCTGTTGGTTGACCGTCGTAGTGTGCGTAAAAGAGCAGCGTGCGTTGCGCACCGGGTGTTTTCCATTCGGCGTAGACGGCAGGCGGTGTGTTGGGCGTGCCGGCTTCGAGCAGACGCGGATTCAAGCCGCGTTGCTTCATCATCTCCATGATGCGAGCGGCGTTGCGACGGATGTTTTCGACGTCGCTGGCGACGTTGGGCAGTGAAAGAAACTCGAAATACTCGCGGAGTAGCTGATGCTCGTTGCCGCGGCGATAGTCGCGCACTTTTTCCTGCGTCGTTTGAGCGAACACAGGAAACGACAGGAGAAGAAGAAGCAGTAGTGGACGGATCACACGGCTAGGATTACCAAATCCGTGTGATCCATGTCAAAAACCTACTGCGGGTTGAGAGCGCCTCCGTGATCGACTGCGACGTAAACGTCGGATGGCAGCAGCCCGAGCCATTGATCCGAACTCGGCGTGAAAAACAGGTTCGCGTAGACCGAAGTATTAAATGTTTCGAGGTCGGCGCGAAGGTTATCCCTCATCAGCCAACTGTAGAGCGTCGGGCGCATGAGGTACTCGTTACGCACAGTATCAACGCCGACTGACTCCTGAAATTTGTTGATCATGCGGAGCATGTCTTTCTGTGACAACTGCGGGTTCTGCCGTTTGATTAATGAGGTGCTGCGCTCGTCAAGTAACCAGTCGGACTGATGAAGACGGGCGATCCGCTTCCATGCACTCTCGTCGGCGATCGGTCCGAGTTCAACAGTTACTGACGTTATCGAACGAACCAGAGGTCTTTCAGTCGCGGACTTGGTAATGGCTAAATCGGAGATGCTCAGGCCATCCGTGTTTATATTGGGAGAAATGCGGATACGTGAAGGAACGTTCGCGCCGAATTGCTTCGTGTCAGCCTCCCACGCGAGCGAATTTTGCTTGATGCGTTCCGTGTAATAGTTCCTCAGCATTATGTTGCGTTCGCGATCGTTTTTCCGGGCGAGGGTACTAAGCAGTTTTTCCGCGTCTTCGAGCCCGCGCTTAAAAGCAACTGGTCCATACAAGCCGGGTAGCGCTTCGATCAATCGTCCGTTGGAATCGAGAATGTAGTGGATGCTGTTGCCGGTAACCGTGCGTTCGAGTTTGCGTCCGTCGCCGAAATCGACGGTGATGCGTGGGGCGGGCCGCACGGATTTCCAATGCAGCACGAAACGATTGAGTAGCACGTCCCGGACCTGCGCGTTCGGATAGAGCACGGTGCGGAAGAAACGACTGTTCGCGCAGCTCAGTTCGTCGGTCAGGTTGCCGAGGAGGCGCAGCGACAGGATCGGTTTGCCGCTTTCACGTGCGGCTCTTTTTGCGTCTTCGAGATCGGTGTACCAGTAGAGGCCGGAGATGAAGTTGTTTTTCTGCTGGCCCACGAGATCGAGGGCCTTCGTAATACGAATCCATTCAGGGCTGGCGCCAACTTTCGGATCCGCGATGCGAATGTCGATCTCGGCGGCGTACTGGGTCATGAGTGCCTCCAAGCCCTGTGGACCGAGAGCGCGCAACTCGTCGATTGCGGCCGTCGCCTCGGCGGGATCTTCCGACACCGCTTTGCGGGCCAGGACTGCGGCAGACTCATTTGCCAGGGAAATCTGTGTGGAAAACAGGACGATCAGGAGCAGCGACAGGAAGGAGAACTTTGCGTTCATCGTAACCTCCGGACGGACGGGTATTTGTGGGACTAGCAGGGAAGAGTGACCGTTTGACTCGGGAGGTTAGGGTTGCGGTTGTCTCTGGGGAGAAAAAAATCATTGGTCATTGGTCATTTGACATTTTTCATTTGTCATTTCGGCACTGTGTTAAGGGCATCAAGCAAACTGGGCAAACCAAATGCAAACCAAATGACAAATGAAAAATGTCAAATGACCAATGACTACCTCCTCAAAAGCTCCAACACCACGGCGGTTGTAGCCTTCACTCCGGTGCGCAGTGTCGGCTCGGGTACGGGCGCGAAGAGCGCGGAGTGCAAACCAGGCAGGGCGGCGCCGGTCTCGCGATGTGCTTTGACCTTCTGCGCATCTGAAGCTCCGAGCCAGATGATCGTCGCGGGAATCTTGTGGTCCAAACTCAGGTAACCGAAGTCCTCGCTGGCCATCATCGGCGGCATCTGGACGACATTCGTATCGCCGAGCTCTCGTTGTAACACCGGCGTGAGCCGCTCGAGCAGTTTCGGATCGTTGTAGGTCGACGTTGTTCCTTCGCTTACTTTTATGACCGGCGCGCGGTCCTCGGGAATACCCGCTGCCATTGCCACGCCTTTCACGATCCGTTCGATCGAGGCGAGGATTTTCTTTCGCACGTCTTCCTTGTAAGTCCTGACTGTCAACTGGAGATTCACTTCATCGGGAATGATGTTGTAACGCGTGCCTCCATGGATCGAACCGACCGTGACGACCGCCGGATCGAGCGGCGAATTCTCGCGACTCACGATCGTTTGCAACGCCAGAACGACCTGCGACGCTACTACCACGGGATCTTTTGTCGTTTCCGGCGCCGAACCGTGTCCGCCGATGCCACGGATCTTTATGTCGATCGACGTCGCGCTCGCCATCGCGTAGCCGGGCGTGTAGCCAATCTTTCCCGTTTCCAGTTCCGGTTTGTCGTGCAGCGCGATCGCGAAGTCAGGCTGCGGGAACCGCGTGTAGAGGTTGTCACGCAACAATGCGCGCGCGCCGTCACCGGTTTCTTCGCTGGGTTGGCCCAGCAGGATCAGCGTGCCTTGCCATCGCAATTTCAGTTCGCTGAGTATTTTTGCGGTCGCGAGCAGGCTCGTCATGTGAATGTCGTGCCCGCAGGCATGCATCACGCCCACTTCGACGCCCGCATCGTTCTTCGCACGCACCGTGCTCGCGTACGGAACGCCGGTTTTTTCTTCGACGGGCAGCGCGTCGAGTTCAGTGCGAACGAGCACGGTTGGGCCATTGCCGTTCTTCATCACTGCTATCACGCCGTATCCGGTCCAGTCGGCATTATCGAATTTGCCGAGACGTTCGGTGACCGTGTAGCCCAGCTTACGCAACTCGCCCGCGAAGAACAGCGACGTTTTTTCTTCACGATGCGACAACTCGGGTGCCGCGTGAAGCATTTTGTAAGTCGACAACATCGACGCGATGTCGCGTTCGATCATGGCGTCGATCGAAAGCTGTTGGGCGTTTGTTGTTAACGGCAGCAGGAGGCAAAGCAGCAGGGACGCTTTTCGCATTCCGGGAGTATACTCTGAGATCTCAGATCTGAGATCTCAGATTTCAGAAGGGTTGAGTGAGACTGAACCAGTTTCCGGAGTTATCGCGAAACACGGCTTCGATGCCATAGGGCCGTTCAGCAGGTTCGGAAATAAACTGCACGCCTTTCGCTTTCATCTTCTCGTAAGTGGCGCGGCAATCCTTTGTATTGAACACGCCCGCGCCGAGCACGCCTTTCGCCAGCAGCGCACGGATCGTGTTTGAGGTCTCTTCGTCCATCATCATTCCGGGTTTTGGTTCAAGAAGAATGATTTCGAAATCGGGCTGCTCATTGGTGCACATCGTCAGCCAGCGAAAATCGGGACCGACCATCGCGTCAGTGTGAACGCGAAAACCGAGCTTGTCGCGGTAGAACTCCAGCGCTTCGTTTTGATTGGTCACGAAAACAGTCGCGTGAGACATTCTTTCGATCATTAGTGTTCTCCTCCTGCGGCACAGGATAATTAAATCCGCGCGGAAGACGCTTCTTGAAAATTGCTTTTAACGCGAATCAGACGGATTCGAGGTTGTACATGACGATAAAACAGCCGGGGACCT
>CBFGMX010000125.1:0-15825 GCA_965649955.1 uncultured bacterium
CAAGTAACCTTCTTCGGCTCTGCGAACTGTACCCTCTTGAAAGCGGCCTCTTTTTGAATCGGCTTCGCCTCAAATAACCTTCTTCGGCTCTGCGAACTGTACCCTCTTGAAAGCGGCCTCTTTTTTGAAATCGGCTTCGCCGCCTGATGTGCGGCGAGGCTCTGCCTCGCCGGAACGACCGCATCAGCGATGCGGCTTCGCCGCCGGTCCGGGCTTTGCCCCTAAGGCCGAAGGCCGAACGAGGGGCCGAGCCCCTAAAACTCTTAATTACCTCTAACGGCGGGGCAGAGCCCCGCCTCACATCAGGCGGCGAAGCCGCGTCGAAAAGGACGCTTTGTCTGCTCGCCGCGGCAACGCGGAGGCGCGTTCAAAAAACGCTTCAGCTGCGTCAAAAGACGCTTTCAGCCTCGCGACGACACGCAGAGGCACGTCGAAAGACTTTTAGATCTCTCACTCATATCGCAATGCCACGAGCGGGTCGATCTTTGTCGCGCGTCGCGCAGGCAAGTAACAGGCAACAAAGGCAACGAGCACCAGCAACGCTGGAACGAGGACAAACGTCGTCACGTCGTAACCGCTGACACCAATCAACAACGACGTCAGCGCACGCGCGAGTCCGAGCGAAAGCAGTAGTCCGATTGCCACGCCGATAACGGCGAGACGCATTCCCTGGAACGTGATCATCTTCATCACGTCCGCGCGATTCGCGCCGAGCGCCATTCGTATTCCCACCTCGCGCGTCCGTTGCGAAACGACGTACGCCATCACGCTGTAAAGTCCGACCGCACTCAACAAAATCGCCAGCACGCCGAACGCGAGTGAAAACGAAGCCGCCATGTTGGGCGCCCACAGCGCGTACGTCAGGTGTTCCGTCATCGTCTTGACCGACGAGATCGGCACGCTGCGATCGATGTTCTGCATCTCTTTGCGAATCGCGCCGGCGAGCCCGCGCGGATCGACATTCGTCCGCATCACGATCGCCATCGAAGCCGGACGACGCTGCGTCATCGGGTAATAGAAATAAGGTTTCGAATCCTCGGCGAGATTGCGGTACTTGCCCGTCTTTGCGACGCCAACGACCTCGATCAAATCCCGGCCTTCGCCGCCGATCCGAATGCGCTTTCCGACCGCACTCTCGCCGGGCCACAGCATCTCCGCCATCTGTTGATTGATGATGACCACACGTTGTGCCTTCGCGTGATCGCGATCGTCGAAATCGCGTCCGTCGACGATCGGGATCTGCATCGCGCGGAAAAATCCGGAGCTGATCACGTTCGTCATGATCGTGCGACCGGCGCTGCCGCGCGGCAGCGTCTCACCTTCTCTCAGAATTGGACCATCGGAGCTGGAACTGTCGCCTAGTGGCAGCAAACGTGCGGCCGCCGCGGCTTCCACTCCCGGTAAACTGGAGGCGCGTTCGATCGCCTGGCGGAAGAAGTTGCGCGAACGTTCAGTGTCGTAACCGACCAGCTCCGGATCGAGCGTCGCGATCAGTGCGTCCTTCGTACCGAAGCCCGGATCCATTGTCTGCGCCTGACGAAAACTCTTGATGAACAGTCCGCCGCACACGAGCACCGCCAGCGACAGAGCGACCTGGACCACAACCAGCGCCGGACGCAACGAGAACCGCCGTCCCTTTGCGCGCTGACCTCCGTCGAGATCGCCTTTAAGTATCGGAACGACTTCCGGGTTCGACGAGTGCCACGCGGGCGCGAGTCCAAAGATCAGCCCGGTCGCGAGCGAGATCACCAGCGTGAAGACGAGCGCGCGCGAATCGAGCGTGAAGAAGTTCTCGACGAGGTTGTACTGGAGCACCGGAATAAAGCCTTCCATCAAGTCCGTGACCCAGTACGCAAGCAGCAACCCGAGGCCGCCGCCAAGTAACGAGAGCAGCAGACTCTCCGTCAGCAACTGTCGAATCAAACGTATGCGGCTGGCGCCAAGCGCGAGACGAATCCCGATCTCCTTGCGACGTGCGGCCGCGCGCGCAAGCATGAGGTTGGCAACGTTGGCGCACGCAATCAGCAGGATCAGACCGACGATGGCCATCGCAATTGCAGCGGCGCTCTTCATCACCGTCGCCGCCTCTTCCCAACGTCCGTCCATCTCCGTCGCGACTTTCGCCGACGTGGTGCTGGCGCGTTGGTTCGGATAAGCCTCGTTGAGCCTTGCGGCGATCGACTGCATCTCAGCCGTTGCCTGTTCGATCGTGACGCCGGGCTTCAGACGCGCGATCACGTTCATCCAGTGACTGCCGCGCTCGGACAGTAACCCGGACGATCTTCTGAGCTCTTCACTCATCGCCATTGGCGCCCAGAAATCCATCGACAGCGCAAACTTCGAACCGGTGAACGACTCGGGCGCGACGCCAATCACCTGGTAACCGCGATTACTGAATCGGATCGTCTTGCCGACGATTTCCGGATCGGATCCGAAACGCCGCTGCCATAGACCATGACTGATGACGACGACCGGATGAGCGCCGACGGCATTGTCCTCTTCGGGCAGGAACGTTCGGCCCATGATCGGTTTGACCCGCATCACGTCGAAGTACGAACCGCTCACGACTTGTCCCCAGATCACGTCGCTCTGCGTTTCGGAATCGAGTGCCACCGGCAACATGTCTTCGCCGCTTATCGCCTCGAACACCGTCGCCTGATTGCGGTAGTCGACAAAATCGGGATACGAAAGCTCGTCGCTGATCCCGCGGTCTTCCGCGAGTTCCATAGGACGAACAAGCTGATGAGCATCGGGCACGGGCAGAGGTCGCAGGATGAACGCGCTGACGCCGCTGAAGATCGCGGCGTTCGCGCCGATGCCGAGCGCGAGTGTCAATACCGCGACGGCAGCCACACCGGGGTTCTTGGCCAACATGCGCACGCCATAGCGAATGTCTTGAAACAAGGTTTCCATTTAGCTATTCCTTTGAATATTTCATTCGTATCTGAGCGCGACCAGCGGGTCGACCTTCGTTGCGCGGCGCGCGGGTATGTAGCAGGCGAGCAACGCAACAACGGTCAGAACAATCGTGACGGCGATAAACGTCGCGGCGTCGGTGGGCGTAACGCCAAACAGCAGCCCGCCGAGCAAACGCGTCAACCCGAACGCGCCGATAATGCCGATCACCTCGCCGGCGACGACGATCGCCATACCCTGTCGCAAAACCAACCGCATCACGTCTTTCACCTGCGCGCCGAGCGCCACGCGTATGCCTAGCTCGTGAGTGCGCTGCGCTACTGAATACGAGATCACGCCATACAATCCCGCCGCTGCGAGTAGCAGGGCAACGCCTGCAAACACGGAAAGCACCAGCGACGTGAACCGTTGTTGCCGGATCGAGTTTGCGATCACGCGGTCGAGCGTGGTGACCCGCTGGAGCGGCAATTCACTGTCGAGCGCGAGCACCTTGCTACGAATTGCGGGCACGAGCGATTCAGGATCCGTTGTCGAACGTACGATCAAAGTCATGAACTGGTTCGGTGCTTGCGCAAAGGGTTCGTAGGTGTGCGGCCTGGTCTCTTTTGTTAATCCGTTCTGTTTCACGTCGCCGGCAATGCCGACGATCTCGCGAAAACTTTCCGGTCCGGTGTTGACGTTGATCCGTTTGCCGATCGCATCGCCGTTCGGAAAGAAACGTTGGGCCAACGTCTGGCTGATGATGGCGACACGTGGCATGTCCTGCGTGTCGTGTTCGGTGAACGCACGGCCCGCGACAAGCGGAATGCCCATCGCCTCGAAGTAACCGGGCGAGACTGCCGAGTAGTTAGTTTGCGGAAGATCGTTGTCTTTAGGGCGTGGGCGGCCTTCGACATAAAAACCGGTGGGCAGGTCGTGCACGATCGGCAGGATTCTCGCAATCCCGGTTGCTTCGACGCCCGGCAGCGTCGAGACCTGTTGGACCAGTTGTTCGCTGAACCGCGCTACGTCGTTCGGACTCCCGTATTTTTTCTCGGGCAACTGAAGCGTAACGGCGAGGGCGTTGCGCTCGTTGAAACCCGGATCGACGCGATTGAGTTGCCAGACCGTGCGCAGCAATAATCCGCCGCCTACGAGCAACATCAACGCCAACGCAACTTCACTCGCGATCAGCAGGTTGCCGATGCGTTGCTGCCGGACACTGCGGCCACGTTGATCTTTCAGCGCGGGATTGGAGTCGAACTTGAGAACTTGCAGCGCCGGCGCAAGTCCGAAGATGAACGCGGTAACAAGCGTGATTGCCAGCGTGAACAACAGCGCGCGGTTGTCGATGCGTACCGACGCCAGCCGCGGCAGATCCGCGGGAGCGGCGGCCAGCAACCCTCGCACGCCCCACGTTGCGAGCGGCCACGCCGCCAATGAGCCAAGCAACGCAAGCAATAAACTCTCGGTCGCCAATTGCCTGACGATCGCGCGGCGACTCGCGCCGAGCGCCGCCCTGACGGCCATCTCCTTCTGTCGTGTCGTCGCGCGCGCAAGCAGCAGGTTCGTGACGTTAGCGCACGCGATTAACAGCACGACCGCAACTGCGGCGAACAGCACCCACAGAATGGTCTTAACGTCGCCGACGACAAAATCGAGCAGCGGCGTGACTTTTATGGTCCAACCTGTGTTGGCGTCCGGGTATTCCTGAGCGAGCCGCGCGCCGATCGCCGTCATCTCCGACTGCGCCTGCGTAACTCCGACCTCGGGTTTCAGTCGTGCGATGGCGTCGATGTAGCGGGCCTGATAGAGCGTTTTTTCGTTGTCTTTGAACGCGATCGGCGTCCACAGTTCTCGTTCGCGTTGATCGGGCAGGCGAAACGCTGACGGCATGACGCCCACGACAGCGAAGTCATCGCCGTCGAGTTTCAATGTCTTGCCGATGATATTTGCGTCGGCGCCGAACCGTCGTTGCCAGAGGCCTTCGCTGATAATGACAACCTTGTCGCGTCCCGGTTGATCCTCTTCGTCGAGAAAATCGCGACCGAGAAGGGGTTGCGCGCCAAGTAACCTGAATAGACCAGATGAAACGCGGCCCGCCAAAAGACGTTCCGGATTGCCGTCATTCGTCAGGTTGTAGGAAACAGTGCGATACGCAGCGAGACTCGAAAAGACCGTGCTCTGTCGTTGCCACTCGAGGAAGTTACCCGGCGAGATCTGCGTATCCGGTTGAGTGGGATTCGTCGCGGGGTTTGCCTGTCGCAACGCGACGAGGCGATCAGGCTGCGGATAAGGCAACGGCTTCAGCAACACACCATGGACCACGCTAAAGATCGCGGTGTTTGCGCCTATCCCGAGCGCAAGCGTGATCACCGCAACGGCAGTAAACCCCGGCCGCCGCAGTAACGCACGCATGGCGTAACGAATGTCTTTCAACAGACTATCCATAAAACCGTGTTTACGCAGATGCCTGCACGTTGATCGTCACTTTCAGTTTTCGACCGATGATCCCGCGTCCGTATGTAATCCCTAAATCAAATCGATCGAGTTCCGTCGTCGCGCTGTAGTAAACAAACTCTTCGCCACGGGGCGAGCGGCTGCGGTCCATCTCGTTAACAGCCAGCGCGATCGCCTTGCTCTTTCCCTTGAACGTCAGGTTGCCTTCGAGATCGATCGAATCGCGGTCTTTTCCGCGCGCGACTCGCGTGCTGGTGAACTCGATATTCGGAAAGTTGTCGGCGTCGAGAAAATCCGCCGATTGCAAATGCGCGTCGCGCCGCTTGTTTCCCGTATCGATGCTGCGGGCACCGATGCGCGCCAGAACGGACGATCGACTCATGTCCGTTTCGTCCAACACGATCGAGCCTTCAAGCGTGCGAAAGCGCCCGCGCACGGTGTACCAGAGATTTCTGACACTGAATTCGACAGTCGTGTACGCCGGGTCGAAACGCCAAACCCGATTACGGATAGCGCCGGTCTTCTGTGTTTGCATATGGCCTCACTCGTATCGCAGTGCCGTCAACGGATCGACCTTCGTCGCGCGCCGCGCCGGCAGATAACAAGCCAACAGCGAAACTGCTGTCAGGAGCAACGCAATCACAGCAAAAGTAAACGGATCGGTGGCACTGACGCCGTAAAGTTGCTGAGTGTCGATCAGCCGTGTGGCGATCCAGGCTGCGACTAGCCCAATCACTACGCCCGTAAGCGTCAGTATCAGTCCCTGTTTGATAATCAGTTTGAGCACGTCGCCGGGCCGCGCCCCGAGCGCCATGCGAATCCCGACCTCGCGCGTGCGATGGCTCACCATCCACGCCATCACGCCGTACAAACCAATGCTCGCGAGCACCAGCGCGACGAACCCAAAGATCGAGATCAGCGTCGAAGCCAAACGCGTCGCCGCGAGCGTGTTGTCGATCTGCGTCGATACGGCGGCGATTTCCTTCACCGGCAATGCCGGATCGAGATCGAGCAGTTCCGAGCGCACGGTGGGAATCAGATCTTCGGCTGGACCACGAGTACGAATGACGACGTTCGTGTAGCTGTCGTAACCGCGTTGCAAAGCCGGCAGATCGAAGTGCGGCAAAGGAGTTTCCGTGAGATCGTGATGCTTGACGTCGCGAGTGATGCCGACGATGTCCAGCGGCGGCCCGTTAGTTTTCAACGTCAACTTCCGCCCGAGCGCGTTTTCGCCAGGAAAGAGTCGCTGGGCCAATGCTTCGTTGATGATGACCACGCCAGGGGCGCCTTCGCGATCCTGATCGGTGAAACCGCGACCCTGGGCCATCTCAATGCCCATCGTCTCGTGATAGTTTGGACCAACGACACTCGCGTCAAACGCCATCTGTTCGTTCGGCAACGGCTGGCGGCCCTGAACGAAGATGCTGCTTATGTAGCGGCTGCCGCTGAACGGCATCACCAGCCCATAGCTGACCGCCTCGACGCCGGGCAACGTTTCGAGCCGCGCGTAAAGATGATGTTGAAACACGCGGCCGCTCGCTTCGTCGTACTTCTTTTCGTCTAGCTCAAGCGGAACGGTGAGCAGTGTTTCCGCGTTGTAACCGGGATCGATTGCGAGCAGGTTGCGGAGACTCTTGATACATAGCCCGGCGCCGATTAAGACGACGATCGCAAGCGCCAGTTGCGTGACAACGAGCACACTCCGAAAGGTAAAGCGACGTTCACGCTGGCCCGAGATGCCGCCTTCCTCCTTCAACACCGGCACAAGCTCTGCTCGCGAGCTTTGCCACGCGGGAAAGATGCCGAAGATGATGCCGGCGACGAACGTCGTCAGCGCCGTAAACGCGAGCACACGCGCGTCGATACCCTGGGCCAAAACAGTGCGCGCCAGATCGAGCCGCGATTGCGTGTTGACGAGTAAAGAAATCAGCCACGGCGCGATGAGCAACCCGATCAATCCACCGGACACGGCGAGCAGCAGGCTCTCAGTCAACAGTTGCCGCACCACACGCCAACTGTTCGCGCCAACGGCTAAACGGATCGCGATCTCCTTACGACGCGTCACGCCACGCGCCAACAACAGTCCGGCAATGTTCGCGCACGCGATCAACAGCACCAGCGCGACGACGGCCATCAACAACTTCAGCGGCGCCGCAAAACGTTTACGTAGCAGCGAAATACCTTTGCCACCCGGCTCCGACTTGATGTGTTGTTCGCTGAAGGGAAGTCCCTTCGTGATCGTTCCCGGCGGTGTGTTGGCCTCCTTGATCTGTTGGGCCAACAGGTTGAGACTCGAGTCGGCCTGTGCTGTTGAGACACCGGACTTCACGCGCCCCATCATTTGCAGAAAACGATCGGAACGCTTCTCGATGAACTTCGAGTCTGCCAGTTGCGGATGCATCAACACCGGCACCCACAGTTCGGTGGGACGCTCGAGCATCATGCCGGTGAAGTTTTCCGGAGCAATGCCAACGACCGTTAGCGGAAAACCATTCAACGTAAGCTTTTGGCCCACCGGATCCTGACCGGCGGCAAAATGCTTTCTTGTAAACGCCTCGCTCACGACGACGACAGGCTGGCTTCCCGGCGTTTGGTCCTCTTGCGGCAGAAACGTGCGGCCGCGACTTGCCTGGATCCCGAGCACGTCGAAATAATTCCCGGAAACATATTCACTCTGGATCCGCTCGGTTCCGCTTCCCGTTGTCAGTTCCAACTCCGTCCGGCTGAACGCAAGCATGCCGTCGAAGACGTTGTTCTGCGTGCGATAGTCGTTGAACTCCGGATAGGCGAACAAATTGCTCACGAAGTGCGGACTGACGCTCACGGAGGTAATCAGGACCAGTTGGTCCGGATCGCTGACCGGCAACGACCGCAGCAGGAGCTTGTCCGTGACGCTGAAGATCGCCGTGTTCGCGCCGACGCCGAGTGCAAGCGTGAGAACGGCGATCAGCGTGAACCCCGGCCGGTTGAGCAACATGCGAATGCCGTAACGCAGATCGTGGAGCACGTCAGTCTTCTCCTAATTCATTCGTATCGCAACGCTTTCAAAGGATCGACGCGGGTCGCGCGACGTGCCGGCAGGTAACACGCAAGCAGCGTGACCACAAACAGGCCCACCGACACTGCCGCGAACGTCACCGCATCAGTCGCAGTCACTTCAAACAGCAATGTCTCGAGCAGCCGCGTGACTGCGAACGACGCCGCCAGTCCAACCGCAACGCCGATCAGCGCCAGCACGACGCCCTTCGTCACCACCAGCTTCAACACGTCGAAACGCTGCGCGCCGAGCGCCATCCGCACGCCAATCTCGTGCGTCCGTTGGAGCACCGAGTACGACATCACGCCATAGATCCCGACCGCAGCCATCACGAGTGCGACCACCGAGAACACCGCCAAAAGCGTCGCGCTGAACCGCGATCTCGCGACAGAAGTCGAGAGCAAACTTTCCATCGTGCTGATCTCGCCTATCGGTTGTTGCGGATCGAGCGAACGAATCACTTCGCGCGCCGCGGGTGCAACCGCACTCGCGTCGCCTTTCGTACGCAACACGATCGTCATTCCGGGATAGACCAGCTCCGGATGCGGCCAGTAGGCCACCGGCTCCACGGACGTATCGAGACCGAGATGCTTGTGATCGGCAACGACGCCGATGATCTCACTCGGCACGTTCTCTTCTTTCATGTAGATCGTGAGTTGTTTACCGAGCGGGTTCGCGCCGCCAAGGTTCTTCTTCACGAACGCCTCGTTAACCAATACAACGTGCCGCATCTCCGTGGCTTCCTGTTGCGTGTAGAAGCGGCCCTGCTTCAACGGAATCTGCATTGCTTCGAAGTAGCTGGCATCGGTGACACACACTCCCGTCTTCAGTTCCTGCCCTGGAGGTAAATCCTGGCCGTCAACTTCAACCGTAGTCCCTGAATAAAGACCGGTGAATGGCGGTGTGTTGATTGCCCCCGCGGCCTCGACGCCGGGAATTACTCTCATTCGCGCAATCGCCTGTTTGAAAAAGTCGATTCGCTTAGGTTCCTCCGTGTACTTCGCGACAGGGAGACTGATGCGAACCGTCAGCAGGTTCTGTGCATTGAAACCGGGATCAACTGCCTGCAAACGATTAAGACTGCGCACGAGCAGACCGGCGCCGATCAACAACACGAGCGCCAGCGCAACCTGTGTAATGACGAAAATGTGACGCACGCGATGACCGCCGCCGCCAACATTCTTGCCGCCCTCTTTCAGCGAGTCCTGGAGATCGATTCGCGTCGCTTCCAACGCCGGCGCGAGACCGAAGATAAGTCCGGTAAGCACGGCGAGGCCGAGCGTGAACCCGAGCACCGGAAGATTGACCGCGACGCGTTCGACATCGATCAACGCCGGCGGACTTAACGCCACCAGCGCTTTCGTTCCCCACCACGCCACGAGCACGCCGAGCGTGCCGCCGATAACGGAGAGCATCACACTCTCAGTCAGCAACTGTCGCGCGATGCGCCAGCGGCTCGCGCCGAGTCCCGCGCGAACAGCAATCTCTCTTCGTCTTGCACTCGCGCGCGCGAGCAGCAGGTTTGCGACATTCGCGCAAGCAATCAGGAGCACAAAACCGACGGCGCCTAACAAGATCAACAGCGGCCGGCGTATCTCTCCTGTGAATTGTGTTCGCAGCGGAACAATGTTCACACCCCACAGCGCATTGAACATCGGATATTGCTGCGCGAGGCGCGCAGCAATCGTATCCATCTCAGTTCTTGCTTGTTCGATCGTGACACCGGGCTTCAGCCGCGCGACGGCTGAGGCGAACCGGCCGCGCCGCTGTCGCAGCTCGTTGGTGATTGGAAACGGCACCCAGATGTCGGCAGGTTTACTGACCTGTGTTCCTTTTTGAATGTGCCAGCCAAAGTTTGCCGGCATCACGCCTATGACCGTTGTTGGATCGTTGTTCAGGATGATCTGCCGTCCCACGATCTGGCTGTCACCACCGAAACGGCGCTGCCATAGCGCGTAGCTGATCAGCGCGACACGCGTTTGGGGGTTGTGGCCGTCGTCAGCAAGAAAAGTCCGACCGACGACCGGGTTCGTTCCCAGTACGGAGAACAGGTTGGTGGTCGCAAACTGGACGGGCACTTCTTCTGGTTCGCCGTCGCCGGTGAGATTGATGGCTCGGTCGAAGAATACGGCCATGTCGGTGAAGACCTGGTTCTGCTCTTTCCAATCGGAGAAGTTCCCGAGATTGATCACGTTCTGATCAGTGCGGCCGCCCTGCCGCTTTTCCCAGACGAGAACGAGGCGCTCCGCATCTGCATAAGGAAAGCTGCGCAGCAACACGGCATTCACGACACTAAAGATCGCGGTATTCGCGCCGATGCCGAGCGTCAGCGCGATGATGGCGATGATGCTCATCACTGGCGACTTGAGCAGCATCCGTAAACCAAAACGAATATCCTGAATTAAATTTTGCATAACTGCTTCCCTACTCGTGTCTCAGTGCAACCATTGGATCTACTCGAGCTGCGCGCCACGCGGGCACGTAGCACGCCAGCAGCGCGACGATCGCCAGCAGCATCGCCACCGCTGCGAACGTAAAGGGATCCTTTGCCGTAACTCCAAACAACAAACTCGCCACCAGTCGTGTCACCACAAATGCGCCGAACAAACCGATCGCGAGTCCTATCAAAATCAATCTCGATCCCTGTTTGACGATCATCATCAGAACGTCTCTGCCCTGCGCGCCTAGCGCTATCCTGATTCCGATCTCGTTCGTCCGTTGGGCCACCGAGTAACTCATCACGCCGTACAAACCGACGACCGTTAACACCAGCGCCACACCCGCGAAGATCGAAAGCAACGTCGTGTTGAACCGCGGCGCCGCCACTGAGGCTGACAGGTACTCCTCCATCGTCTTCACACCGAACAACGGAAGATCGGGATCCATCGCCGCGACCTCTTTCGTCGCCGCCGAGATCAGGCTGCGTGGCTCGGTTTCGGTCTTGACGACCATCACCATCTGACTGAACGGGACCTGCGTTTGCGGAACGTAATAAGCCGGTCGCGGGTCCGTGTTCAGTGCCCGATTTCTGACGTCGCCGACGACGCCCACGATCTCGCGCATCGTCGACTCTTCGTCTTCAATCGACGACACACCGGGATGGACTCGTTTTCCGATTGGGTCTTCGTTCGGGAAATACTGGCGCGCAAACGTCTCGGTGATGATGATCACCGGAGTCGAACCGTGTCGATCGTTGGAATCGAAGTCACGGCCTTTGAGAATCGGTATTCCCATGGTGCGGAAGTAACCGATTCCGGTGGTGAAGAAATCGCCCGACGGCTCGTCCTTGGGCGAGACCGGCCGTCCTTCGATCTGAAAAGAGATACTGAAGCGATCGCCGCCCAACGGCAGCGGAAATATTGAACTGGCAGACTGCACACCCGGCGCCGATTCCAGTCGCGACTTGAGATCCGCGAAGAACTGGCTCTGCCGGGCGTAGTTGTATTTGACTTCCGAAAGTCCCAGGTTGAACGTCAACACGTTCTGCGGTTGCAAACCGCTGTTCACTCTCTGCAAACGCCATAGACTCTGGATCAGCAAGCCCGCGCAGATCAGCAGGACCATCGCGACCGCCAACTCCGTCACTACCAACGCGCTGCGCATCGGATTGCGTCGCGCGCTCTCCCCCGTGGTCCGTCCCCCTTCCTTAAGCGCATCGACCAACTCACTCTTTGAAGACTGGAACGCAGGCACAAGGCCGAAGATCAGCCCGGTCAAAACGGAGACGCCTACCGTGAAACCCAACACGCGCCAGTCGATCCTGACCTCCACCGCGCGCGGGATGTCCTCCTTGCCCAGCGCGACCAGCAAGTCGGACCACCACACCGCGAGTAACAGTCCAACCGCACCGCCGACCAGCGACAACAACACACTTTCAGTCAACAACTGTCGAATCACGCGCATGCGGCTTGCGCCCATTGCAGACCGGATCGCCATCTCCTTGTGACGGCTCGTGGCCCGCGCAAGCAGCAGGTTGGCGACGTTTGCGCACGCAATCAACAACACGCACGCCACTGCTCCCAGCAGAATGAACAGCGCCGGTCGCACGTCGCCGACCATCGCCGCCAGTGCTGATTCAAGACGCAAACTCTTGTTTGTATTTTCGTCAGGATACTGTTGCTCCAAACGCGCCGCGATCGCCGTGATCTCGGACTGGGCTTGCTCTTCAGTGACGCCTGGTTTCAAACGGGCAATGACGCGCAGGAAGTGCGCACCTCGCTGGCCGGTCACGGGAGTCTTGCCGGCCGCGTCGCCGGCGATCGTGGTCCAGAGATCGACCGGCTCGTTCTGGATCGGAAACTCGAAGGTCGCGGGCATCACGCCGACGACTGTGAACGGGCGACCGTCGAGCGTGATCGTCTGGTTCAGAATGCTGAGATCGGAGTTGAAGCGTCGTTGAAACAGTTGCTGGCTGAGAATCACGACGCGCCCGGTCGTGGACGGCTTGTCTTCCTCCGCGACAAACGTCCGGCCGTGCAGTGGCGCAATGCCGAGCAGCGGAAAGAGATCCGCGGTAGCAACCGCACCCTCGAGGCGCACCGGTTCGCCACGGCCCGTCATGATGAAGCTGCCGCTGTAATACGGAGCGATGCGTTCGAACACCGTATTCTGGTCGCGCAGATCGAAAAAGTTTGGATACGAGTGCGAGCCACGTTGAAGACCACGCTGGCGGTCCGTTTCAAACAGTGAAACGAGCGAATCGGGATTCGGAAAAGGAAGCGGCCGCAGCAACACCGCGTTCACAACACTGAAGATCGCGGTGTTGGCGCCGATGCCGAGTGCGAGCGCGATCGTTGCGACGATGCTAATGCTCGGCGACTTCAGCAGCATCCGTAAACCAAAGCGAATATCCTGAATCAGGTTTTGCATGATCTGGGCCCCTTATTCGTATCTCAGCGCCACCAGCGGATCGACTCTCGTCGCGCGGCGCGCGGGTATGTAACATGCGAGCAACGCAACGACGATGAGTCCCAACGAAACGAGTGCGAGCGTCACCGGGTTGGTCGGCTCGACGCCAAACAGCAACGATCCGATCAAACGGCCAAAAGCGATTGACGCGCCGAGTCCGACCAACACTCCCACGCCCACCAGCACGACACCGCGAACCATGATCAACCGAAACACATCCCGTCGTTGCGCACCCAGGGCGACACGAATTCCGATCTCGCGTGTCCGGCGCGCCACTGAAAACGTCAACACACCATAAAGACCGAGCGCGGTCAGCAAGCTCGCAAGCACGCCAAACGCCGACGAAAGCCACGTCACCAGTCGCTCCTGGATCAGCGACTCGTCGATCTCCGCGCTCAAGGTCTTTATGTCGTAAAGGGGGAGGTGTGGATCGAGTTTCTTCAACTCTGCACGCAGCGATTCCGCGACAGCGTCCGTTCCGGTCGCGGTCTTCACGTGCAGCGTGAGATTGGTCAAACGCTCCTGCTGCGTCACGGGTATGTAGAAGTGGCGCCGGATGTTGCGCCGCAGATCGATGTACAGAGCGTCTTTGACGACGCCGATGATCGTCATGTCCGGAACGTCTTCAAGCCCGATCCGTTTGCCGAGCACGTCGATGGTGCCGAAAAAGTGGCGCGCCATCTTTTCGTTGAGGATCACGACCTTCGGGGTACCGAGACGATCCTGGTCGCTGAAATCGCGGCCGTTCAGCAACGGGATGCCGAGCACTTTGAAATAGTCGGCGGAAACGACCGTGACGTCGCTGGAGGTTCGTTCACCTTCGCGCGGCGTGTAGTCTTCGACGACCAGGCTGAGTTGGTCCCATCCTCCGGAAATCGGAGTGTCGGAAGCGAGGCTCGCGGATGCAACTCCAGGCAGAGCGCGGGCCCTCGACAACAGTTCGTCGTAAAAGTTTTTCGTGCGTTCTGCCGAATAACCGTTCAGCGCGGGGTTTACACTCGCGAACAGAACATTCTCTTTGCCAAAACCCGTATCGACCGCGCGCAGGTTTTGCAGCGTCTTGAGCATCAACGCCGCACTCACCAGCAGCGGCAGCGACAAGGCAACCTGGACCAGGATGAACGCACTACGAAAACTGAACAGCCGTCCGGCCGAGGTGAAGCTGCGCGTTTCCAAACGAAGACCGGGAACGAACGCCTGTCGCGCCACCTGGATGGCCGGCACCAGACTGAACGCGATGCCGATGACGATCGCGGTTCCGACGATGAACCCGTAGAGGCGCCAGTTGTTTGGCGTCTCGAGGTTCGCACGAAAGTCCTCCGGAATAAACGCCATCAAAGCGGTTTTGATCCAAAGCGCGATCACGATGCCGACTGCGCCGCCGAGAATCGAAAGCACGACACCTTCCGTTAACCATTGCCGCAGCAGTCGTAAACGACCGGCCCCGAGCGCAAGTCGAACGGCCGTTTCCGGCGCTCGTACCGTCGCCCGCGCCATCATCAAGTTCGCAAGGTTCGCGCACAGGATTAGCAGAACCGCGCAGGTCGCGCCGAGAAGTAACAGCAGCGACGTTTTCATATCGACCTGCAATCCTCGGAGCCCCTGATCGCCCGGTAATACGGCGATTCGTCCGGAGAGAAAGCGTTCGCGACCGGCCGCCGACACGCTCGACGGCAACGCTTGCGCCTCCAGCTCGCGAATCTGTCGATACAGCACGTCGATCGACGCCTGCGCCTGCTCGCTTGAGACACCGGGCTTCAGACGGGCCATCACGCTGAGCCACTGGTGACGCCGGCTTGTCAGACGAGTCGGCGGGAGAGGATTGAACACCGGCGTCATCATCATCGGGACGCGCACGTCGGGGCTGTTTGAAAGATCGATTCCGTAGAACGAGGGTGGAGTGACGCCGAGCACCGTCAACGGATGTTCGTTGACAAGTATCGTTTGGCCGATGATGTTCGGATTTTTCGCAAACCGGCGTTCCCAGAACTGGTAACTGAGGACCGCGACGGAATGCGCACCCGGCACGCGGTCGTCGTCCTGCGTGAAAAGCCGCCCGGCCCAGGGACGCACGCCGAGCACTTCAAAGAAGTTTCCACTGACGAGTTCGCCACGGACGCGCTCGTTCTGATCGGCGTAACTGACGTTCATCTGCGCACTGCCGCGCGTGATGACACCGGAGAAGACGTCGTTTCGATCGCGCAGGTCCTGGTACATCGCGTACGAGAACGTGCTCTCGATCTGTGGTCCATCTTTCGGATCGTAGGCGGACAGCACGACGAGCTGATCCGGGTTCTGCACCGGCAGGCTTTGCAACAAGACTTTGTCGGTGATCGAGAAGATTGCGGCGTTTGCGCCGATGCCCAATGCGAGCGTGAGCACGACGACCGCCATGAATCCCGGGTTCTTCGTCAGTATGCGAACGGCGTAGCGAATGTCCTGGAGAACCTGTGTAAGCACCGATCTCATCATTCGTACCTCAGTGCAACCAACGGATCGACTTTTGTCGCTCGCCGGGCGGGGAT
>CBFGMX010000126.1:0-15809 GCA_965649955.1 uncultured bacterium
GCTTACGCAAGCAGGAACTTCTCAGCCTGCGCTGGCAGAACGTCGATTTCGAACGTCGGACTCGGCTTCATTCCATTCCAGCCGAGAGAGTTTTCGGTTTCCCCCTTCCTTCGCTTTCATCTTCGCACGTGAGCCCAGCGACGCAACCTCCATTACGCAGGCTCCATTGCGTTTCTCCACTTCGTTACGACCTAACAGGTGCATCGCCGTGCGCCATCCGTGCTTCGACTTCGCTACGGAAGGGGGAAAACGCATTTCCAACACAATGAAAGCGAACACCCAACACGACGAGGGACACGGCACACGTCGCTTACTTTGCGCACCCGGCAAGAAATGTCGACGAATGCAAGGACGGCGGCTGGACCAACTTTAATCACCCAGCTACATTCAGTAATCAGGGCCAATGTATTGACTATGTTCTTCAGCAGCCATAGATCCACAATGTCTGGGCGCGTGGTTCTCGCGTTAGAAGTGAGGATCAGCTTCTCTAGACCTCAACGGGCGCAGGTCCAGCCCAGAAAGTCGTGAAAGGCAATGGACCGGTCAAAGCAGGGAGGCCGGTCCAATTCACTTGGCTGCAATTATAGTTAACCTTCCCACAGATTGTGCAGACGCAGCTTCTCTCTGGAGTACGATCCTCAGATCCAGACCATGCCCACTTGATTAATGGAGTCGCGCATAGGTTCGTCTTTGTTAAGGTTCAACACTCATCGCGAAAGCTCGCCGAAAGTTGGTTGCGACGCGTTCTCGATCACGACTGCTTAGCTTGAAGCGTTGTTGTTAGTTCGCTGACATCACAATGGCGAGCCAAGCACCTCACTCGTACCTGAGTGCCACTAACGGATCGACCTTTGTCGCCCGTCGAGCCGGCAAACAACACGCAAGAATGGCAACCACTGCCAACAAAATCGGGGCAACAATAAATGTGATCGGATCGAGTGCATTCACTCCAAATAACAACGGCGTCTTGCCTGGACCAACTTCTGATAGAGAAGCTCCGACCGCACGGGTTAGTGCAAACGATCCCAACAGGCCAAGCGATACACCGGCAAAAACAAGTAGGCTGCATCGACGCAGAACCAACCACATTACGTCTCGTCGTAAAGCACCCAATGCCATACGCACTCCCATCTCGCGCGTGCGTTGGATCACCCCCCATGAAATGACGCCGTAGATGCCGACAACCGCGAGTAACATTGCAATGATCGCGAACGCGCTGAGTAAGATCATGGCAGCTCGCTGCGAGACTACGTCGCGCTGCATCCGATCCTCCATCGTGCGAACTTCATACAATGGAAATTGGCTATCGACGGAATGCACGGCGGCTTGAATTGGTGCGGCTAGGCTTTGAGGTTCAACTTGCGTTCGCACAGCTAAATACATGCTCGTGATCGAATTTTGTGAGATTGGCAAGTAAATATGAAGCGGAGTCTGCTCAATGACACCTTGCAGTTTGACGTCCCCAACAACCCCGACTACTTCACGCCACGGTGTCGTCTGTTCCGGCCAACCTTGCTTCACTCGTTTGCCAATTGGATTCTCGTTAGGCCAGAACCGTCGCGCCATCGTTTCATTGATTAAAACCACCTGTGGTGACTTCTCTGTGTCTGCTTCAGTAAAAACCCGCCCCTTCAACAATGGAATTCGCATTGTTTTGATGTATTCAGCGCTGATGGGATCGAACTTGGCATGCGGAATTTGCGCGCGCCCCGGTACAGGGTGATCTCCAACAATAAATATCGATCCCCACTGCGATCCTTCGATCGGCAAAGAGAGTGAGAACGCGGCGGATTCGACACCAGGAATAGCCTTGACGTTAGTTAGTACGTCGCGCTGGAAAGATTCCAGTTTGGTAGCGTTATATTTCGGATCCTGAACATCGAGCCGCATGGTGAGCACGTGATCCGATTGGAACCCAGGATCGACGTGGGCAATCTTGTACATGGTGCGGGTCATCAGACCGGCACCAGTTACCACCATTAGTGCAAGAGCGATCTCTGCCACTAACAAGCCTTCAAAAAGACGGCGACGCAAAGGCCCAGAGGTTGACGATCGTTGACTGAACACCATGGCGGGTTTAGTGCGCGTCGCAGACCATGCAGGCAGCAGTCCAAACATCAAACCAGTCAACAAAGTGATTCCTGCTGTGAACAGCAACACTCGTCCACTCAATTGCACATCGTCGATCCGCGCAAGATTCGGTGGGGCCAGCTTAATCAATGCGGACAATAGCCAGCGCGCACAAAGGATTCCGGCCAAACCTCCCAGTAGTGACAACAAAAGACTTTCATTCAACATCTGGCGAATCAGGCGACGACGTCCAGCTCCCAGCGCCATTCTGATTCCCATCTCCTGTTCCCGAACGAGCGCACGTGCAATCGACAGATTGGCGACGTTGACACAGGCGATGAGCAAGACAAATCCAACCGCACCCATTAGCACCAGTAACGTCGAGCGCACTTCGTGAACGATCATCGATTGCAGTGAACGCGCGTATGCACTGGCCCCGCTATTTGTTTCCGCATTCTCTTTCGCCATCTGAGTCGCGAGCTGACGCATCTCAATGTCGCCCTGACTCACTGAAATCCCGGGCTTCAGTTTGGCAATTGCTTCGAGTCCCATATAGTTTTCGCGATGGAACCAGGCGGAGTTGGGTGCCAACCAACCGCCCAGTGGCGCCCAAAGATCAGTCTTTCTAACGAATTCAAAACGAGGCGGCATTACACCGATTACCCAATAGTCGTAGCCTCCGAGATTCAGGTTCCGCCCCAAAATATTTGGATCCGAGCCGAACGTAGTCCGCCAGAGGGAATCACTGATGAGTATGGCCGTCCCCACAGGTGTGAACTTCTCCTCCTCCTCCGTGAAAGTTCGACCCAACTGTGGTTGAACTCCGAGAATGCGGAAGTAGTTCCCCGTGACTTCTTGTCCGATCAAACGTTGTGGACTACCCGTGCCAGATAGGTTGAATGTATCGAATCGATAACCCCCGATTTCCTCGAACGACTTTGCACGCACTTGGAAGTCTCGAAAGTTAAGCAGCGAAACGCCAATCTCCATGCCCTCTTTGGAGATCTCACTGATCACTACAAGTCGATCGGCGTCTGGAAATGGCAGCGGATTGAGAATGACCGCGTTGACGAAGCTGAAGATTGCGGTGTTAGCGCCGATGCCTAGAGCAAGCGTGATTACCACCACAGCGGCAAACCCTGGATTCTTGCGTAACATTCGCACCGCGTATCTTATGTCTTGCCATAAATCGCTGAGCAAATTGCTTCCTGAAGCCCCCGGTGTGATCGCCGAAGGCGGATGGGCCTGCCGGAGAGGCGCTATGTAATCCGCTAAGACGTTGCCCTCCCTAAAATCGGAAAGTGCTACTCGTTTGGCCTCCTCAGGAGACATGCCGCCCGCGATCAACTCCCGATAGCGGTCATCGAGATGTTGCGAGAGCTCTTCGACGATCTCGGCCTCGCGCGTTGGCGAGAGGCGCAGGCCGGATAAACGCGGGCGCACGTGTTGTGTCCAGTCAGGCATGTTCGTCTCCGATAACGCGTTGAACGGCGGCTACAAATGCTGCCCAGGTCTCGCGTTGTTTAGTTAACACACGCCGGCCGTTAGGCGTGACTTTGTAAAATCGGCGGCGTCTCTCGTTGGGCTTTTCAACCCACGTCCCCTTGATCCACCCACGTTCCTCGAGGCGATACAGCAAGGGATAGAGGGAATCGATGTGAAGCTGGATCTGGCCGCCGGAGCGCGTATGGATTAGTTTACTCAGCTCATATCCATGGCGGGGTCGCGCGTCGAGCAGTGAAAGGATCAGCAGCTCTGCGGTTCCCCGCTTCAGTTCGCGATCGAGCGCCTGGGTGTTGATATCTGTCATGAACAGATAGTATATAGGCAGACATTTAAGAGTCAATCACTTTAATTTAGGTTTATGCAGTGACTACGGTGCTCTCCAAGGAGCAATTGGTTTCACTATCCTGACAATCATCGTTGTGCTATGGTGCGCCGGTCGGGCTTAACAAACTGATTTACCACGGCAGCTTCGGGGGAATAGTTTTCGGAAGTATTGGCGGCGGAATAATTGGTCTAACCGTTGCGCTTTGTTGAATGCAGGCGCCGCTAGAGGTTGGCCGCAAGAAGTGATAACAAATCCAATACGCTCATCATGGCGTTGTCGTCACGCAGAATTCACATTGGATCAAGGCGCTGACTGGCAGCATAAGAGATTGGAATTACGCCGGTACTATAGCTGTTTGCTCTTTGCCTTCCACTTGAACTGTATGGCAAGGTGCTGGTCCAATGTTTTCTATTTTAGCCCAGTACCCGGAGTTGGAAGAGGCTCACTTGATCCTTGCTTTCTCAACCCTGCAAAGTTCCCACGAACCTTGAGTGGTTGATAGGGCCACGCGGCAGTTTTTCCTGAGACAGCATTCGTGCAGATAGCAATTTCCAGTTGGAACTCCCCTTCGAGTTCATCCGAGTCGGAGCGCGCGGTGATGTGAAGATAGCCAATGGGCGGATCTGCAGGTCGACAGTTGAATTTCAACGGTCTGCCCCCGAGTTTTACCGGAAATGCTACATGTGTTTCATGAGCGAGCCGTCCTTCGGCGTCTGTCTCGATCAAAAGGTCCCAGCCGCCGTCCGCCCTAAGCTCGATATGATCCGGTGCTATCTTGCCGACTTGGGCGCCAGGGCTTGCCTGATCGAACCGCGGTCCACGATCGTAACCCAGGATGACGCCAGGGATCTCCCAAGGTGCGCGGCCTGAATTGAAGGCAGGCATCTCGACCTGAACCTCGAAGGCGCGGTCTCCGATTAATCGGGAAGTCTCTGACACACTCGGGCCGATCGGCTTTTCCCTTAGCCGTCTCAACGCGATGAGAGCGGCAAGCAGCAACGCCAGCGATATAATGATCACCACTATCTTCTTGCCCCGCATTTTACCGTTGTCCTTATTACTTTATGAACGATGCCTGGGCCAGATTAATTGCTAGGTCTCTTCCAAAGAATCAATAAACATTCCGCCTACTTGCGTTGGAGAAATATCGCGCGAGGAGCTTGAGGAATCAATATTCTTTATGAGCACAGTGCCGGTTGATTATAACAGTGACTCCCATCAAGAAGTCAGATCATTGCAAGCTTGAAAGCGTCGAACTGGACGCGCGGTTAAGGAATCTTTCGAGCACACGATCAGCGACGCGACTTACGAGCAGTGAAAGCCTGGTAAGCATAGAACCACAAACATTCACACTTACTGAGCTGAAACTAGATCGTCCCTTAGAAAAGAAGTGTATGCAGGTCTGTCGATATAGAATGATTCCGATGAAAGATGTGAATCCGTAATTAGTAGCTCCACCGCGCACGGTCGATCTTCATTCTGACTAAACGCTATCTTAAGCAAATCAGAGATTTAAACCTTGATAGAGCGCACGGTTCCGAGGGTGATGAATGGATTCGCGGTAAGGGGAGCGCGTTCAGCCTTTCAACAGAATGGGGGCTTTCGCATCTTTATTAATGGGCCAGCACTGCCTGTAGCTCGATACTGTGGACCATTCCTCTCGGACTAAAGTAACACGATCATGCTGGAAGAACAGACGCGGCACCCGGTTAGGGCGCTCGCCTTTGGTTTGTTGGCCACCTGCCAATCTGATCCAAAGTCGTCAAAAAAGCAAGGTGTCGTTGAGGCGTCGAATTTTCTGTCGCGGCGGCAGACCGCCTCAAACATTATGCGGTCTGCCGCGTTCAGGACTCAGGCCGATTGAGAGCTTGTCTGAGCTTTCCCTATAAACTCGAGCAAGTCCGCATTGATGACATCTTTGTGAGTGGAGCACATGCCGTGGGGAAATCCCGGGTAGACCTTCAAGGTGGCTCCTTTCACAATTTTCGACGACACAAGTGCGGTGATAGCGATCGGCACGACCTGATCGTCGTCGCCGTGCATGATGAGCGTTGGCACATCGAACTTTTTGAGATCTTCAGTAAAATCGGTCTGCCCAAACGCTTTGATGCAATCGTAGACGTTCGGAAGACCGGCTAACGATGCTTGCAAGAGGAAACTGTCGCGCAACCCTTCAGAGACTTTTGCCCCGGGGCGGTTGAAGCCGTAGAACGGGATGCTGAAGTCCTTGAAAAACTGCGTGCGGTCAGCTTGCACACCAGCGCGCAACTGATCGAACAGTTCGATTGGCGCCCCATTGGGATTAGCTTCAGTCTTGAGCAATAACGGTGGGACTGCGCCGATCAGCACGACCTTCGCTACCCGTTTCGTACCATAACGGCCGATGTAGCGAGTTAGTTCGCCGCCCCCGGTCGAGTGGCCGACGTGAATTGCATCTCTTAGATCAAGCGCTTCGACGAGCGCTGCGAGATCGTCGGCATACGTGTCCATGTCGTTTCCATTCCATGTTTGACTCGACCGGCCGTGACCTCGTCTGTCATGGGCGATGCATCGATAGCCATTCGAGGCTAGGAAGAACATCTGGTCCTCAAAGGCGTCAGCTGTCAACGGCCAGCCGTGACTGAAGACGATTGGCTGTCCAGTGCCCCAATCTTTGTAGTAAATCTGTGCGCCGTCTTTGGTGGTGATAGTACTCATTGACCTCTCTCCTTTCGTTCTGAGTGCTCGTTGACCTTTCCTGTTGAGCAGACATGATGCTCTAGCCGGGACGGGACGTGCGGGAGTAAACCACGAGGCTGACGATGCGTCTATTAGACGAAGGTATCGGGCAATACCTTGTTATTGGTCCGCGTGTTGAAAACATTTTGAGTTGGAGAGGACTCATCAACACGAAAGCTGAGATGAAGCACTCTAGGTCGAGTTAGCCGTGTGGGTTGTGCGCCATGGGTTTTTGGCAGATGCCAGCCCGAGTCTCGCCGCGATCCTCACTAAGTCCGCAAGCGAGTCAGCCCGCATCTTCTGCATTGCTTTACCGCGATGCGCTTTCACGGTGATTTCACTGATTCCGAGCTTCAAGGCGATCTGTTTATTCAACATGCCGGTTACCACTAATCGCATCACTTCCTGTTCACGAGAAGTGAGTGACTCAAAACGATCGCGCAGAATTCGCACTTCAGCCAGGTCATCCAGCGCAGCGGTGCTGCGCGTGATCGCATATCGAATAGCGTTCAGCAAGGCTTCGTCATCGAACGGCTTCGTTAAGAACTCAACCGCTCCAGCCTTCATCGCCTGGACCGTCTTGGGAATGTCGCCGTGTCCAGTGATGAAGATGATTGGCATGTCGGCCCGATCTCCTGCTATGAGTTTCTGCAACTCGAGGCCACTGAGATCGGGAAGCGAAATGTCCAGCACCAGGCAGCTCGGGGTGGTCCTTCGCGGACGTGCCAGGAACTCCTCTGCCGATGCAAACGTCTCGGGCTGCCATCCGGCGAACTCGATCAGCGATTCAAGCGATTCACGCACCGAGATATCGTCGTCGACTACGAAGACGACTGGTTTTTCCTGCCTGGGTGTTGAGCCGGTAGAAGTCATATCAAGGCCAAAGCTTACAAATTATATCCGGAGTGCGGTGTTCAGCGCCTTAAGTAGATCCGTCTCAGTGAATGGTTTGAATAGACACTCCACCGCACCTTGCTCGATCAAACGCGGACGAATCGTTTCATCCCTATTGGCCGTAATGAAAACAATCGGAATCTGTTGACGGCGGATCGTTAATTCCCGTTGGAGATCTGGTCCCGTCATACCCGGCATCGCTACGTCGAGAAGGAGACAACTCGTATGATCAACTGAATCCGACGCCAGGAACTCCTCGGCCGATGAAAACGCTTCCGCCTGAAAGCCGAATTCTTTCAGCAGATCAGGCAACGACTCCCGCACAGATTCGTCATCATCAACAACTGAGATAAGAGGACGGATCGCCATGTTATCCGTTCGTCGTCGTTCTGGATTGCTCTCGCATATCGATTGCACCAAAAGTTACTTCCTGTGCGTGAACCGCGGCGGGAATCGAAAAAGAAAATGTAACGCCGGGTCCATCGTTCGGCGTGGCCCACAAGCGGCCGCGATGGTTCTCAATGATCGTGCGACTTACGGACAGGCCGATTCCCATGCCGTGTTCTTTTGTTGTGTAGAATGGGTGGAACATCCGGTCGATTGTTTGTGATTCAAACCCGGTCCCCACGTCCTGCACGCTCAAGCGCACGCTACTATCGTCTTCCACTTCCGTTCTAAACACCAATTCTCGTGGACGATCATCGACAGCACTCATGGCGTCGGCCCCGTTTCGCAGCAGATTCCAAATTACTTGCTGAAGCTGAACACGATCGCCTGTTACGAGCGGCAGATCAACAGCAAAGTTCGTTCGTGGAATCACACGGTTGCGCTCAAGTTCTGTCCGCGATAAGGCGATCACTTCGCGCGTCGCTTCGTTAAGGTCCACCAAATCAGTAGCGGCGTCCTTCTTACTAAAAAGTGCGCGGAGTCGTGTGATTACATCAGAGGCGCGGTGTCCGTCGCGAATCGTTCGGCGCGCGGTTTCGCGTGCGCCATCAACGTTCGGCGGATTGGCGTCCAACATCCGCACACAGGTACTAGCGTTCGTGATGATGCCGGACAATGGCTGATTGACCTCATGCGCAATCGACGCAGTCAAGGTTCCGAGACTCATAACCCTCGCTACCTGCGCCAATTCTGATCGCGCTTTATCACGCGCCTCTTCAGAAAGCCGTCGTTCGGTCACATCTTGAACGGCGCCGATGTACTCCAGATGGCCATTCCGATCTGGTGAAGCTTGAGCAACTACGTGCACGTATTTCACGGACTGGTCAGGCATTATAAGGCGGCAATAGTTTTCAAAGTCGTTGCCGCTCACGCGCGCCTGGCGAATTGTCTTATCGAATGCCTCGACATCATCCGCGTGGAGTCGCGCCCGGATCCGGTCGAGTGTTATCGGAGTTGTTCGATCCAGTTGAAAGATCCGATGGAGTTCTTCTGACCATGTAAGCTCGTCTGTAGACACCCGCCACCAGAAACTTCCCGTTGAGCTGACGTGTTGTGCTTGAGCGAGAAATGCAGCCGTGCGACGGAGTTCCTCCTCGACATTTTTTCTGCGTGTGACATCCGCAGTAAATCCAACCATTCTCACCGGCTCACCCGCCTCGTCAAAGAACATTCGACCGTTGGTTGAGAGCCAATGGAGGCTTCCGTCAGGCCATACAACTCGATATTCGGCCCTCACGTCTCCTGTCTGATGAGCATGCTTGATGGCTGCTACAACTATGGGCCAATCGGGCGCGTACATCATCTTCTTGAAGGTTTTATATGTTCCATCAAAAGTGCCGGGAGCGAGGCCAAATAAGGATTCTTGCTCAGGTGACCAGTAGTTGATCTCCTTCTTGGTATACCAATCAAAGGCCATCGCCCCGGCAGATTTTTGCGCGAGGTCGAGAAGTTCCTGGTTGGCTTGCAGCCTTTCTATTGCCTGCTTGTGTTCGGTTAGTTCTTGCTCTCGTTGTTTCAGGTCTTCAATGTCCCAAAGGAAGCAACAGCTTCCCGCGATGGCTCCGGATGCGTCGGTGATGGCACTTGAGCGGAACGAAAACCAGCGGAACTCATTATCGAAGGAGCGAATACGCACTTCTGCTTCGCATGATTCGCCTGATGCGAGGGAGGATTTGAGCTGTTCGACAACGTGAGGCAAATCTTCTGGATGAATCGCCACTTGCCACCCATCGCCGCACGAGTCCTTCAGGGAAATGCCTGTGTACTGGCGCCACTGATGATTTACGAAGTCTACCTGTCCATCCGGCAACGCCGTCCAGACCAAGCCCGGAAGCGCATCCACTACGCTGATAAAGTTGTTCTTCATTCCGATCCTGTGTCGGCGTCGTGAGTCGAATTCACAATGCGCCAATTAGAAGGCGATTGTCTATGATACTTTGGTATTAGTTTGTCTGGAGCAGGGAATCGTAAAGAAGAATGTTGCTCCGGGGCCATCATTTGCTGTAGCCCACAAACGGCCGTGATGGTTTTCAATGATCGAGCGACTGACGGACAGGCCGATCCCCATACCGTCGGTCTTGGTTGTGTAGAAAGCATCGAAGATCTTGTTGACACTCTCTACTGCCAGACCTATGCCGGTATCTTCGACGCTCAGACACACGGTGTCGTCCTCGTGCCTTTCAGTTCTGATCCATAACTGTCTGGGACGTTCATCGACACTGCTCATCGCGTCCGAGGCGTTCCGCAGCAAATTAAAAATGACCTGTTGAAGCTGCACCCGATCACCCGTTACAAGTGGAAGGCCGTCAGCGAACTCGGATCTCACAACTACTCTATTTCTCTGAAGGTCACTCAAGGACAGTGCGATAACTTCTCGCGTCGCCTCGTTCAGATCTACTGACTCTGTTGCTCCATCCTTTTTACTAAAGAGGGTCCGCAATCGAGTAATAACATCGGACGCGCGACGGCTGTCGCGAATGGTCCGTTGCACGGTTTCGCGTGCGCCGTCGATGTTTGGTGGATTAGCATCCAACATTCGCATGCATGTGCCGGCATTGGTGATGATGCCGGACAATGGTTGATTTACTTCGTGTGCGATTGAGGCTGTTAAGGTTCCAAGTGTTGTGACTCTCGATACGTGTGCGAGCTCTGATCGCGCCTTCGCGAGTGCCTCTTCTGACAACCGGCGTTGTGTCACATCCTGCACCGCCGCGATGTATTCCACTTGCCCATCCTGATCGCGCGTCGCATGAGCGACGGTATGCATGTACTTAACGGCGCCGTCAGGCATCCTCAGTCGGTATTGCCACTCAAAGTCGTTGCCGCCTCGCGCCTGTTCGACTATTTTTTCGAACAAGCTGAGATCGTCGGGATGGATGCGCGTGCGTATCAAGTCAAGAGTAATTGGCAGGTCGCGATCGAACTCATAAATGCGATATAGCTGCTCTGACCAGATGAATTCATCGGTTGCGACGCCCCAGGAGAAACTGCCGGTAGAACTGAGACGTTGAGCTTCAGCGAGGAAAGCTTCACTGCGCCGCAGCTCTTTCTCCGATCGTAAGTCCTTGGCTGCTTCAGCGTGTTTTCGCGCGGTTATGTCCTGAAAAGTGATTAGAACCCTGCGTTGCGAATGGCCCGGGAGAGCCAACGGACGCGCATCGACGATAAGCGTAAGTTGACCTTTTGGCGTAATGACTTGATCGAGCTCGACAGGCGCGAAAGGCTGAGTGCCCGCAAGCATCGCGGTTAGCGTTTGACCAAAGTTCGCGAGGGCGCCGCTTGCGATTTCGTAGAGTGGCACTTTTTGTGTCTCGTCGCGCGAGACTCCAAACATATTGTAGAACGCCCGATTGCCCGACTGTATCCGTTGATCAGTGCTCAGCACTACGAGAGGCTCGGCGACAGTGTTGAGTATTGCCTTGGTGCATTCGCGTTCGTAGATCGCGTGATCGAGGCTGGCGCGGAAGGCGGTCACATTGGTGAACGTTAGAACGGTGCCCGTAACGGCGTGATCACCTTGTAGCGGTGAGACACGAACGACGAACCATCTATCGCCGTCCCGAAAGTCGACCCGCGATTCGGTACCGCTTTCGAGGGCCTCGCTGCATTGTTGTTCCAGATGGCGAAGGCCCGCGAACACGGGAGTATCGCGACATGGTCGACCAATATCCGCCGTCGACAGATCAAACACATAAGCCGCCGCCTTATTGAAGCAACCGATAGTCGAGTCGTTTCGCACGACGACGATAGGAACCTCAATGGTGTCAAGGATGTGTTTGAGTTCGGTGTTACCTGTGTTTGTCGGCGAATGATGCCCATTAACGCCGTCAACACTAGTCCAGCAGCTGCTAACCGCAACAACCGGCGTTGTCATTGGGCGCCCCCCGAGGCAGCGTACAGGCTGCGGCTTCGTTGCAGCACAGGATCAGCGAGTGCGGGCAGAACGTGGCGCAAGGCGAGCAGCAGAGCCTGCGCGCGCGGCATGACGAACGGTTGCGGATAGTCGCACAAAAGTCGACTTTCGAGGACACGCGCTTCGTTAGCCCCGACCGTTTCCTGGAGCGCATCGGCTACCGCGCGCTCTAGCCGCGCATAGTCTTCAACTGGAATCAGGTGCGAATGGTTCGTGCCGAGCCGAGGCAACATGTGTGCATGAACTTCGCCGTCGAAGTTATCCATCAGAAACGAGCAGAAGATCGCGATATCGTGATTTCTTGCGAGCTGATCAAATAAGTCTTCGAGGTTCATGCTGGCAGCGACATCTCCGCGCTCCCAAAGAACGTTGACCATCTCTCCCCACCAGCGAACTTTCGGGTAGCGTCCTGCTGCGCGCGTCTGTCCAATAATGTGCCCCGCAAGGCCGAGGAATATCGACGAATCCGGCATGGCGTTGCGCATGAACCGCGGTAAGAGTTCGTCAGCGTCGACGACCGTCAACTGCCCCCGTTCCCGTGCCGCTTGAACATCAATGCCTTCGGCCTCGAGGCGCGGGCGGATCGCGTTCCAATGATTACTCGTGGGTACCAGTATGATGCCCTCTCCGTTTGCCAGAGCAGCACCGGCAAATCGGCAGACGGCATGGTTCAGGAAGTCGTCGTCCTGATAAAGCTGCACGATGTGATCGCATGGAGCGGCATCGGCCACCACCCGAGCCCAGGGTAGAGGTTTCCTCAAGCCGTCCGCTTCACCATCAAGCTCACGGTCCATGGGCATCGTCTCCAGTCCGAGCGGATTTTCGCGATTTGCCGGATTAATATACGCCCGCGTCGGGTGACGACAAAGCAAAAATTAACACGCACGAAAAATTGTAGAACTTCATACCAAGGTATTGATCGATACCTTTGTCTAATAGATCCAACTGCTTCCTTCGTGGTTTAGTCACGTCCATCAAGCAGGAACTAAGTCAGAAGACACGAATTTCATAGTTGAGGAGGAAGGGCTTATGAAACAAATCACTTTCTTGATGGTTGCTATTGCAACTGCCGCCGCCGTTGTCGTTTTTCCCGCGCGCGCATCTCGGTCCATGGCTCAGGAAGCCGCCCCGCTATTCGTGACCGAAATTCCACGTGGATATCGCGATTGGCGACTTGTCTCCGTGGCCCACGAAGAAGGAAACCTCAACGATATCCGCGCCATTCTGGGGAACGATAAAGCGATCAATGCGTATCGCGAAGGGAAGCTTCCATTTCCCGAACAGACGATCATTGCCCGCATCGCCTGGAAGCACGTTCCTTCTGAGGAGAACAACAAAGTCTTTGGGCGCGACCAGTCGTTCGTGCCTGGAGAGGCACCGCCCTGGTACCTGCAATTCATGGTCAAGGATTCGAAGAAATACGCCGCGACAGGTGGATGGGGGTACGCGCAGTTTGATAAGGACGGCAAACCCGGCCCCGAAGCAGATCTCAAAAAGTGTTTTCCGTGCCACCAGGCGATCAAAGACCGGGACTTTGTCTTCACTCGTTACAGCCACTGACGCGAAGAATCACAGAAAGATTAAGCGATGACCGTACACGATAAAGCATCGGAAAACATCCAGAGACTACACGACGGATCGCGGCGGCGCTTCCTGAAGGCAAGTTCGACCTTTGGTCTCGCAGTCGTGTTCCGCGCAGGCACGATGCGCGATGCATTCGCAGGTGCAAATTATGGAGTCAATCAAGAGGAGGAAGCAGTGACGAAAAGCAGTGCTACACAGCGAACCAGCGAGCAGCCGGCGGATAAAACCGCGATTCGGACCTTTCCCAAGCTGAACGTTCCGGAAGCTGAACTTACTGAATTGCGCAGGCGCATCAAGGCGACAAGATGGCCGGAGCCGGAATACGTTTCGGATCAAACGCAAGGCGTGCAACTCGCAACAATGCAGAAACTCGCGCGCTACTGGGCGACAGAGTACGACTGGCGCAAGATTGAAGCGAAACTTAACGCGCTACCCCAATTCGTTACCGAGATCGATGGGCTCGACATTCATTTCATTCATGTTCGGTCGAAACATGCGAACGCCCTACCTATCATAGTCACGCACGGTTGGCCCGGCTCGATCATTGAGCAGATGAAGATCGTTGGGCCGCTCACGGATCCCACTGCGCATGGTGGAAAAACTGACGAGGCTTTTGATGTAGTCATTCCCTCAATCCCCGGCTACGGCTATTCAGGCAAGCCGACCACCGGTGGGTGGGACCCGGCGCGTATCGCACGTGCATGGATAGTGCTCATGAAGCGTCTGGGCTACACCCGATTTGTTGCTCAAGGTGGCGATTGGGGAGCGGCTATCGTCGAGCAGATGGCATTGCAAGCACCTCGTGAGTTACTCGGCATTCACACCAACATGGCGGCCACCGTGCCACCCGATATTGCTAAGGCACTCGCGTCTAACCAGCCACCGCCGCCGACTCTCTCGCCAGACGAACGGCGCGCCTGGGACCAACTGGACTTTTTCTATAAAAAAGGTCTTGGTTATGCCAACGAAATGGCCCTCCGACCCCAGACGCTGTACGGGATCGAAGATTCACCCATCGGCCTCGCAGCGTGGATGCTCGACCACGACGCCGCAAGTCTGGCGCTCATGACCCGAGTCTTTGACGGACAATCAGAAGGCCTGACGCGAGATGATATCCTCGACAACATCACGCTGTACTGGCTGACCAGCACCGCCATCTCATCCGCTCGTCTGTATTGGGAGAACACGTTAACCGCGCGCAGTGGATTTTTCGACGTCAGAAACATTGAAATTCCGGTTGCGGTGAGCGCCTTTCCAGACGAACTCTATCAAGTCCCGCTAAGTTGGGCCAAGCGTGCGTATCCCAAACTCATCCATTACAAGAAGCTCGATAAGGGCGGGCACTTCGCTGCGTGGGAACAACCGGAAATCTTCGTGAACGAGCTTCGCGAGTCGTTTAAGTCGCTACGGCAATAAAGTTTCGTCGGCCGGATGCGAGCCTGCACGCATGGGACTGTCGCGACGGGTTTGAAGATTTGACCATTGATGCAGGGGCGCTCGCGTTCAGTCGGGGTTGAGCACAGCCGGCAGGGCCTCCCCTTCAGGGATGAACCGAATTGAAAGTGAGTTGACGCAGTGGCGAGTGTCCTTTTCCGTAAAGCCTTCGCCTTCGAAGACGTGGCCCAAGTGCCCGCCGCAGTGAGCGCAAACTATCTCCGTGCGACGTCCATCCGCATCGGGACGGCGTTCGACGCCGCCCGGGTACTCCTCATCGAAGCTTGGCCAACCACATCCCGACTTGAATTTGGCTTCCGCCGTATAAAGCGGGTTGTTGCAACGCCGGCAGATAAACGTGCCAGGCGAATACAACGTCTCGTACTCACCGGTAAACGGTCGTTCTGTTCCTTTGTAAACGATGACTCGCTCTTCTTCTGGTGACAGGTGATTGTATGGCATATGAACGTCCTCATTATAGCTCGATACTTTCGTCTAATAGACGTGTCTTCAGACCCGTGGTCTACTGCCGCACGTCATTTAATCAATCGGACATGGCAAGGGATAGTTTCACGTAAGGAGTAAGGACCATGCAAATCGAACAGGTTCACTACACGTTTAGAGCACACGCAAGCTACCGTCTGCTCGCGCCACTTTTCATCGTGCTCTTATCGGCAACAATGTTGCTGACGTTACGCCTACCCGCAGCTGCGCAGTCCAAAGACAGAACCGCAATGCGCCCGTTTAGCGTTCATATGCCACAACAGGCGCTCGACGATCTACGCCGGCGCATTGCCAACACGCGGTGGCCCGACCGGGAAACCGTTTCTGATAGCTCGCAAGGCGTTCAACTCGCGTCAATACAAAAACTAGCTCAGTATTGGGCGACAGATTACGACTGGCGCAAAGTTGAAACGA
>CBFGMX010000127.1:0-15682 GCA_965649955.1 uncultured bacterium
CTAAAACGGTGTAGCTACAAACGCACCCTTAGCGTCGTGCCGATGACGTTGAGGTCGCCAGGCACGCTTACACCATCGTTCTGGCGGAGATAGAAGAAGTCCTGCGTGATGTGTTTATTGAATACCTTTATTGCGCCAACTGAAAACCGATTGCGCACCCAACGATCCACAGCCCAGTCATAAAACACTTCGTCAGCGACGTACAGCGACAACCCCAGCCCGTCTGGTCCAAGCGGATGCTCGATCTGAAACCGGTTGCGATAGCGCGTCGACTTCACCCCCGAATTTCGCAACCGCCGTTCGATTAAATTCCGCTGAGTCAACCGGAAATCGCCGGCATCAAACCGAAACTGCACCGGGAGCGACAGGCGGTTTTCCCAAATGCGCCGTCCAGCGAAAGGCTGCATGCCGATGTGCTGATAACCAGGTGCGACCGTGATGTGTTTTCCGACTTTGACAGAGAACCCGGCGCCAATTCGTTCATCAATCGGATTGCTGATATCACGCCCGAGCCGCAACGTACCGCTAAGTGTGAAGTCGATCTGCTTTGTGACGGGAATGGAAAGTTGAACGTCGGACCAAAGTTGGTTGTCGGTTTGGTCCAGCCCTGACTGCGCGGACGCACTGAACGTCAACCCGACCACCAACAGACAGAGACCGATTAGACGGATACGAATCATCGATTATCCGGTGGCAGGACGGTGAATGAAGATATCGCCACTATAACGCGGTCTCCGATCTGTAGTTTGGCAGTCGCCGCTTCGGGCTTGGGCCGGGTTGCGATTATGGCTTTCGTGGATTGGCTTTCCGGCGTATCGGTAGTCAGGTAATACGGATTGTCGTCGATCCGGCAATCGTCGTTGCCGCGGTCCAATCGAAGGCGCACCCGCTCATACGCGCCTACAAAGCTGATCTCCTCGATGCGTGCGGCGGAGATCTTCGAAGCGCCTGGACGCACGAAGTCAGTCTGGCTCAACACGACGTCTTCCGGACGAAAGACGATCTTAACGCAGTCGCCGTTCCGAAACCTCTCCTGGTCCAACGCCACCGGCAGACGCGCCGAACCGAGTTCGAGCGTTCCGTTCTTAACTGTCGCTTCGAGGACGTTGGCCGCGCCCAGAAAAGTCGCGACGTATTCAGTCGCCGGATGATTATAGATTTGAAACGGCGTTCCGAGTTGTTCGATGCGACCTTCATTCAACACCGCAACGCGGTCGCCGAGTTCCAGCGCCTCCTCCTGGTCGTGCGTGATGAAGATCGACGGCACATTTACTTTCCTCAGCAGCGCGCGTATCTCGCGCCGCAGGTGAACGCGCGTTTGCGTGTCGAGCGCGCCGAAAGGCTCGTCAAACAACAGCACTTCGGGTTTGTACGCGAGTGTTCTCGCAATCGCGACGCGTTGCTGCTGACCGCCCGAAAGTTGCGACGGATACTTTTTCCGGTGCTGTTCGAGTTGGACCAGCTTCAGCAATTCGTCGACCGTTTCGCGGATCTCCCTGCGCTTCCGCTTTCTGATGCGAAGTCCGTAGCCGATGTTCTTCTCGACCGTCATTTTCGGGAACAAGGCGTATGACTGGAAGATAACTCCGACACCACGTTCGCGCGCGGGAAGCTCCGTCACGTCCTTGCCGTGAAGAATCACCTTTCCGGTGTATGGCATCTCGAGGCCCGCAATGATTCTGAGAATCGTGGTTTTGCCGCTACCCGAGGCGCCGAGCAACACCAGTACCTCGCCTTCGGCGACGTCGAAGCTGATGTTCTCCAGCACGCTCGTCTTGCCGAAACGCTTGCTCAGCCCGACCACACTTGCCGCCGCCGGCGGCGGATCCGTCAGCGACGGCGCCGCTTCCGCAGGCTTGGGGATCAATCTTTCCCTGGCTTTCACCATTCGAATCTTAGTCGACGTCGAGCCAATCGCGCGCGAAGAACAGCACGCTGAAGATCAGAAAGGAGAAGAGCGCGAGCACGATCGCGATCGCATTCGCCGCCTCAATCTGGCCTTCGTTGAATTTCGCAAAGATGTAGAGAGGAGCAGTTTGGGTGCGTCCGGCCAGATTTCCGGAAACAAGAATCGTCGAACCAAACTCGCCGACCGCGCGAGCGAAGGTCAACAGCGCGCCGGAGACGATTGCGCCGCGTAACGATGGCAGAGTCACGTGCCAGAACGTTTGCCACCGCGTGGCGCCGATGGTCGCCGACGCTTCTTCCAGCGAGCGGCTCATCGTGTCGAACACCGGTTTGATCACGCCAAACGCGAGCGGGAACGTGACGAAGATGTTCGCCAGGATGATGGCGCCCGCGGTGAACATGATCTCGAAGTTTGGCGTGAGAAAGCGTCCGAGCGTGCCGTACGGTCCCCACAGCAGAAGCAACGCGAAACCCGCGACGGCAGTGGGAATGGCTGTCGGCAGCGAGATCGTGACGATCAGCGCATTGCGGCCCAGGAAGTTGTAACGCGAAAGCACGTAAGCGGCGAACAGGCCGAAGATCACGTTGAAGACGGTGGCCCAAAAACTCGTGGCCATTGATAGTTTGAGCGCGAAGATCGCCTCGGGCGCGGTCAGCGCGGCCCAGAATTTGGCGAGACCGCTGCTGGTGCCGAAGATGAAGATCGACGCGAGCGGAAGAAACACGAGCGGCATCATCATGAAAACCAGCATGCCGATGCTGAGAGGCCGAACGACGTCGAACCCCCGCACGTGACGCATTGATGAAGCGATCGTGCTCATTCGTCCAATCCGTGTTTTTACTTGCTTTGAACCTGGTCTCTAAACACTTTTTCGATGACTTCCGGATACGCTCTGTCCCAGCCGCCGAAATACTCGATCGTCAACGGCAACTCGATGCGGCCGAACCCCGTGTTCGCCTCATTAAAAGCATCGTTCGTCGAGGAATAGAAATGAAACTTCACGAATGCCTGTTGCGCTTCTTCGCTCCAAAGGTACTGAATGAACGCATCGACAACCTGACGTTTGTCGGCGGAAAGGTTTTTGTCGATCACCACCACCGGATGCTCGCTGAACATCGTCGAACGCGGCACGACGATCTCGATCGGCGCGTTTGCTTCCTTCATCAACAGCGCTTCAAGCTCGTAGGTAATCAACGCGTCGCCATTACCGAGCTCGAAAGTCGTTCGTGCTTCACGCGCGGATCCGGGCGTCGCTTTTACGTTTCGCCAAATGGACCGCAGGATTTGCAAAGCGCGCGCTTTGTCCTGTTCGCCGGAGTCGACTTCACTCTTTCTCAACTCGGATCCGTAGATCGCGAGAATGGACCATTGTGCGCCACCCGAGCTGACCGGATCCGGATGAATCAGCTTGACTCCTGATTTACCAAGATCCTGAAAATCGCGAATCCCCTTCGGATTTCCTTTTCGCACGATAATGATGAAGGGCGTTTTATTGACAATCCCGCCTTGGGGATACGAACGCCAGTCGCTGGTAGTAAAACCGCCGTTCTTCAAACGCTGCGCATCGCGCTCGATGGAAAGTATCGCCACGTCGGCAGGCGCGCCCTGCAAAATCTGGTTCGTGACTGTTTCCGATCCGGCGAATGAAGACTGAAAGCTGACGTCCTGGCCGTGAAGTCGTTTCCACCGCGCAATAAAACCGGGAAAGATCGCCTTCTCCAGCGACTCTTTCATGATCGAGAAGCCGTAGAAGGTGATCGTGATGTCGCCGCTTTCACCCGGTGGTTTGGGCAAACAACTTGCCGCCACGAGCGCCACACACAAACAAGCCGTAGTAACGAACGCCACGTTTTGGGATGTAGTCTTCCTCATGAGGACTCGCAGGGCCTCCTCACTCGTTTGACAGCCCAAATCCGCTGCCGCGTTATCAGTTAGCTACCGGGGGTTGCTCGTCTATACCATATCTGTGCGTTCGTGGGAAGATTCATATTCCCCGGACAACAGGGATATTCGATGTTATGCGGGCGGCTTTTTCGTAGTACTATGCTGCAGCAATGCGTAGTTCCCTCGTGCGGAGAGCAATCACATTACTGCTCGCACAGTCGTTGTTCCTGACAGTTACCGTCGGCCAGCAAAAGTCTGGTGAAGAGACACGGCCGCGGCGAACACAGCCCGCATGGCCCGCGCCAGCAGCAACCACGCCCGTCATACCCACGCCCAATCTCACGGTCCTAACGGGATCAGAACCGACGATCCGCGTCGCACTTACAACCAACGCGCGTTCTGCTGTGATCTCGACGACCGGTCATCTGATGAATGCGAGCGGCAGCGGTACCAAACTACTGGCCCTGGACACGTCGCGCGTGCGCGTCGATCCGCGATTGTTATCGCCAATGTCCACGAACAACGACGACGCGTTGTATCGCGTCGTTATCGCGGGCGCCGCATCGCGCGAAGAAGCGGAAGAGAACGACAAGGAAGTCCGCAAACTAACCGGCGAAGACACAGACACGACTTACGACACGCAGACCCGGACGTGGGCACTCGTTCTCGAATCCAAACGTCCGCGCGACGAGGCGGAAGAGATGGTCGCGCGACTCGAGGCAGCCGGTATCGATGCGACGATCGAAGGTCCGCCGAATTCGGAGTCTGACCAGACCGCGCGGATCGCAGGTTCCGCGTCGTCATCCGCTGGAAGTAATGTGCGCCTCACTTCATCGCCGCGAACACCGTCGCGTGAGGTTGTCACCTCGTCTTCGAGTGGTCCAATGTTTAGTTCCGGCAGTCCGGTCGCGTTTGCCTCGGACGACGAAGCGAAGTCGCCGGTGCGTTTCAACGATCGACCGTATCGCGGCCGCATCGAAGTGTTTACAAACCTCCGCGGTTCGTTGACCGTCGTCAACGAGTTGGGCCTCGAAGACTACGTCCGTGGTGTCGTCGCAAACGAATTGTCACCCGGCGGGTATCCCGCGATCGAGGCTTTGAAAGCGCAGGCGATCGCCGCTCGGACGTACGCGCTAAAAAACCGTGGGCAGTTCATGTCGCAGGGTTTCGACATCCTGCCGACCACGCGTTCGCAGGTCTATCGTGGTCTAACGTCGGAGAACCCGTTATCGACCCGCGCCGTCGACGAAACGCGCGGCGTCATTGCGACTTACGAAGGCGAACCAATCAACGCTCTTTACACCTCGACCTGTGGTGGCCGCACTGAAGATTCGGAAAACATTTTCAACCAGGCGATGCCGTACCTGCGCGGCCGTGAATGCGCTGCTGAAGGATTCGCAGCGTTCGAACGTTACGTCGTGAAGACGACTCGCGACCTGGCCGAGTTGCGCGACGACAGCAACGTCACGATCGTGCGCGACGTCGCACTACTACTGACGCAGAATTTCGGATCGCTGACCCCTCGTGTGACCGACGCCTGGCTCTCAGAGGATGCTTCGCCGGCGGAAGTCCGCGTTTGGTTAACACACGCAGCGCGTGTCGCTCGTCAGACGCCGCCAATAACGGGCGAAGAGGTGAACCGTCCGCCGGCCTTTGCCACGGCACTGACTACGGCTGTACTTGGCGAGAGTCGAACCAGCACGCTCTTGAACAACGCCGACGCGGATTACCTGCTCGGTCTTCGCGACGCGCAGGCGGTGCCTGTGCAAAACCGGGCCGACCTCGCGATGCTCGTACGCGAGGGCCACCTGTCGGTTTATCCCGACGCAACGTTGCGCCCACGGGATCCGTTGTCACGTGCGCGCGTGTTGCACGCGATTGCGCGGCTGCTCGAGGATCGAAATCTGTTGCAACTCCAGAAAGCAAATGCGCGCCCATCATCCGATGGCCAGGTGATTCTTCGCTCCCCAAAAGGTAAGGACCAACCGCTGCGCGTAAATTCTGATGCGTTTCTGTTTCGACAACTGGGCGAGCGCGCGTATGCAGTTCCATCCGTGACATTGGTTGGCGGCGAGCCGGTTACGTACCACCTCGCGCCGAACGGCCAGATCGATTATCTGGAGGTTAAACCCGCGCCGAACGGCGCTGCCGCCGATCGTTTCTCGCCCTTTTCGAATTGGACCAGGACGATGACGGTCGCTCAGGTGCAGGCGCGTTTGGCGCGTGCGGCTCGCGGCATTGGGCCGATCGTGGATCTGCATGTCATATCGAGAGGTTCGTCGCATCGCGTAACCGATCTCGAGATCGTAGGCACGAACGGCACCGCGCACGTGCGTGGCGGCCGGATCCGTTCCGCACTCGGTTTGCGCGAACAACTTTTCGTGATCGATCGCCAGTACGACGACGCGGGCCGCATCACCGGATTCACTTTCGTCGGCCGCGGCTGGGGACACGGCGTCGGCATGTGCCAGGTCGGCGCGTACGGTCTCGCGAAGCAGGGCTGGTCGGCGGAACAAATTTTGAAGGCTTACTACTCAAACATTCAGTTAACACGAATGTATTAGAACGTGAACTTCTCACGTAACCAGATCATCGGTGGACTACTGCTGCTCTTCCTCATCTGGGTAGTAGCGCTTTTCCGCATGTCATGAATCCCGTCGTCGCGATCGTTGGTCCAACCGCGTCAGGCAAGAGCACGCTCGGAATCGAAGTGGCACTCGCACTGGACGGCGAGATCATCAACTGCGACTCCGTCCAGGTCTACCAGGAAATTCAAATCGCAACCGCGAAGGTCCCGCTCGAGGAACGCAAAGGCGTTCCGCATCACTTGATCGACTTCGTCTCGCCCGCGGTTAACTACACCGCGGTGGAATGGGCGCACGAAGCTGGTCGGAAAATCGAAGAAATCGAAAGTCGAGGCCGCGTTCCGTTGCTCGTCGGCGGCACCGGCTTTTACCTGCGCGCGTTACGACAGCCGTTCTTCGTAAGCCCGCAAACGGACGAAAAACTTCGCCGCCGGCTCAACGCGATTCGCGACCGTCATGGCGCCGAACATCTTCATCGCGTCCTTTCCCGTCTCGATCGAAAAGCCGCTGCCCGGTTTTACCCGCGTGACTGGCCGCGCGTGCAACGAGCAATCGAGGTCTACATGCAAACCGGCCGCTCGATCATGGACCAGAAGGACGACCGCCCCGATCCGCACGAAAGCTCGCGCCGGCTGCGCATTCTGGCGTTGAATCCACCGCGCTCCGAACTTTATCGCCGCATCAACGAACGGACCGAAGCTCACTTTCAGGCGGGACTTGTGGCCGAAGTGCAACACCTTCTAAGCCGTGGATTCTCACCCCGGTCAAACGCGCTCGGGGCCCACGGTTACCGGCGTGTCGTTGAGTATCTACAGGGCCAACGCGACCTTCCCAGCGCCATTGAACAAACCAAGCTGGACGTGCGTCACTATGCGAAACGCCAGTTGACATGGTTTCGCCATGAAGCCGGAGTCGAATGGTTCCATGGTTTTGGTGAGGAAAACGACATTCTGCAATCGGTTTTAGCGGCGCTTGGCGCTGGTCCCCGGTCCAAATAATCATCTTTCCGTCACATCTGCGGCTATCTCTTGTCAGTCAATGATCCGTGTTGTAATCTGATTGCAACCGCGCTTTCATTCCGGGTTTCAACACCATGTCTGACGGCAAACAGGCACCGCAGAATATTCAGGACGCCTTTCTAAACACCGTCCGCCGGGAGAAGACTGCCGTGGTCGTCTACCTGCTGAACGGGGCAAAACTGACGGGGCGCATCCGAAGTTTTGATAAGTTTTCGGTCCTGCTTGAATCGGGTTCGCAGGAACAACTCATCTTCAAACACGCCATCTCTACGATCTCTCAATCCCGGCGGGCCACCGGCGACTTGCATTCGCAGGCCGGCGCCGAAACGCATTCGCGAGACGTCCGCGACGCCAACTCGCCTGAGGCGTAACATTCGTTTAAACTCTCTCGGTTTTATCCGGCAAATTCGCGTTCGGACAGCAAACATTGAGGACTTTTGTGCCTGGAACTTTCATTACCTTCGAAGGTATTGACGGCAGTGGGAAATCTACGCAACTGCGTTTACTCAACAACTTCCTGCGAGCTAACGGCTGGAACCCGCTCGTAACTCGCGAACCCGGCGGCACGCCCGTCGGCCTGCGGCTCAGAGCAGCGCTGCTCGACGCCACTGAAGAGGTCGATCCACTTACGGAACTACTTGTGTTCGCCGCAGATCGCGCACAGCATGTGCGAAGAGTGATCCGGCCGGCGCTGGCTGCGGGCCAGATAGTGATCTCGGATCGTTACGCAGACGCTACCATCGCGTATCAAGGCGCGGGACGCGGGTTTCCACCGCAGTTGATCGCGGAGATCGTCTACCTCGCAACCGAAGGCCTGAAGCCGGATCTGACTATCCTTTTCGACGTCGGGATCGAAGAATCGACCAGACGCACAACACGTCGTTCGACCGGTAAGAATTCCGCAAACAAAGCAGGCCGCGATCGGCTGGATATCGAAGACGCTGCCTTTCACACACGCGTGCGAGACGCGTACCTGGTGATTGCGAGCGCCGAACCAGAGCGAGTGAAAGTGGTCGACGCCAGTGGTCCAGTCGAACACACGCAGGCGCGAGTCAGGGACATCGTGATCCCTTTCTTGAAAGGCCGTGCACATTTTTGAGCTTAGTGCTTTGTGCTTAGTTCTTTGTCTTAGAAGGGCCATAGAACAGCGAACAAAGTACAAAACTCAAAGCACAAAGTTCCAAACCTATGTTTGATCAAATTGCGGGAAACGCCCGTGTCAAGGCAGTGCTGAAACGCATGCTGGAATCCGACAGGCTTCCCGGCGCGTTACTGTTCGCCGGTGAAGAAGGCGTCGGGAAGAAACTGTTTGCGCAGGAAGTCGCGCGCGCCTTGAACTGCCGCACGCCGATCAATAACGAGGCTTGCGGCCGATGTTCCGCCTGCGTTCGTATTGGAAAGATCAATTATCCGGAACGCGACGACGACACAGACGAATGGAACCAGATCCTCTGGACCGATCATCCTGACGTCGGACTCGTCATCGCCCCGAAGCGCGTGCTGCGCGTCGAGCAGATGCGACAGATCGAGAAGGAAGCAAACTTCCGTCCGTTCGAAGGCAAGGCGCGTGTGTTTCTAGTCGATGAGGCTGACAAGCTCAACGACGCGTCCGCGAACGCGCTATTAAAAGTGCTCGAAGAACCCCCGCGTACTTCGCACCTGATCCTGATCACCGCGCGGCCCGCGATGTTACTCCCGACAATACTCTCGCGCTGCCAGATGATCCGCTTCGCTCCGTTAACGCCAGATGAGATAGAGTCGCACCTGACCGGGAACAAGCTTGTCGATAACAAGACGGCGCGTATTCGCGCGCGCGCGGCCGGGGGCAGCATGGGCCGTGCGCTATCCGGCGACCTTGTAACGTTCACCTCGCAACGAAAAGCGATGCTGAAAGTGCTCAATGCACTTGTTATTAGTCAGAATCGCGCCGAACTGCTTCGCTCTGCGGAACAACTCAACGAAGCGCAATACAAGGACGAGTTCGAAGAACGGCTTGACGTTCTGGAGACGTTGATTCGCGACGTGTGGATGCTGTCGCTGGGCGTAAAACCCTCGCAACTAGTCAATGAGGATCTGTTATCAGAGCTGCAACCGATCAGCGACAAACTCGATTCCGGCCGGGCCGCCAATTGGATTCTGCAAATCGAAGACATGCGCGAACAGCTAATCGTCAACATCAATCGCAAAGTAACGACTGATGCATTGTTCCTGACGATGGCAGGTGATGTTCCGGCACTGAAACGGCCTAAAATCCGTTAAAAACAGAACAAGTCAGGAATGAGTGACAGCGCAGAGTTGGAATTAGGACATCACCGAAACGCGGTAGCGCTTTGCGTCTTTGCGCCTTTGCGCGAGACATCTTCACCCGCTTTAGGCCCTTTTATGCAAAGCGTTCGTGAGTGTTACTTGTTGATTGTGACGAGTTCGGGTTCGGCGTTGACGGGTTTTGCCGAGGCGCCTTCGGCGAGCAGCTTTTCAGTCTCCATTACGAAAGCCTCGACAATGTTCTCGCCCGCAACTTTTCGCATCGGCACGCCGTCTTTGAAGATCATCCCGACACCGCGGCCAAACGTGATCCCGAGTTGAGAATCGTGCGCCTCGCCTGGACCATTCACCGCGCAACCCATGATCGAAAGATGCAACGGCTCCTCGATATGGGCCAGCCGGCGTTCGATCTCCGTAACAATCTCGACGAAGTTGTCCACGTCAAGACGGCCGCAAGTCGGACAGGCAACGACGGTCACGCCGCGCGTTCGCAACCCAAGTGATTTCACAATCTCCCACGCAACCCGCACTTCTTCCTGCGGTTCCGCGGCTAGTGAGACTCTGATCGTGTCGCCAATTCCCTCGTGAAGCAAAATGCCGAGACCGATCGACGACTTCACCGTGCCGCTGAATGAAGTGCCGGCTTCGGTGACGCCAAGATGAAACGGATAGTCGACCTTTTGGGCCAGCAGACGATACGCTGCGACCGTCCGATGAACGTCTGAAGCTTTCAGCGAGATGATGATGTCGGTGAAGTCGAGGTCTTCGAGGATCCGGACGTGCCGTAGCGCCGATTCGACCATCGCTTCAGGCGTCGCCGTCCCGTACTTCTTCAGCAGATCCTTCTCGAGCGAGCCGCCATTCACACCGATCCGGATCGGCACCTTCTGCGACTGCGCCGCGCGAACCACCTGTCGAATGCGATCGTGCGCGCCGATATTTCCCGGATTCAGCCGGAGTTTGTCGATGCCGGCTTCCAGCGCTATCAACGCGAGTTTGTAGTGGAAATGAATATCGGCTACGAGAGGAACGTCAGGTACGCGTTTGCGAATTTCTTTGAGTGCAATCGCCGCGTCGTTGTCGGGAACCGCGAGCCTTACGATCTCGCAACCGGCCCGCACCATCTCCTCGATTTGTGCGACGGTCGCGCCCACGTCGGCGGTATCGGTCTTCGTCATCGACTGGATCGAGACGGGCGCACCACCGCCAACTTGAACGTGCTTAACGTAGACTGGACGAGACTGCCGCATTGCCATTACTTACTGGGCGCAGGCGCGGACGCCGCCGGAGGCGATTCCGTTTCTTTGCTGCCTCCAAACGTCTTAATCAAGTCGTTGCTGATCACAAAAACCATCAGTAGCAGGACCATAACGAATCCCACCTGCTGTATACGATCTCGGATGGCCGCCGAGATCGATAAACCTACCATGGCAAGCAGCCCTTCAATGAGCAACAGGAAGATCGCGCCGCCATCGAGGACCGGAATCGGCAAAAGGTTGAAGATGCCCAGGTTCAGACTCAAAAATCCCAGCATGCCGAACACGCCGTCCCAACCGAGCCGTTCAACCGACGTTTTTGCCGCCTGGTAAATCCCGATTGGACCCGAGAGCGTATTGCGCACCGAACGTTGTCCGGTGAAAACTTGGCCCAATGCCTTACCCGTCAAACGAATAATCTGCAGGTTTGTTTCGTAGGCGTACTTCGCGGCGGAGCCGACGGTCGCCTCGTGAAGCGGAAACTGTTCGCCGAGACCAAAACCCAACCGGGCGCCTTCAATACGTCGCTGCGGGGCGGTAAGCTGCGTCAACTGTCCGTTTCGCTGGACGGTGATCGGAATCGCTTGACCGTCGTGACTGCGAATGTATTCGGTCACCTGCGCGGCGCTCTTCACGTCTTCATTACCGACCTTCACCAGCCTGTCACCGCTCTTCAGACCCGCTTCTTCAGCGGGCGAACCGGAAAAAACGTCGCCGACGACGACGGGCAACCCGCCGTAGTCAGGAAGGAAGTCGAGGAACCCTGCCTGTTCGCCGTTTTCCGTACGGATGCTCGGGGTGATCGTTAACTTGATCTCCTGGCCGTTGCGATTGACGACCATTGGCAGCGGCCGCCCTGGTGAAAGCAGCGCGTCGCCGTTAATCAGGTCCCACGACGGATGTTCGGTGCCGTTGAACGAAACGATCCGATCACCTGGTTGGAGACCGGCTTGAGCGGCAGCGCCGCCGGGCCTGACGTCGTACACAACTGGCGACGGTGTGGCGGGGACGCCGTACATCATCGCGCCCGCAAAGGGAATCGCGAGAGCGGTCAGGATGTTCATCACCGGTCCCGCGAGCGCGACCATTACGCGTTGCCAGCGTGGCCGGAGGTTGAACATTTCCTCGGGCGGAATGTCAGCAGCGCTTGCGCCTTCGAGCGGGGCGTTCGACTCATCGCCGCCGAGTTTTACATAGCCACCAAGCGGGATCGCGGAAATCCGATAGTCAGTGTGTCCCCACTTCCTGCCGAACAAACGCGGACCAAAACCGACGGAAAAGGTCTCGACTCGAATCCTGAAAAGTTTGGCGACGATAAAATGGCCGAATTCGTGAAGAACAACCGCAGATCCGAGGATGAAGATGAAAGCTGCCGGATATATTAGAAACTCCATTAAAGACCTTTTCGCCTAAAGATTTAGCCCAGAAACAACCACGCTTAGACTCGACCTTATCGAGTCAGGGTTGCACAGCGAGTTTACGCGGCGCGTAGTCCTCCGTCAAACAAATCGTTTATAGCTTTTAAACTGTCAATTTCGCGCGTTTTTCGATTTCTGCGAGTGCAAGGAGCCGCGCTGATCGATCTGCTTCGAGGATAGTTTCAATGTCGAGAGCCTCGCGGTTCCGGTGAGCATCCATCACGGATTCGATGATGCGGGGAATTTCGGTCAAACAAATCCGCTCGTCGATGAATGCGCAGACAGCTTCTTCGTTTGCGGCATTCATCGCGGCGGGTAACGTGCCGCCCTCTCGCAACGCCCGGTAAGCCAGCGCAATACACGGAAAACGATCGAGATCGGGCGCCTCAAAGTGCAAACCTGAAATTGCCGTCAGATCCAGTGGCGGCAACTGGCAGTCGTGACGCTCAGGATACGTCAGCGCATACTGAATCGCGTGACGCATGTCAGTCACGCCCATCTGCGCGATCACCGATCCGTCGATCATCTCGATCATCGAATGCACCACCGACTCCGGATGAACCAGGATATCGATCTGCTCGGGACCAAAACCAAACAACCAGTGCGCTTCGATGACTTCCAATCCTTTGTTCATCAACGTCGCCGAGTCGATCGTGATCTTCGCGCCCATGGTCCACGTCGGGTGGCGCATCGCTTCGGCAACAGTCGCCTGCTGCATCTCGGCCTTGTTCTTAGTGCGGAATGGTCCACCGGAAGCAGTGAGAACGATGCGACGCACCTCATACGGTCGCTCGCCACGCAAGCACTGGTGCAGCGCATTGTGCTCGGAGTCGACCGGCAGAAGCTCGGCGCCTGATTTTCTTGCCGCGCGGGTCATCAACTCACCCGCCATTACCAACGTCTCTTTGTTCGCCAACGCGACGCGTTTGCCTGCTTCGAGCGCTCTTAACGTCGGCAGAAAACCAACCGCGCCGACAGTCGCCGAAATCACACAATCGGCCTGCGGATGCGTGGCGACCTCGACGAGCCCCGCTTCGCCTGTGACGATCCGCGGAAGATCGACGTCTCGTTCAAACAAGCGCGCTCGCAGATCATGTGCTGCTGTTTCACTGTCGACGGAAACGACTTCCGGAAGGTGCGTGGCGATCTGATCGGCGAGCCGCTCGACGTTACTGCCCGCTGCGAGTCCGACCACGCGCATCTGTCGTGAACTTAACGATTCGACGACGCGAAGACTGTTGCACCCGATGGAACCGGTTGAGCCGAGTATGGCGACGCCTGTGCTTTGCATGCGACCTTTAGGCAATCAGGAGGGGGACGAGTAGTTGCGAGTCGTAGGGGTTGAGAAGATCTATTTTTTGTCCGTCTGTGTTTACGTAAGAAGCTGCGCTTACACGCCAGGCGCCGTTGTTGACGTAAACAAGGTTAACCGAAGCGTTAACGGTCTCTTCGGCACCGATAACTTTCAGATTCACCGTTGCCTGACCGCTGCCGTTCGCCACGTTGATGCTGCCGGTAACGATGCTGCCGAAGTCTTTTACTTCTCCAATGTCCGCTTTCAACGTCTCGCTCGTGCGGAGGAAGTCCTTAGCTTTCGCGGCCGCTTCGCTGTTGCTGACCTGATAAAGTGCAAAACCAAGGATTCCGCCGACAAACACAACGACCACCAAAGTCAGCACGACAACTACGCCGACAACTATCAAAACAATCTTTTTCGTGGTCATCGGCTTTCAGTGGTTAGCCGCTCAGACGTTGAAATAAAAGACGGCGAAATAGTAGATGAGCGGCGCATTGAAGAGCAAGCTATCCAATCGGTCGAGTAGACCTCCGTGTCCGGGCAGTATGTTTGCAGCGTCCTTCGCGGAAGCACTTCGTTTCAACGCGCTCTCGACGAGGTCGCCGAGAATACCCACGATGCTCATCGCCAGCGCCAGCGGCAGAGTCCATTTCAGCGGCAGTTCGCGGAAAAACCAGTAGTGCGCGAGCGTCGCCATTGCGAGTGCGGTGACGACACCACCAACTGCCCCTTCCCACGTCTTACCCGGACTGATCGACGGCGCGAGTTTATGTTTTCCAAGCGCGCGTCCGATGTAGTACGCACCGCTGTCAGAACCCATCAAAACGAGGAAAAAGAACGACAACAGATGAGCGGACGTTTGTGGCTCGAATCCGGTGCGAATCAGAACGAGATGCGTGCCAAGCAGGGCGACGTAAAGAACGCCGAGGATTGTCGCGCCTGTCGAACCGATCATCTTGTCGAAAGGAGCGCCGCGCAGCATCGCCCGGATCAGTGTCGCGATTACCAACACGATTACGACTAACAGGAAGAGTAGAAAGTTGAGAGCCGGTTGGTTTTGCAGCGAGATGGTGATTAGCGCCGCACCAGCGACGAAACCGGGAACCGGATCAGCTTTGAGTTGGAGTCGTTTGCAAAGCAGGTAAAACTCCCAGAGTGCGAGGACCATTGAGGCGGCTGCGAGCGCTACGAACAACCACCACAACCAGGGAATGAGAATTGACGCGATCAGAAAAGGAAGAACGATGACCGCCGTTAGGATCCGCTTCATGCGTGGTCCCTGTTGACCACCAGTTTCAAACCACCAAACCTGCGGTCTCTCCGTTGATAGTCAACTACCGCCTCGAGCAAGTGGACGCGACGGAAGTCGGGCCAGAGCGTCTCAGTCACGTAAATCTCCGCATACGCGCTTTGCCAGAGCAGGAAGTTGGAGATCCGCAACTCGCCACTGGTGCGGACCAACAAGTCAAGCTCCGGCAAGTTTCTCGTGTAAAGTTCGTTTGCGATCCGTTCTTCGGTGATCTCGTCAGGGCGGCTGCCTTCGTCGAGCAGTCGTCTGACAGCCGCGCGAGTAGCATCGACGATCTCGGCGCGTCCGCCGTAATTCAGCGCGACAGTCAGGACCATGCCTTTGTTACGTGCGGTGCGTTCGGTCGCGCGCTCGATCTCTTTGCGCACGTTGTCGGCAAGGGCGCCGGTGCGCCCGATGGTCTGAAACTTGATGTTCTGCCGGTCGATCTCGTCGAGTTCGATACGCAGGTAACGGCGCAACATCCGCATCAGTGCGTCGACTTCGAAACGTGGGCGTTTCCAGTTCTCGGTGGAAAAAGCGAACAGCGTGAGTGCGCCGATGCCGAGTCTTGCACCGGTATCGACAGCGGCACGGACCGCTTCGACACCGGCCTTGTGACCGGCGATGCGTGGTTGTCCGCGTTGTGCGGCCCAACGTCCGTTGCCATCCATGATGATGGCAACGTGTCGCGGCAGGCGGTCCCAGGCCACGGCAGCCAGCAGCGCCTCATCGCGCGTTCCCTTCTGTATCACTCCTGT
>CBFGMX010000128.1:0-15617 GCA_965649955.1 uncultured bacterium
TCTTGTGCCTCTTTGTGGCTCTGTCTTGTGCCTTTTTGTGGCTAAAAAAGAGATGCGTATCTTGTTATGGGACATCGATGGCACATTGATCCGCTCGGCGCGGCCCGGCGGGTACAAGGAATACACCATTCCCGTGCTCGAGGAGTTGTTCGGCACCGCGGGACAACTCGCAGACATGCACGTATCGGGAATGACTGACATGCAGATCTTCATCGAAGCGCTCGGGAACCATGGCGTCACCCACGAGCACGTCCGCGAACGTATCGCCGTACTCAGCGAGCGACTCACGGCCGAGGCGAAAAGGATCACCGGGAACGGCGAAAAGTTTTTCGAACTGCTGCCTGGCGCCCGCGAAACACTCGAAGCTCTCGACCGCCACCCTCGCTATCGCTCAGCGCTTCTGACCGGAAACATCGAATCGATGGCTTATTTGAAGATGGAACTGGTCGGCCTTGAAAAGTTTTTCACTCTGCCCGGCGCGTTTGGCGACGAGTCACATAACCGTCGCGATCTCCCGGCCCTCGCCGCCGAACGCATTCGCAAACACCTCCAACTCGACCTCGCGCCAGAACAGTTCATCGTCATCGGCGACACACCCAACGACATCGACTGCGCACGTCACTTCGGCGCGCGCGCAGTCGCCGTCGGAACCGGGCGCTTCTACTCGGACGAGGAGATCCTCCAGCACGCACCGGACAAATTTCTGCCCGATCTATCCGACGTCGACGCGGTGATAAGAACGCTGGATGAGCTATAGCGAGTTGTAGAGCACCCAATCGGCTAGACCTCTGTTTACATCTCGCCCTACACAACCGCAACAACTTCATTCGGCGCAGTCAACTCACGCCGCGGCGAGTCCAATGTTTCTTAAATCCGGTGGAAGCCTTTGAGAATGTCGCGTCTCGTCAGACGGAGGATTACGGGGCGGCCGTGTGGACACGTTGTAGGTGATGAGGTTTGCAGCAGGCGATCGATGAGCCAGCGCATCTTCTCCGGCGCCAGCGGCATGTTCACTTTGATTGCCGCATGACAGGCGAGTGAGGCAGCGATTTCATCGCGCAGGGTTTCACGCGCGGAATCTTTCTTCTCCGCGTCGACGGTATCCAGCAGTTCAGAAAGCATGTTGCGAGCTTCGCCGGCGGGAAGATCCGCGGGCGTTGCCTTGATCGCCACTGTCCGTCCGGAAAGTCGCATCAGTTCGAAGCCATACCTTTCCAGCTCCGGCGCGAGATTGTCGAACACTGCGGCCTGTGCTGGTGTCAGGTCGAACGTTTCCGGAACGAGAAGTTGTTGCGAATCGGTCTCGCGTTCAGCTTCGAGAGCGCGATACTTGTCGAACAAAACACGCTCGTGCGCAACGTGCTGATCGATCAGCAGCAGACCTTGCTCATCAGTGGCGATGATGAAGCTTTCGTCGAGTTGGCCCAGCGGACGGATATTGGCTGAAAGCGATTCGGGTTCTACTTCGCGCGCGAACTTCTCCGCTGACGGAACAGGCGGAACCACTGATTGAACCGATGGTTTTTGTTCGATCATCGCGGCGACATCACGCGCAATCTCATCACCTGATGGCGGTTGGTATTCAATCTGGTATTCGATCGGTGGCTGAGGTTGCGGTGACGGTGGAGTTGTTGCTGGCGGAGGCGGTATGAAGTCAATCCGTGGTTGTGGTTGCGGCGGAACATACGGAACGCTCGCGTACGCCGGCATCGCTCGTTCTTCCGGCCGCGCGTATGCCGCACTCGCTAGCGCGTTTCGAACAGCTTCGCGTACCGCATCAGCAACAGCCGCCTGCCGCCGAAACCGCACCTCGGTCTTCGCCGGATGCACGTTCACGTCAACTTCTTCCAACGGCGTCTCGATAAACAACAACGCCGCCGGATAAACCCCATGCGGCAAGATCGACCGATAGCCCTCCGACAGCGACCGGCCAATCATCCGGTCCCGCACAAATCTTCGATTCACAAACAAATACTGGGAATCGCGCGAAGTCCGGCGATCGCGCGGCGCGGAAACGAAACCAGTTACACGCGCGACCTCCCCGTGTCCTCCATTCACTTCCAACAAGTTCTCGAGAAAGTCGCCGCCGAAGATCTGATAAGCGCGCTCGCGCAAGTCTTTCGCCGGCGACGCACGAATCACCTCCCTGCCGTTATTTACAAACGTGAACGCGATCTCAGGGTGGGCCAACGCGTAGTGCGTTACCAGGTTCGTCAGATGAAACGTCTCCGTAGCTTCAGCGCGCAGGAACTTACGTCGCGCAGGCACGTTGAAAAACAGATCTCGTACGGCGATCGTGGTCCCACGCGGATGCGCAGCGTCCTTCACGTCTCGCATGCGTCCACCTTCGATAGCAACACGCGTCGCGGAAGCAGCGCCTTCGGTGCTCGTCGTCAACTCGACCTTCGCGACGGACGCGATCGACGCCAGCGCTTCACCACGAAAACCGAGCGTCCCGATCGCCGCTAGATCCTCAGAGGCGCGAATCTTCGACGTCGCATGACGCTCGAACGCCAACACCGCATCGTCGCGGACCATGCCTTCGCCGTCGTCTGACACTTTCAGCAAACGACGCCCACCGGCTTCGATCTCGATCGTGATACGCGTCGCACCGGCATCGATCGAGTTCTCGACCAGCTCCTTCGCTACGGAAGCTGGGCGTTCGACGACTTCGCCCGCTGCGATCTGGTTGGCGACGTGATCTGCGAGCACTCGAATTTTAGACATTATAGGTAGACGACCTGGTGATCGTTGCTGCCGAGATTGATTGCGTTGAAGATCCACTCGATCACGTACGTGCCGTGGCGGGCCAGCAGCGAAGTGAGATTGATGTGACGCTCCTGCAAGTCTTTGTTCGGGTAAAGCTGATCGGCGGCGCGTTGTAGTTGCCGGTGAGCGGCTTCGTCGCGCGTCATCTGCGCGCGAACAAATCGAGTGCGCAGCCCGTCAAGCTGGTACTGGATCTTCTTGCGGCCGGTTTCGAGAGCGTCGGCCAATGTTGGATCGATGGCGTGGAGTTCGCGTTTCAAACGATCGAGTTCGTGATTGACGTTCTGTTCCGCCTCGGAGAAGTGACGCGCCGTGCCCGCGCCGAGATATTCTTCGACGACGCGCTTGGTGACCGGTTCCAGACCCTCGAAAAAGTCGGCGAGCGTGAGTCCGTAGCGTTCGAGCACGCGACCCGTGTGACGTTCAACCATCGTCAGACTGGCGCGCGGCAGAATCGACGTCGCCGGACGTTCGAGAACGCGATAAACCTCGGCGGTCTGCGCAAAGTAGGCAATCTCCGCCGCGCCGGCGCAGTAGGCAATCGTCGGCAACAGGTAATCCTGCACGACCGCGCGCAGCGTTACGTTCGGACTGAAACGTTGCGGGTCGTTCAGGGCCAACTCGGCGAGCTCTTCGATCGAATACTGCTGGTCGCGGTCCTTCGCCTGATACTTGCCGTTTTCAGCCCGGACCAGCGCGTGACGCGCGCCGTCCTTGTCATGCAGAAACAGCGGAAAGGAATTAGCCGACGCGAGCACCTGCGCGTGATAACCGGCGCTTTCCAAATCACGGCTGCGCTGTTCGACCGCCGTCGCAATCTCAGGCGCCTGCCGAACGGCCGCGGAATAGAGCGGCGCAGCCAGTTCTTTCATCTGTGGATCAAGCGGATCGAGAAAGATCAAACCGTAACGTCCGAGTAGCGACGTCATCATCGTCGCAAAACTGTCGGCGTAGCCGCGTCCGGGTTGCCATGCATTTTGGACCAGCGCCTTCATGTCTTCGGCAAACTCGGAATTGGGTAAGAGCTCGAACAGTTGATCGACGACCGTATTGATCGAGTCGTCGAGCACAACGCGTCCTACCGGCTGCCCCTCGCGGTGCAGATCCGTGGAAACTTCAACGTGCTTGAGCTGGCAATCACGTCCGATGATTTCAGCTTTTGCGACCTCGATGAAGTCGTGGTCCTCGGCCGCAATCCAGAAGACGGGAACTGCTTTTGTATTCCGCTGTCGCAAACAGGTGGCCAGCTTCACCGCCGAGAGCGCCTTGTAGATCGTGTAGAGTGGACCAGTAAACAGTCCCGCCTGCTGACCTGAAACGACTGCAACGGTGTCCGGGTCACGCAGCAAGGTGATGTTGTTGAGTGTTTCCTCCGGCGCGCCCCAGCGCTGGTTTATCGCAGCGAGCGCATCGGCGAGCTTGTGGCGATCCGTATGATGCGCGGCGAGCACTTCCGGCACGCGCTGTTGCAGCTCGTGATGAAAACGCACCGCGGACGGATAGAACTTCCGCAAGGCGAGCGGATCTTTCAAATAGTCGAGAAATAGTCGCGACTGATGCGGGATGCGTTCGAAAGAAAGGGTTTCGACTCGCAAGCCTGATTCTTCAGGGGTGCTATAACAAGCGGCTTCGGCGGTGCTCAAATCGGTTCAGCTCCTGCCCGACATTCTAGGCCACAGATGAGACGGACACAACGACCGCCTCCCACAACGCTGCGATCTCGCGGCGAGCGTCTTCATCCGGCATTCGCAACGGCGCACGCACCGCACCGCCATGATAACCAGCCATATCCAACGCGGCTTTTAAACCGCCGATGCCGAACTTCGTCGTGACTGCGGTCGCCAACGGGGTAAGCTTCGACTGAAGCGCGCTGGCACGTTCAACCTCGCCTGCGTTGAAAGCGCGAAAGATCTCGACGCACACCTCCGGGACGACGCAGCCCACGGCGAGAATCCCACCCGTCGCTCCGGCGCGTAACGCGTCGAGCAGCACGGTCCCGTTTCCAGTCATGACTGCGAAATCGTCCGGACACAACTTCACGGTTTCAGTGAAGCCCACGATGTCGTTGGAACTGTCTTTGACGCCGGCAATGTTCGGATGCTCGCTGAGCCTCGCGATCGTTTCCGGTTCGATCTTGACGCCGGTGAGCGCCGGCATGCTGTACAGCAGCAGCGGGACCGGCGAAGCGTCGGCGACGGCCGTGTAGTAACCGGCAAGCGTTTCCTGGTTGATTGCGGAACGATAGTAGTACGGCGTGATCACGAGCACCGCATCGGCGCCCGCCTGAGCGGCTTTTCTGATCTCGTTGATGGTCCCAGTCGTGCTCTGTTGTCCGGCGCCAACGATGAAAGCGAAGCCGGCTGGAACGACGGCGCGCGCTGTCTCGATGACCTGAAGGTACTCACCCTCGTCGAGATGAACGCGTTCGCCCGTGGACCCGAGCATCACGTAACCGCAAACACCGGTCTTGTTCCACGCCGCTATGTTCTCACGCAGCTTCGCGGTGTCGATCTCATCCGCATCGGTGAAAACTGTCGTCAGGGGCAGAATTATGCCGCTCAAACGCGAGTTGGCTAAACGTTGGTCAGACTGTGAATTCAAGGCGGGAAATTATAGTGGCCGCACGCGACGCCTCCAAGCGCGCGCGCCGCTTACCGAAAAAGATCGCTGATCGTCATTGATAGAAGTACGGCGCCGCGAGGTTCCGCCGGCTGGCGATTCAGGTTGAAAGAGTAACCTGCGGTGAAGTCGAGCGTAACGATGCTGAAACGCACTCCGGCTCCCAACCCGTAATGAGTCTTGCCAAAACCTGGCGTGGTAGACGGTCCGATCCGAGCGGCGTCAAAGGTTACGACCGGCGCAATTTCGACGAGGTTGATTTCGCGGAAGATGACGTCGAGCGATCGGGCGGCGTAAGCGATGTCTCGCTCGGCTTGTTGTTCCAGTTTCGTAAGCGGAACGTTGTTGAACGCCTGCCGGGCGCGTTTCTGGAGCGAGCCAAGTTTATCGCCCGCCGTGAGCAAAGCACGCGCTTCCGTCTCGAGTCCCGCGCTCGCGAGCGGGCCTTGAAGGTTCTTTATTTCTGAAGTGATGCTCGCCGTAACCGCGGGTGCGAGGTCGCCAAAACCGACAACGAGTTGGTGGACTGCATTACGCACGTCACCAGCGTCGCTCGATTGGAAGTCGTCGAGCGATTGCAGGGTGCCGGTCGCGTCGTTGATGTATACGTCCAGCGGATCGAGAGATTCGTCGAGCTGGCTCTTTGTTATCTCTCGCGAAAACGACTCCGCGAGCAGCGATCGATTGAGGCTGAGCAGTGCCGGGCCGGTAGGATTACTCGCGGCCAGTTCCTCGGTCGCATCGCTGAGTTCCGCATCGCTGAAACGATCTTCGGTGAACAGAGATGGACCGGAGATCAACCGGTTCAATTCGCTAATCAGCGCACGCAGTAGCTGGTCCGACGGTTCCTGCGTTTCCTGGTAAGCCTTGAGGAGATCGCGGGTCTCCTGATTGAACTGCGAGTTTAAAAAGTCTGAAACACTATCGCCGCCGTCACGGAGTTTTACCGCCAATGACTTCGGCAACTTGATGTCGGACGGCTGAAGCAACGTGGCGCGACCGCTATTCGGTATCGTGTTGGCCCGTTTCTTTATTGCTTCCACCGTCGTCGCGATCTGTTTGACGACACCTTCAACGTTATCAGACGAGTCTTCATTTTTGATGAACACCATGACCGGCTTGTACACGGCAGGGTCTACTTTGCCGATCGCGAAGAGCTTCGCGACTTGCGGCTCCATACGGGCGTTGATCTCCTTCAGTGACGCCACTGTGCGGTCCAATTCCTGAGCCTGGACCGGCAAGGGCGCGCGACCCAGCGCGTCAACCACTTTGTCTAATTGGGTTATGAGCCGGATGATCAGGCCTCGTCTCGTCGTCGATCCTGCGATTAACTCCCTGACCCTTGCTTTGAACGCACCTGGATCTGTTTGAGCGACTTCAATCGCGTCTTTTGAATCCTGGACCAGATCCACGCCGAGATCCGGTTCGTCGCCGACCTCGTCAATCGCATCCAATACGTCCGACGGCGGGGTGATTTGTCGTTTTAGAGCGTCGAGCTGTGTTCCCACTTGTTCGACCACCTGCGAAAGCTCGACGAGGTTTCCAACAGGCTGTGCCGGATTTGCTGTTGCCGGATCGCCACCGCGCAACGTGTTAGCCAGCGCAACGTACTGCGGCTCCTCTTCCAAATAACTCTTCACCGTGGCGACTCGCGCGGTGCGAAGTTGGCCGCCAAGCGCGTCGCGAACGATCCGCTCCTGCGAGATGGCGAAAGGCACCGCTGGGAAATTCCAAACCGGCTGCGACAGCGTCAGGTTGGCCGAGAAAAAATTCTCGCCTCCAACAGGTGCGTTCAGGCCGACAAGATTGAACGTGTTTTGCGGGAAGCTTCGAATGACGGGTGCGCTGTTGATGATCCAATCATCGCCCTCGATGAACGTGCGGATCTTGTTGCCGCCGAAAAATCGCTCCGCGACGGGAACAGGCTTTCCTCGCGTCTGGATCACGCCGGCCGAGAACTGCGCCTCGAGTCTGAACGGAGAATGTTCGCGCCAGAGGTAGCGCATCCGATATGCGGCGTCAAAGATGTGTTTCGTGTAGTTGAGACTGAAATCCTCGCCGTCGCTGGCTAGCTGTACGGCATACGAGGCGGCCCAGGATTGTCGATCGCGATTGGCAGTTGCGCCCAGGTACGCTTTGATCGCTCCGTAGCCCAACTGCTGGGCCAATAGCGGATCGGTGATCGATACCGGCAGCTCACTCTGCCGGTTGCCTCCTTCAACTGAAGCGCCAAAACGAAACGTCAGATCTTTACGCCCGAGGGGTTTGGTCGCGCCGAATATCTGAGCCAGACCGGTGCCGGCTTTCAACCGGTTAGGATCCGACGGCAGGTTGAAATAGTCGTAACCCATTCGCCAGTCGACGTGGCTCAGGATACCTCGCGCGAAGTCGCGCGAACCGGCGAGGTCGAAATCGGCGGCGGCGCTGTTTGCTGAGGCTGTTCCGTCCAGCGACATCTGATTGATGATGCCGTTTTCAGTAGTGAAGGCCGCCTTCCCGCCGGCGAACAACTCGCGGGCGCGGTCGTAACCGACAATCGGTTGCGGCAGCAGTTTGTTGTTCGTGTTGGCCAGCGAATTTGGATTCGAGAGTTTGCCCGGCGCGAGTGAACGCGTGATTCGATCGGCGGGCTTCTCGAAAATGCGCGAGGCGTGGTAAAGGAACTCCGAACTGTAGACGAGGTAACTGATCGCAAGCGTGCGAGCGACGTCGTCACAGTCCTCGAACCGGAAAGTTATGAAGGCGATTCGAATTCGCTCGCCCGGGCTTACGAGCATCTCTTCGTACCGCGCGCTCAAACGCTGAATGGCCAGGTTATGATCGACGCGATCGAACGCGTCGCCCTTCTTCACAGGCAACTCGGCGAGCAATGCGTCGAACTCGTCCTGGAGCTTCTTCTGCGAGCCAAAAAGGAAACTCAGAGGCGTTCTGATAGCCAAAGGCGTCACAATCCGCACGTCGGTCACCTTGTACCCGATGTACGAATCGACAGATTCCCGGCACGGCGTCCTGGCAGAGTTGTCGCTCGCCGCGAACGACGATGCGGCGAGCATCAACCCACAACCCACGGCCCACAAAGAACGCTTGCAGCCGCGAAGTATTCTCCAGCACCAGGTGTCGAATCCCGCCTCTGCTATCAGCGGAGTCATTTTGTTTGCAGGAGTTCCTGACCCAGTTGGTCCATCTTCTTGTCGGTGACTTCTTTGCCGCCACTGGGCTGCAGCTTCGCCGCGCGACTGGTCAGAGGACCTTGCAGAAAATCGAGTTGAGCAGCGTTGAGGCCGCGTTTCATGAGCGCCTCGGCCTTGTCGTTGAAAGCCGGACCGACGGTGACTTTCACCTTCACACGGTCCTGAAACTCGCCATTGATGAGATCGCGGAGCACGAAGATCATGGCGTAGAGAGGTGTGTTGTCATCGATGCAGCCCCTCATCATGCCAAACGAAAACTGACGCTTGTTGCTGGGAGCGAGGACGGCGAGATTGATCGAGAATTCTTTACACTTTCCCATAAACTCTCCTTTTCGTTACTGGTGCATGGTTAAAAACACGTGGCTTCTGAGCGAGGTCTAAGCGGAATTGAAAAAAGCAAACTGAGCGCGGCCCTACTATTGAGCGCGGCCTACAATAGTTGATCTCTATTCATTCTTCAATGTTTTGCTTCTGCGGGTAGTGTCTTAATTTCATCATCGTCCATGCGCGATTCGCCAGAGGTCCCGCCGAAGTTCGAGTTGACTCGACCGATCCTTCTTTCTAAACAACATGGCCACCACCCGCCAAAACGTTTCATGAAGAGCTGAGGTCGTGTGTAGTATTGTTCCTGATACCATGACAACCTACCGTTTCTTACAACTCGACGTGTTCACCGACCACGCGTTTTCGGGTAATCCGCTCGCCGTATTTCCCGAGGCTGAAGGCCTGAGTGACGAAGTAAAGCTGAAGATCGCTCGCGAGATGAACCTCTCGGAGACGGTCTTTGTGCTCAACTCAGACAAGCCAGACGTGCTGCGCCGGCTACGCATCTTCACGCCGACGCGCGAGATTCCGTTTGCGGGCCATCCCGTGATCGGAACGTGGAACGCGCTGGCCCGCGAAGGCGTCGTTCCGTTACCTGATGGCGGCAATGGCTGGCAAAGGATTCAGCACGAAGTCGGAATCGGAGTGTTGCCTGTCGACATCGAGTTTAAGGACGGTCAGCCGGTTCAGGTTGTGATGACGCAGGGCAAGTTTGAAATACTCGACGACGTCGACGACGGACACGATCAGGCGGAGATCGCCCGTGCGCTGGGACTCGCCCGGGAAGATCTGGACGAGAGTCTTCCGATTCAGGTCATTACCACGGGACTGTCGTGCATGGCTGTGCCGATCCGTTCACTGGCAGACCTGCGATCGTGTCGCGTAAATGCGGGGCTGCTGGCTGAAATCTACACGCGCAGAGGTGCGACTGGCTGTCATGCTTTTACGCGAGAGACCCTTGAGATCGGCGCATCGCGTGCTCACGCGCGTTTCTTCGCGCCGGCTGACAACATCGCGGAAGATCCGGCGACTGGAAGTGCATGTGGCGCGCTCGGCGGTTATCTCGTACACCACGGTGCGTTGTCGCTGGAACCGGAGGATGGCCGTTACAAGTTCGTGATCGAGCAAGGAGATTTCATTCACCGCGCGAGTCGAATCAACCTCGACGTGAAGGGTGCGGCGAAGGCGGTTGAGGAAGTGAAGGTTGGTGGACCGTCAGTGCTGGTGGCGCGCGGCGAAGTCGTTTTCTAAATGCAAATGAAACTGGATCTCTTAATAATCGGCGCTGGACCAGCGGGTCTGTCTGCGGCGGAGGCTGCTGCGCTCGAGGATCTAAACTACCTCGTCATCGAAAAAGGCACGATTGCGAACACGATCCGGCAGTATCCGGTGGGCCGCACGATGTTTTCCACGCCGAATGAAGTCGAGATGCACGAAGGCGCGCTGAAGCCCGTGCGCGAAAAACCGACGCGCGAGGAGTTGTTGTCGCACTACGTTCATTTTGTTCTCGATCACGATCTTCGCATCAACACCGGGGAGAGAGTTGTTTCAGTTACGGGCAACGTCGAGAACGGGTTTGTCGTTCGTACAGACTGCAACGAGTATCACGCGCGGCGTGTGATGTTTGCGATCGGCGCGATGGACAACCCGCGGCGGTTAAATGTGCCGGGTGAAGACCTGCCAAAGGTGCACCATCGTTTTGTCGATCCGTATCCGTACGTGCGTCGACACGCGCTTGTCGTCGGTGGGGGTAACAGTGCCGCTGAGGCTGCGTTGTACCTGGCGGAAGAAGGCGCGCGGACCACGATGGCAATCTGGCGTGAAGATTGGGAGAACCGCGATCCCAAAGCGGGCGCGATGAAACATTGGGTGCGCACGCCTCTGGAAGCAGAGATCGAAGCCGGGCGACTCAGGGTCGTCCTCTACAAACAGATCGACGAGATTCGTGAAACTGAAGTAGTACTGACGACGGAGACTGGGGAATCGCTCACACTCCCGAACGATGTTGTATTCGTACTCACAGGCAGTGACGCCGATCTGACGTTGCTGAAACAGCTCGGAGTCAAAACTGAACCCGGAAAACTGACGGAAGTGCCGATCTATAATCCTGAAACTTTTGAAACGAACGTGCGGGGAGTTTACGTCGCTGGTCACTTTACAAACGCGCGCCACATCAAGGCCGCGATCGACGTTCCGCGGCGCATCGTGCCACTCTTAGCAAAACAACTACGAGAGGGATCGTGATGATGCGTTTCGCGGTGCTTGTTTCTAAATCAGGCTTTGATCCGTGTTTCGTTCGAGCGCGCCACGCCAGTGCGATGCGCCGCAGTTTCGACCTCGCGCGCCACTGCCTCCGACACTCGCTTATCAAAAACTGACGGCACGATGTATTCCGGGTGCAACTCAGCATCAGTGATGATGCCGGCGATAGCGTTTGCTGCCGCGAGCTTCATTTCCTCGTTGATGCGTCGCGCCCGGCACGCGAGCGCGCCGCGAAAGATTCCGGGAAAACAAAGTACGTTGTTGATCTGATTCGGATAATCGGAACGGCCCGTCGCCATCACTGCGACGTACGGCGCTGCAGCTTCCGGCATGATTTCCGGTGTTGGATTCGCCATCGCAAAGACAATCGGGTCAGTGGCCATGTTTTGGACATCGTTCTCGTCGATCACGCCGGGCACCGACAGTCCGAGAAAAACATCCGCGTCTTTGATGACGTCGTGAATCGAACCTTTCTCGAGATTAGTGTTGGTGTTTTGCGCGTACCAGTCTTTCACCCAGTTCATGTTTTCAGTACGGCCGCGGTAAATCGCCCCCGTCTGATCGCACCCGATGATGTTTCGCACGCCGGCAGCCATGATGATCTTCGAACACGCAACACCGGCAGCGCCGACGCCATTCACAACCACCTTAATCTGGCTCATCTCCTTCCCAATGATTTTGAGCGCGTTTATCAGCGCGGCGAGTACGACTACGGCGGTGCCGTGTTGGTCGTCGTGAAAAACCGGAATGTCGAGTTCTTCTTTGAGGCGTTCTTCGATCTGAAAACATCGCGGCGCGGAGATGTCTTCGAGATTGATTCCGCCGAACGTCGTCGAGATCGCTTTCACGGTACGGACAATCTCGTCCGGATCTTTCGTGTCCAAACAGATCGGAAAGGCGTCAATGCCTCCGAACTCTTTGAACAACATTGCCTTGCCTTCCATCACCGGCAGGGCCGCGGCTGGTCCAATGTCGCCGAGACCGAGAACCGCAGTGCCGTCAGTGACCACCGCAACCGTGTTCTTCTTGATCGTCAGCGTGTGGGCCTTTTCCGGATCGTTATAGATCGCATCGCAGATCCGAGCGACGCCGGGAGTGTAGGCCATCGAAAGATCCGCGCGAGTTTTCAACGGCACTTTCGACACGACTTCGATCTTACCGCCGAGATGCATCAGAAACGTCGGATCGGAAACCTGAAGTAGTTCGACGCCGTCGATGTCTTTAACAGTCTGGACGATCTCCAGGCCATGTGCACTCGAAGCGGCACTGACGGTTATATCGCGGATGATGTAGTCGTTGCCGACGGTGACGATGTCGATGGCGCCGATGTCGCCGCCGGCGCGGCCGATGGCCATCGTCAACTCGCCGAGCGAACCGGCGCGCGACGAGAGGCGCACGCGTAGAGTCAGACTGTAGCTCGCGGTCGGTGTCGGTTGCATCGGTTTTTATCCTATCAATCTCTTGATCCGTTTCACTACTGCGGGGTCGAGTCGTGACCCGGACAACTCCAGCGAGCGGAGACCGAGCAGCCGGTAAATCTCCAGGGCAGGTTTGTTGTTTTTCAATGCAGCAAGGTGACGCTTCACGGTTTCAAGGTCGCCACGCGCGAACGTGCCGGTGAGGGCACGGGCCGGATCCAGTTGCTCGAGATTGCGCACAGCACTCGCGAGTAACGGCAGCAGTGCTCCCTGTGCCTGTTTGCGGCTTAAGCCACACTGGCCGAGCATTTCCAGTGCGACGTCAAAGAGCGCGGTTACGTTCCCGGACACCATCACGGCCGCCGCGTGGTAAAGCGGCTTGTTTTCGGAGCTGATGGAGAAGCTCTTCCCGTCCAGATCGCTGACAATCGCCTTGCCTAGTCGCACCGCGCGCTTGTCGCCTTCGACACACCAGTACGCGTCTCGTAAAAGTCCGGCGCCGGCTTTGGGTTCACTCACCGAGACGAGGGGGTGAAGCGAACCAGTGCTCCAACCCTTTTGCCTGAGCGGATCAAGGACGGCGGAGGATAACGCGCCGCTGGTGTGCAGGACCGTTGACGTGCGCCGGGTGTCCCAATCGAATTTTGCGAGCGTTTCCGCGACTTTTGCGATCTGATCGTCAGGCGTTGCGATTAGCAAGACTTTCGGAGCGGGCAAGTCCGCGAGCTCTCTTACAGTCAATATGCGAGCGGGAACGTGTAACTTAGCGGCAGTGCGACGCGCGTTTTCACGCTGGCGTGTCACGAGGGCGCCGACCGAGTAGCCTTGTTGCACAAGCGCGATGGCGAGCGCGGCCCCGAGCCGGCCGATCCCGATGATGGTCACTTCGGGCTTGGGCTTAGTTACCGTAGTCATTCGTGTTCCCGTTTTATTTACTCTCCGGCGGGATCCGCGTATATTTGAAGCGTCAAAACGCTAACAGAATTGCTGACGTGCCGCGCAACCTGTCCGCTGAGCCCGAGCATCATAGACTGCGCGCCGAATAAGCGTAAATGACATCAGTCCCCTGGCCTCAGGTTCTTATCGATTTCTGTGGAGGTTCCGAGATGAATCACTTCTCCCGCGCCACGAGTGCTTTTGTTTTAATGGCTTCGCTGATGGCGAGCTCTTTGGCTGCGGTCGGGCAAACGACGACTCAGAAACAGTCTGAGCCGCCTCCGGTACCGGAACTCAAGAAGGCGCCGGTTCAAAAGGATACTGCCAGGACGCCAACGTCAGTAGCACCGGCGCAGGCTGACAAGAAGCAGACAGACAAGCAGACCACTGCTTCCACCACACAGGGCAAGAAACCCTTATCTACAAAGGAAGACCCGGCGATGATCGGCAAGCGGAATATCAATTCCGGCATCATCGCTAAGATGAGTGGGTCAACCGAGAAGGAAGTTCGCCAGGGACGCGAAGCTGCCGCCGAAGTGGATCGGCAGGCAAAGTTCGTCGACGATCCAATCATCACCGAATACGTCAACCGCGTGGGCCAGAATATCGTGCTGCACTCCGACGCGAAGGTGCCGTTTACCATTAAAGTCATCGATTCAGACGAGGTAAATGCTTTCGCGCTGCCGGGCGGTTTCTTCTATGTCAACAAGGGACTGTTGCTGGCCGCCGACAATGAAGCTGAGCTCGCAGGCGTGATGGCGCACGAAATTGCGCACGTCGCTGCCCGCCATGCGGTTGAGAACCAGACCAAAGCGAGTTTGCTCGAATATGCCGCTCTTGGCGGATCGATCTTCCTGGGCGGCATTCCGGGACTGATTTACCAGAACACCGCCGGCATCGGATTGCTCGGTATCTTCATGAAATTCAGCCGCGGCGCTGAAGAAGAGGCTGACAAACTCGGCGTCCAGTACATGTACGCTGCGGGTTACGACCCGAGTGCGATGGCGACGATGTTTGAAAAGCTCGAAGCGAAGAACAAGAAGAAGCCGGGCTTCATATCGCGCGCTTTTGCAACGCACCCCGCTCCGCCTGACCGTCGCGCTTCTGCGTTGGCGCTGGCTGCGAGGTTTCCGGAGCATGAGGAGTATGTGATCAGCAGTTCGGAATTCCAGCGAGTTAAGAACCGGCTGTTGCGACTTTCCAATGCACGCGCCGCGACGACCGGTGCGATTGCGCCAGGAGAAGAAGGTGGTGCACCTGGACGTCCAACGCTAAAGCGGCGTCAACCAACGCCAGACGACGGCACGACGACGACTACGCCAGACGGCGAGCAGAAGCCAAGCGACTCTTCAGCACCGCCGAAACTGAAGCGTAACGACGGCTCCGCGCCGGCCAAGACGCCTGACAAGCCGTAACCATCGCAATGCTTAAAACTCAAGGCCCTTGGGCATGCCGCTCAAGGGCCTTTTTCATTTCCTTCTCCACTGATCTCCCCAGGGCGAAACACCACACTGTAAAGATCCTTCAAGAGGTCTTGCGACGAATCACGTAATGAGACATATTGTCTCAGGCGAGTCTGAACGACTCCCGAATTTGCCCAGCGAACGAATTTGCCAAGCGAAACCCACCCCTCCAGCACCGCACAAGACCCCGGTTGCTTGACAACATTTTAGAGCCGACGTTATTCTAGCCGTTCGCGTTTTATTCGCTGAAAACAGAGATAGTTAACTATGTCGACATACTTCCCCAGCGGTAAGGAACTCGCTGGAAGACGAAAATGGTACGTGGTTGATGCGAGCGGCCAGACGGTCGGACATCTCGCGTCTGAGGTTGCTTCGATCCTGACCGGTAAGCGCAGTCCCGAATGGACGCCCTTTCTCGATATGGGCGATCACGTCGTTGTGATCAATGCTCGCAAGGCAGTATTGAAGGGAAACAAGGTCGATCAGAAACTCTATCGCCATCACACTTTGTATCCAGGAGGTCTCAGACAGACCACCGCAAGGGAGATGATTGCTAAACGACCCGAGCGGGTCCTGGAGCTGGCCATTAAGGGCATGCTGCCGAAGAACAAGCTCGGCAAAGCAATGGCGAAGAA
>CBFGMX010000129.1:0-15599 GCA_965649955.1 uncultured bacterium
TGCGGCAGTTCGCGTCTAGCGCGGCTGGTGCGAATGATTGCAATCAAGTCGTTGGGATCCAGTTGTTCGTCAATGAATTTACGTAGTTGTCGCTTGACGTCAGTCATGCTCTGCGCGGACAGGCCATAGTCGTCAACCACGAAAGCGATCCTTCTTCGCGAAATTTCTGTCGCGATTGGCGGAGGCGACTTGCGATCGGAAGAAGCGTTCGTGTCTTTACTGCTCGTCGTTCCCGCTTCAGCTAAAGCGCCGGCACTGTTCGTAACGTTGGAAACGTAAGCGAAACTGGTGATCTCCTGCCTGCGTCCGTCTTCGAAGATCTCGAAGTCCTCGGCTTTCAGATCCTTGATCGACTTTCCGTTTTTGGTAACGACGACGTCGATCTGAACGAGGTTAGTGGTGATGCGGACAACATCGTCGGACTGCGTTTGCGCGAGGCTCGGCGAAACCGCACACAGCGCCGCTAGCAGTGCGAGCAAGGACTTTTTAGACATTTGGGGTACTCCTCTGGGCGCGAGAACAGGGGGAGATGCAGGCTCAGGTTACAGCTCTTAACGATTAGATACCAGCTATGCCTTGTTAAGATCGTCTGGGCTTTTGTGCTTCTTCGCGGCCACTTACCCTGTCCGACCCATCCATCATTGGGTTTTTTTGCCCACTCTTGCTCGGATTAATCCACAGCCGACATGCTCATAAGCCCCGGGATTTGGCACTGTGGGGAGGTTTCCGACTAGGCACATCAATTGCCCTTTCCCCCTGAAGGTGGAGGCGCCTATGTCTGAAAAAATTCAAGCAATCGACTTCATGTACTACGTTGCGACGCCCGAGTTCATGGAGCAGTGGGACCGTGCCAAGGAAGGCGAGTTGGTCTGCCGGATGGAGAAGGCGATCGGCGGGTTGCCGCGATTTGCTTCCATCGAGGAGATGCTGCGGCAGATGGACGACGCCGGCGTTGAAAAGGTCTTCATTACCCAGTGCAAAATGTGGTCCTACTGGCGGAAATGGATGTACATGGACACCAAACTCGATGACGTGCTCCAGTACACCGAAACTCACCCCGATCGATTTGTGGGTCTCGCTGGTTACAACCCATTTCGAATCAAAGAAAGTCTCGCCGAAATCGAACTCGCTGTCACCAAACACGGGTTCAAGGGTGTCTACGTCCACATCTATGGTTTCGACATCCCTCTGAATGATCCAAAGATGTATCCGCTTTTCGCAAAGTGCGTCGAACTTGATGTGCCGGTGTCGATGCAGGTGGGCCATGTGCTCGAAGCAATGCCCAGCGACGGCGCGCGGCCAATGTTCCTTGATCGCATTGCCTGCGATTTTCCCGATCTGAAAATGATCGGTGCGCACACCGGATGGCCCTGGGTCGATGAACTACTGTCGGTTTGTTACAAGTGGGAAAACATTTGGTTTGGGGTCGATGCCTGGTTACCAAAATATCTCTCGCCGCAGATTGTTCAGTTCATGAATAGCCGGTTGGGTCGCGATCGGTGTCTCTGGGGCACGAATGGTTTGCCCTGGAAAGAAAGCTTGCGACAGCTTTGCGATCTCGGTCTCAAGGAGGAAGTGCAAAGGAAGATTCTGCGCGAGAACGCTTTGGAGTTGTTCAAGCTCAGCAGTAAGCAAACACCAGTCGAGACTGTTGTCCAGGTAAGCTCCGCGCGGGGTCCGGAGTCCGGTAAGTCAATGCCAGTAAGCTACTGAGAAATTATGAAGACCTTTGAGATGAACGATAAGTCGATAATCGTCACAGGCGGCGCCCGGGGCATTGGACGCTCCGTGGTGGAGGCCTTTGCTGGAGCCGGAGCTGATGTCGTCATTGGCGATTTGCGTTTCGAAGATGCTCACGACACGGCATTAAAGATCAGCGAGACCTCGCACCGGCGTGTGGTCGCCGTCCAAACGGACGTAACAAAACGCGAAGATGTCGAGAAGCTCCGTGATGAAACGCTGAGAATGTTCGAGAAGATCGACGTGCTGGTAAATTGCGCAGGCTGGGACCGTCTGCTCCCATTCCTCAAGACCACGCCCGATCTCTGGCAAAAAGTGCTGACAATTAACTTCCTCGGCGTGGTCAATACATGCCACGTAATTCTGCCGCACATGGTCGAGCGCAAGCAGGGCGCGATCGTCAACATCAGTTCAGACACGGGACTCATCGGGTCATTTGGCGAAGCTATCTATGCAAGCTCCAAAGCAGCGATCATGGCCTTTTCGAAAACGATCGCTCGCGAACATGCCCGCGACAATATCCGAGTCAACGTTGTATCGCCCGGGTTATGCGATACGCCCCTGATTGAGGAAATGCGGGCTGATGAATTCACCGCCAAGATTCTTGGGTCGATCGTTAACTTTATCCCGTTGAAGCGTCTGGGCCGGCCTGAAGAAATTGCGCCCATGGTTTTGTTTCTCGCTTCTGATGCAGCCAGTTACATCACGGGCCAGGTCTTCAGCGTCAACGGCGGACTCAACATGGTTGGCTGAATGACTTTGCTCTGCGTCAATTCCGCGTTGATTCCTTCTACGCAGAGAGACGCAGGGAACGCAGAGATGACTCCAGGATAACGCTTCTTAATGACAGACCTGATCTTTCACGAATGGCAAAACAGATCGCTGGACGATGCGATCTACGAATGCCGCGAGTTGTTTGAAGACACGACTTTTCCAACCGTCAAGCGCTGGCGCGAGCGTGGTGGGAAGGTGGTGGGCCATTTTCAGGTTAATTTTCCTGAAGAGATCGTTCACGCCGCCGGTCTCTTGCCGTTCAAAGTTCGTGGCGCTCCCATCGAAGCGGTCAATTCAGACTCGCGTTTTGGATCGTATCTCTGTTCGATTCTCAAGACCTCGCTAGAACTCGCCCTTAGCAACACTGTCCCGCTTGAGATGTTTGTTACACATCCCATTTGCGACGCCGCGCGCAATCTCGCGGCCGTGTGGGGACGCAATGTCTCTTATCCATGTCAAATTCTGTATCTGCCCCAAAATCCGAACTCGCCACATTCCGTCATCTATCTCCGAGGGGAGTATGACCGCTTAAAAAGATCAATCGAAGAGATCTCCGGCGAGACAATCAACGATGATGCGCTGCCGAATTCGATCGCTGTCTTCAACGAGAATCGCCGGCTGATTCGTGAGCTATACGAGATAAAGAGGAACACTCCATGGCTCATTTCTGCCGATGAGGCATACGTGCTCGTAGCCCTTGCCGGACTGATTCCGCGCGAAGAACACAACGAACTGCTGCGCACCTTACTCCCGCAAATTCGCGCCCGTGGGACCCGTACGCAAGATAAAGTCAGGGTCGTGTTCGAAGGTGGTTTCTGTGAACAGCCTCCGCTGGACCTGATTCGCGCCATCGCGCGCTCGTGTTACGTCGTCGATGACGACTTGTTGATCGGGTTGCGTTGGTTGCTCGAAGACGTTTCGCCCAACGGCGATCCGCTGTTCAACCTGGCCGAAGCCTACCTGGAAAAATCGTCCTATAGCCCGGTCCAACACGATCTGCGCAAACCGAAAGAGAAGATGCTGCTCGAACGGATTCGAAATGCACGAGCGGAGGCCGCCATCATCACCGCCGCGAAAATGTGCGAGCCTGGCCTCGAAGAGCAGGTTGCGTACACACGCGCGCTCGACAAGGCAGGCATCCCGTATTTTGTCGGCGAATTTGAGGAGAGCATGACCAGCTTCGATTCCATGGAAATTCAGTTGGAGACGTTTGTCGAAAATATCCTGTTTAGCTGATTGTACAAAGACATGGTCCACACACCTGAAATCGTCGGCCGCGGCAACCGTGATGGCGCAGCACTATTTCAAAAGTGGTTTACTGAACTGAACCATACCGCGGAAACAGGCGGTCAGGCAGCGTATGTTTTCGTCATGGGCAGCATGGCCGAACTACTGCGCGTCTTTGATCTGCCGGTCGTGATGCCCGAGATCAACTCGCTGCAGACGGCGGTGCGTCGCGTCGCGCATGAGTACCTTAACCAGGCGGAAGACTACGGCTATTCGCCGGATATCTGCGGGTATGTTAAAGCCGACGTCGCCGTTCAACTGCGTCACGGCGAACATCCGATGGGTCGTATCCCGCCGCCTTCGCTGGCAGTTCTGACGAACGCCTGCAACACGTACATCAAGTGGGCGGAAATCTGGGAGCGCATGTATCACATTCCGATCTTCACGCTCGATATTCCGGGAACCCGCGCACGCGGAAAACAGACTTGGCCGGGGGAACCTGATTTCGAGAACGATCGCAGCTACGTCCTGGCCCAGGTAAAAGAGCTAATCACTGTTTGCGAGGGCATGACGGGAAAGAAGTTCGATATCGATCGCCTGCGTGAGAACTTAGACCATGCCAATGTTATGAGTCGCGGGTGGCGCCGCGTACTTGAACTAAATCAGAGTACGCCGTCTGTCTTCAACGCGCTCACCGACGGAACGATATACCTTGGAGTGTCGAATGGGTTTCGCGGGACGCGCGAGGGGGCGAAGTACTTCGAAGATCTGGTCGAAGAGATGGAATTCAAGGCCGCGCAGGGCATCGGCACGATGACCGACGAGAAGTACCGGCTGTTGTTCGTCGGTGTTCCGTGTTATCCGATCTTTCGCCGCTTTAACGAGCTGTTTAGCGAATGGGGCGGCACCTTTGTCAATTCAACCTATCTTTGGTTTGCCGCGGGTGGAGTCAGTCAGGGTTACGAATACGACTTGAGCCGGCCACTTGAGAGTTTTGCCGAAGGGGTGCTGATCTACGTTCGCAATGCGATGGATAGCATGTTTTACCAGGAACAGGCGCTGGCAGAGATGATTGAACCATTTAACGTCGACGGCGTGGTGTACCACCCGATTAAGAGTTGTCGCACCGTCTCAACTGGATTAGCTGACAATCGTCGAGCGTTGATGGCGTCGCGCGATATTGCGAGCCTGTTCATTGAGTCGGACATGATGGACCGACGCGTCGTGTCAGAGGCCCAGTTGAAGAACCGGGCCGACGCGTTTTTTGAAGGTTTGGCATCGCGGAGACTGGCCGCTGCCCGTTGAGAAATAGATGGAGTCTTTATGGCGTATGCAGCCGGCGTTGACGTCGGATCTACCCAGACCAAGGCAGTTATCATCGACGAAGGTGGCGTGATCGCGGGGCGTGCGCTGATTGACACCGGAGCGAACGTGATTGCCGCCGCCGAAAATGCTTTTGCCCAGGCCCTCGCTTCTGCTTCTCTCGACGAACGCCAGGTCGAGTACGTTATCGGCACCGGCTACGGCCGGTATCGCGTGACGTTCGGCAATAGCCAGATAACCGAGATCAGTTGTCATGGACGCGGCGCTGTGCACATGTTTCCGCAGACCCGTACGGTGGTCGACATGGGTGGGCAGGACACGAAAGCAATTCGCGTGAACGCGATCGGCGAGATCGTTGATTTCTGCATGAACGACAAGTGCGCCGCCGGCACAGGCAGGTTCCTGGGAGCGGCATCGGCTGCGCTAGATATTCCGCTCGAGGAGTTGGGGGAAGTGGCGCTACGCGCCGAGCGAGCCGTTAAGATCAGCACGACGTGCACGGTCTTCGCGGAATCTGAAGTTCTTTCCTGGCTGGGTAAGGGAAAAAAGATCGAAGACATCCTGCTCGGGGTGCATCAATCGATCGCGGCGCGGTCGATCGGATTGTTACGGCGCGTCGGCATCGAGCCGGAGGTTACATTCACAGGCGGTGTTGCCAGGAACATCGGTATGATCGAGGCGCTTAATAAAGGAATGAACCTGAAGGTAAACGTGAGCTCGGATTCACATTTCATGGGCGCGCTTGGCGCAGCGCTGTTTGCGCTGGACCACATACGCGTAAGCCGCGTTCCCGTGGCGGGTCAGTGAATACTTGTTATGACTTACACCGTTGGCATTGACGTCGGCTCGACTTACACAAAGGCCCTTATTCTGTCGGATGACTTTAGGATCGTCGGCAAAGCTCTGGCCAACACCGGTTTCAAACTCGCGGAAGTCTCGCGCAAACTTTTTGACCTGTCGCTTAAACAAGCAGGGCTGGAAGACACTGATGTTGCTTACGTGGTTGCGACGGGTTTTGGCCGTCACATGGTTCCGTTTATCAATGTTGCGGTGACGGATTTAACGGCAAGCGCGCGAGGGACGGCGTTTCTGTTTCCCGGGACACGCACGGTTCTCGATGTCGGCGGCCAAACGATGAAGGCAAGCCGGCTGGACGAGTCTGCGAAAGTCAGGTCGTTTCGGCTCAATGACAAGTGCGCTGCGGGTACGGGTGCATTCATCGAAAAAACTGCCCGTTATATGGGCTACTCGACAGAAGAGATTGGGCCACTCGTCGCCACGTCGAAAGTTGCCGTGCCCATTTCAGGCGTTTGCGCAGTGTTTGCAGAGTCCGAGGTGATCAATCAACTATCGATGGGGGCACCACCTGCGGACATCATGCATGGCGCGATCTCATCACTGGTCGATCGTTCCGTCCAATTGATGCGGCGCGTGCAGATGGAGCCTGAATACACATTGATCGGAGGCATCCTGCGTTTCGGTATGATGGCGCGTGTCGTGCGCGAGAAGTTGAAGTCAGAGGTCAACGTGCCCGAGGGAGACATGGTCCAGTTTACGACGGCTCTCGGGGCGGCAATCCTGGGCCACCAGCGATTACGAAAACTGAAAGAAGCCGGTGTTGAGGTTTCCCGCGTCGCGGAGGCGGCGAGGCTCGATCCACTAATTTGATCCAGAACCGGGTTAAGCTTTAGCCGTTGCTAAATTGGTACGGAGTTCGAAAGCGAGTTCCGATCCATTAGTGTAAGGCTGGAACAGGGGCTCACTTTCGCTGACGATCGCATCGACGACAGACTGCCGTTCCTCATCGTCCATTGCCTTGCCGGCAGCACTCATGCCGACAAGCGCCATTGTGTTCAATCGCAGAAGGGGTGCGTCGGCATTAAAACGAATAGTGCGCGAGATCGTCTTCGACTGAACATCGTGTAAGCCTGCCTCCCGGAGCAGAGCTTCAAGCCTAGTTGCGTCGCCGAAGCTGTGCCGCTGATCCGCAATGGCGCCCAGGTGGCGCTCCGCTACTGTGCGCAGCTCGCGGAAAAACGGTACTTCATCGTCAGAGCGCCATGTCGTCACGGCCAACCTGCCGCCCTTCGCCAGCGCCCGCCGCATTTCCGTTGCTGCCGCGAGCTTATCAGGAAAGAACTGTAATCCTTGCTGGCAGACGACAACGTCGAACTGCTCACCGTCGTGAAGAGGCAGAGCGTCGGCGTTGCCTTCGCGCCAATCAATGGATGGTGCCACCGCGCGGGCAACGGCTAGCATCTGCGGACTGATGTCGATGCCGACAACGTATCCGGCATCACCGAGGCGCTCTTTTGCAACACGTGCCACTACTCCCGTTCCGCAAGCTATGTCGAGGAAACGATCGCCTGGGGACAGCGCCACTTCTTCGAGAGTCAATTCGGCCCATGGCCGGAAGAGAGGACCCGCGAGCCATCGCTCGTACATCTCTGGAAAACTTGCCTGGTTCATCGCGTAGCTGGGCAGCGTCATGATTGCCTCCTTGGATCTGGACTGCTGGACATTCGCGTGTGAATTGTTCCCTAAAGAGCGGACGTTAATGGTCCAACTTTCTCTAGACGTGAAATTGGGGGACAGAGTTAGTTTTCAATTCAACCGTGATATTCGATGCCGCTTTGGGCCACCTCACTTTGTGGAAATTTTTCCAAAGCTCTTTCATAATACTTCAACGCTCAACTGGGTCATTAAGTTGAGCATGTGAATAGGCAAGGTCTTCCTGACAACTGGTGCTTCTGTTTCCATTATTCGAAGCTGGGGGAGCTTGGCGTTAACCACAATCGGCACCAATATTTTAACGCAGAGACCGCCGGGGCGCAGAGATAGCAGAGAGTAGGAAGGCGCGTCATCACGAAAAAGGAGAAACAGTCATGAGCTGTTACGTGTGGACCCGCGGTTTATCGTTCCCGATCATCGCAGCGGTTTTGATGGCGTTGCTTACCATACCAGCATCGGTTGTCAAAGGGCAGAACGCCGCTGAGTTCGACATTGTGCTTGCGAATGGGCGGGTGATCGATCCGGAATCGAATTTGGACGGGGTTCGCAATGTCGGCATCCGCGGAAACAAGATCGCTGCCATCTCAACGCGGTCCCTGCGCGGCCGCACGGTGATCGACGCAAAAGGTCTGATCATCGCGCCCGGATTCATCGATCTGCATTCACACGGGCAGGACGACGAAAATTATCGCTACAAAGCTCGCGACGGTGTAACGACGGCGCTTGAAATGGAGGTCGGGGTCTCGCCTGTTGCCGCGTGGTACGCACGGCGCGAAGGCAAAGCCCTCATCAACTTCGGCGCGACGGTCGGCCATATCCCGGCGAAAATGGCCGTGATGAAAGACACCGGTGCATTTCTCCCTCGTGACAACGCGATCAACCGGGTCGCAACGCCCGACGAGGTCCGCCAAGTTTCCGACCTCATCAAACAGGGACTTGACGAAGGCGCGCTCGGCATCGGCTTCGGCATCAACTACGTGCCGACGACGACGCGGGCAGAGGTGTTCGATCTTTTCGCCGTCGCGGCCGAGCGCGGCGTGACGAACTACGTTCATATGAGAAACGCGGGCGGGGTCGAACCGGGGAGCAGTATTGGAGCATTGCAGGAACTCCTGGCAAACGCTGCCGGCACCGGCGCCTCGCTGCACGTCGTGCATATCACCAGCATGTGCCTCCGGCAAACGGCTACCTGTCTGAAAATGATCGAAGGCGCTCAGCGGCGAGGCCTGGACGTTACGACGGAAGCTTATCCTTACACCGCGACGCAGACCCGCCTGGATTCAGCCATTTACGACGAGGGCTGGCAAGAGAAGTTCGGCATTACTTTCAAAGACTTGCAATGGGTGGCGACGGGCGAGAGATTAACTGCGGAAACGTTCGCGCGTTACCGAAAAGAAGGAGGATCCGTAATAGGCCATGCGATCCCCGAAGAGATCTCGCGACTTGCCGCCGCCGACCCACGGGTGATGGTCGCCAGCGATGGATGGATCCAAAACCGCCAGGGCCATCCGCGCGGAGCAGGCTCTTTTGCGCGGGTGCTTGGTGTTTATGTCCGGCAGCAGAATGCGCTTTCACTGATGGATGCGATTCGCAAAATGTCTCTCCTTCCCGCAAAGCGTTTGGAAAAGATCGTTCCCGCTATGCGCGTCAAAGGCCGCATCAAGGTGGGCGCCGATGCCGACATCACGATCTTCGACCCGACAACTGTCATCGACCGCGCGACCTTTGAGCAGCCGGCGTTGTACTCCGAAGGCATCCGTCACGTGCTGGTCGGCGGCGTCTTCGTCGTTCGTGATGAAAAGATCGTTGAAGGCGCCATGCCTGGAAAGGCGGTCCGGCGTCCGTGAGGAACATTATGATTCAGGCCGCTGAGGAGACGGAGACTCGCGCCCTTGCCGATCTAAGGCGCGGGACCTGCGCGTTTTCCCGCAATAAGAGCGAAACCTTCCACAGGAGCACTTGCCCGGAACAGTTTGCGTGAACATATTCTGTTGCCGCCCTACCGGCATGTCGCTTGCAATCTCATCGATGACAAACTTGTGCCTTTCTGTCGCAGGCCAAGACACTCGAGGCAAAGCTGTGAGTAGACGCCTGTGGGAGTTATGACGGACTCAAACGCGCCAACCATTATCTGCGTCGCCAGCTTCTTCAAGGGCAACGATTTTATCCGCGAGTGTAAGCGGCTGGGCGCTGCGGTTGTGTTGCTAACGAGAGCAAAACTGCTCGGCGCCGATTGGGCTCGTGAGTCGCTCGACGATCTGATTGCCATTCCCGGAAAAACAAGTGTGCAGTCTTATTTGGCCGCGGCGACCTGCGTCGCGCGGCAACGACGGGTGTTACGCGTGGTCGCGCTCGAAGAGTATGACATTGTCACGGCGGCCCACATCCGCGAACACCTGGGTGTTTCGGGCATGGGCGCGACCACCGCGCGTTGCTTTCAGGACAAGCTGGCAATGCGCCGTAAAGCCAACGAAGTTGTCATTCCCCAACCGACGTTTGTCTCGTTGGTCAACTACGAAATGGTTGGCGAATTTATGAAGCGAACCGCATCGCCCTGGATGTTGAAACCTCGCATTGGCGCCTCCGCGATGGGCATGAAAAAACTCTACGACTCCGAAGCAGTGTGGCGAGCGATCTCTGACCTCGACGCCCGAGAAGCGTTGCACGAAAGATCAGATTTTCATCTGCTCGAACAATTCATTCCGGGAGATGTCTATCACGTCGATTCGTTGGTTGCGGGAGGGAAGGTGCTTTTCGCCAGCGTCGAACGTTACGGCGCACCACCGTTCGAGGTATCGCACTCTGGCGGGGTCCCCATTTCATACTTCGTGAAGCATGGTTCGCAGGAACAGCGTGCTCTTCTCAAGCTCAACAAGAAGTTGCTGGACGGCTTCGGTTTCGAGCAGGGGGTGACACACGCTGAATTCATCCGCCGCGCGGACTCGGAGCGGCAAGAGAGCGATCAGTTCGTTTTTCTTGAGGTCGCAGCACGCGTCGGTGGTGCTTATACGGCGGACACTATCGCAGCGGCGACGGGTATTAATCTTTGGCGCGAATGGGCCAGACTTGAACTCGCCACGCCCGAGCGACCCTACATTCTGCCACCCGTTCGCAAAGAGTATGGAGGCATTGCTGTATCACTGGCACGTCAGGAAAACCCGTGTACTTCCAGCTATGACGATCCCGAGATCGTGTATCGCGTGCGGAAGCCGTGGCATGTCGGGCTGATAGTGCGCTCTCCTGACCAAGGGCGAGTCATAAGTCTCCTGACGGAGTATGCGCGGCGCTTCAGTGAGGACTTTACCGCCGTTGCTCCTGCCGAAGAAACAGCGGAGCAACACCTGTGAAGCCTGCTTCACGAACTGAAGAAACAAGATTGCAGGACGTTATGATCTCAACCACACAGCTCAGACCTAAAAGCCAGCTTGCCAGGCCAGCCGCACATCTAATTGCATCCATTCGGGGATCCCTGCCTGGTCCTACTCTGATAATCCTTGGTGGCATTCACGGAAACGAGCCGGCTGGCGTGCTGGCGGCGGATCGCGTACGACTTCGCATGCAAGAACGCAGCGCTGTCCTGCGTGGCGAGGTGGTTTTGCTTCGAGGAAACACACGCGCGCTCGAGCAGAGAGTTCGTTACATCGATGCCGATCTAAACAGGCAATGGACGGCTGAGAATGTTCGAAAAGCCGAGCTGGAGAAGCGAGGCGTTCCGGAAGTGTCAGAGCTCCTCGAACAACGCGAATTGCTTGCGGTAATGAGAGAAGCGGTCAGCCGCGCCCGAGGCGAGATTTACTTTGTCGACTTGCACACTACTTCGGCCCACGGACAGCCATTTGCTACCGTCGGCGACACTCTCCGGAATCGCCGCTTTGCACTGACCTTCCCCTTGACGATTGTGCTTGGGCTGGAGGAACAGATTGACGGGACTCTGCTCGAATACGTTAACAATCTGGGTGCCATAACAATGGGCGTCGAGGCCGGACAGCATGAGGCCATCTCTTCTGTAGACCATGATGAGGCGGTAATTTGGAACGCGACCGCATCGACAGGAAACTTTCGTCGCGAGGATCTGCCGGAACTCGATCAAAGTCGATCCCTACTCAAGCGCGCCAGCGGTGGAATGAAAGTGGTGGAGGTACGCCATCGACATGCGATTGGGCCGGAGGATGGTTTCAAGATGCAGCCGGGCTTTAGGAATTTTCAGGCCGTTCGCCGCGGGAAGGTTTTGGCACGAGATCGCGCGGGCAAGATCAAAGCCTCCGAGACAGGGCTGATTCTGATGCCTCTGTACCAGCCATTAGGTGATGACGGCTTCTTCCTTGCGCGTGAGGTTAAGCCGTTCTGGCTCAAATTGTCCGCAGTGCTTCGCAAACTGAAAGTCGGGCACTACATTCATCTCCTTCCCGGAGTTCGCCGCGATTTACTCAACGAAAACTACTTGATTATCAACACGCGTATCGCGCGTATTCTGCCACTGCAGGTCTTTCACCTGTTGGGTTTCCGCAGAATGCGTTGGGCTGACAAGTATCTGGTTGTCAGCCGCCGCGCCTATGATCTGGTGGGACCGACGAAGCCTCTTTTCCAAAGTGGATCCCGGGAAAGAGCAATACGAGAATAGGGAATAATATGGACGCAATGGAAGAACCAACAGAACCGACCTTTGGCATTGCTTCGATGGATCGGGAGCATTTGGGCCAACTTAGCTTACTCAATGACCTTAAGGCTGCCGTTCGGAGCGGAGCTGACGACGCCGTGGTCTACGCTCTGCTTAATGAGCTAGTGGAGCTCTCAAATCTCCATTTTCTCTCGGAACAGCTTCTGATGAGGCTGCACGCCTACGAACGCTATGAGTCTCACTTTCTGGAGCACGAACGGCTGTTGGCTGAAGTGCAAAACCTGAAGCGTAACCTTGCCACGGGAACGGCGGCAGATAAGCACAGTCTGATTGAGGCTCTGCGAAGTTGGCTTCTGGTCCACATCCAAACGGCGGACAAAACGCTTGCAGAATACTTGAACACGAGGACCGCCCGGCAGGAAGGTGAAGAGCCCTAGCTGTTGGCAACCACCGTCTGTTTCCAGCCAAAGCTTTCATCTGATGTCTGCAATTATCATTGGCTCTCGATCACCTCGCGAGAGCCGATGGCCCTCAAACCATCTCGCAGTTTCTGGTTGCGCTGCAACAGTTTTAGATATCGCAATTCATCAGTGCCCGTCTTAGCCCGGACGATCTGTTTGATAGCGCTCTTTTCCTCTTTTGACCAGCGCGATAGATCGGGGAGCATTGCCAGTACCAGAGCGAGTTCCGAGAAGACGTGCTGCCCTGACGCGCTCAGATCTGTTGGCTTGAGTCGAAGTGCCTGTGAGACGGAAGTCACGAACGCCTGACGGAGCTTTCGTTCGCTGCCGCGCGACTGCTGGGCCAGGCGGCGCTGAACTGCCAGGCCGATGTTTGGCACACGGAAATTGTCCCACTCACCGGGATGTGGAGCCGACGGCGCTTCGTAAAGGAGATGCCCTGCGGCGAGGTGACGCAATGTGCGCGCATGAGTGCGATATTCGCGGCGGTTAGCAAGTTTGCGCTCTTCCCGCGCAACCATGCGGACCACCTGCGGTTGGATCGGGCGGAAGCCAAGCTTTCGATAGAACCAGAACGCGCCTGCCTCGATACCCTCTTCATTGTGGCTGCCCAGTTGGTATGGCTCCACTGAAAATACCGAGACATTTAGGTACTGCCGGAGGAAACGAAGCAGGCGAGCGTAGATCCACGCCGACTCGCCATCGCGGAAGCTGTAGAAGAGATTGAGGCCAACCTCGGTGCGTTCAAAGAGCGCCAGGGATTCAGCGTAACCTGTCGGAACACCGTTCTTGAGGATCAAAACAGCATGATAAGCGAGTAAGGGCAGACGGTGAGCTCGCGGCAAACCCCAGATAATGAATTCGACGCCGCGACCGGCATCTGCCCGTATGACGTTCCGCGGGTCGCCGTAGGTAAAACCATGAAGCTCGCGATACCGCACGGTCATCATGTCACGGACCAGGGTCAACAGTTTCCGGCCGGCGGCACGGGAAAGTTTCGTGCGCGGTAGCGTTAACTGATTCTCCAACTCCCGGGCAAGTGAGACGTCGCTGCGTTTGATAAGTGGTCCATCGTGGTAGAAGGTTCTGTTCACTCGAAACCGCATCCTCGTGCGCGTCGCTGGTGAGTTGCCGAGTTTCCAATGAACCCAGAGCTTGAGCGAATCGAAGAGATTGGCTTTCACTCTTTCGTCGACCGAGAGCTGTTCGAACTGGCGCAGCAGCCACGCAAGGTCGGTTTCGTTGGGCCTTTTAGCGGCGCGAATCCAGGCAAGATACGGGACTGGATATAGAACGTAAGCTCCATCCTCGAACAGCGGCAAAAAACTTTTCAGAACGGCGACCAGCCGCTCTTCGTCGCCGTAGTCCTCCCAATCAATTTCGACCTGCGACGGATAACGCGCCGCAAGATCCCGCACGATGTCATAGCCCCAGATGGCTGAGAATGCTGTGCCGGCGATTCCTGACACGGGCGGGTCGGCAAAGGCCGAGAGGTCAGCGCCAGAGTCGCGGAGGCGGGTGACGCGTTTGTGGAAAGACGCGAGAAGTTCCTCACTGCTTTGCCTTATTGCAGGAGTGTGCGGATACGCGCGCAGGAAAAGCAGGATTTCATGAAAGCGAATCAACGAGACGGCATTTGGGAAAAGGCGCCGGCCGAGTTGGGCCAGGAGCTTTTGCGCGCTCAGGCTGATGCCCGGTTCGAAGCGACACTTTAGTTCCGAGAGGCGATCAAGTAGATCGTCAAGGGTGTTCGCGGCCACGGTCTCTCCAGACACACAGGTTTCTGATCCGACGCGACGTTTCTACGTTAGGACCACCGCCGAGTCAACGCTGAATGGTGGAAGTGTTCTCGGGTGTAGCAGCTTGACCCGACAGGGATTGAATTGCTGAACAGTGGACCAAACAGGGAGGGTTACGACTTGCATTTCCGCTGCGACTTAACATCGGCAGGATCGATTGTCAGAAAGGTAGAGGGCTCGGGCAACGGCTGGTCTTGACGAAGTAACCAGATTTCTACCCGAAGCTCCTGACGAAAACCACCATCCCTCCAACTAATGCTCTTAGGCGGAATGGAATGATGTTGTACGAGATACTTCTTCGCACGCAAAGCGCGCAATCTAGCTTCATCCTTGCACGAATGCATTCCCCCATATACTAAGAAGTGAATTACGTGATCAGGTGATTTCCGAAATTGTGATGCTAAATTGTCCAGCCGTGCCCGTTCATCGCGCCACCGCAGGTTACCGTGCTCTGACCATCTCGGAATACCGCCACAAGGATTATCAACTGGGCAGGGCTCCTGGCTCGGCGTACTGACGGCTAAAAGCCCAATTACGGTAATCAAAAGGATGAACTTCATTTGACCTTACAGACAAGACCAGCGCCGAGCGTGGACTTCACCGGCTCGCCAAAGGCGGGTCCGGCGTAAGACATCGTTAGGCGTCGTCTTCATTGGCTTGCGGATAGAGACGCTTCGTCTCTGCTACCGATCGGGCTACCAACGTCTCCAGGACCTTCAGATCGACGTTGGCCAGGCGCCTGATGTAAACACATACCTTCCCAGTCCTGTGCTTTCCAAGCCTGGCCAACAAGACGTCCCGACCTTCGAACTCCGCCGCGGTGTAAACAACCAACTCACTGCCACGCACGGCAAACGCTGCGAGAGCGGAATCGCCTTCATGACCACTGGCGTACTTGTAATGGTAGCTCCCGAATCCGACGATGCTTGGCCCCCACATCCTTGGTTCTTGCCTGGTAACTCTTCGCATTAGAGCAACCAGAGTCCGGGCGTCATTCCGTTGCTCCTCGTTCGCAATGGCAGCGATATGACTCTCGACGCTGACTTCTGTGGGTTTGGTCTTGGGTGCCGACATGTGCGCCTTCCGAAGGTTTCTTTTCGACGCCTAACTATTCACATTATCCAAGCGGATGATAACACTACCTTG
>CBFGMX010000130.1:0-15449 GCA_965649955.1 uncultured bacterium
CATGGCCGAGCGATTCGGTATCGAGCTTTAGCTTCTCCCACTTCTCCAAACCCAAAAACACATCGATTTTCTCCGGTTTTTAACTAATAACTAATTAGCAATTAATTAGGAACTAGTTAAAGACGGCATCTCCTGGAAGCCTGTATTGTTCCCCGCGTCGCATGGGTACGAAAGGATCACCCGAATTGGAGCTTCTAAATAATCAGTCAAAGACAGCTCCAGAAAGGAATCAACATGCTTACGTCAGCCCAACACGCTTTAGAAAATTCGCCGGCCGTTTGCAGGGATACAATCCAGATTCTTTGCGGTAGCTTCGAGGACGGTGAATTGGAGGGCCTGATTCAGTGCCTTGAGGAAGATGGTCACGTCTGCAACGTGTTTGCCGATGCCGGTGAAACAAAACAGGCTCTAAGCAATCCACGCACTCGTCTCCTCTTAATCGCGCTCTCCATGGAGGATGTGTTGAGGTGGGTCGAGGAACTTCAAGCCGACAACTGGAACACAGCCGGCGTACCCATCCTTGCGTACCTGAAAGAACCCTCGCTCGCAAACCGTGAATCGTGGTTTCCGCCGGACCGCAAAGAACTGCTGCTGCATGCAATCGACGATTTTCTCCTTCCCCCTCTGTCCTTATATGACATGCGATTGCGAGTTCACCGGCTTACGCAGCGATTCAGTGAAAGAGAAGACACGATCCAGGCCTGCCAACTGAATCTTATCTCGCAACTCGGCATGCAGCGCTTCATTGGAAAGGCACCCGCTCTGATGTCGGCAATCGAAAAGATTCCGCGTATCGCGGGCTGCGACGCCACGGTCCTGTTGATAGGAGATACCGGGACCGGTAAAGAAATGTGTGCGCGCACTATTCACTACCTTAGCCCGCGCGCAAAGAAGCCCTTCATCCCGGTAAACTGCGGATCGATTCCCGGCGAACTATTTGAAAACGAGATGTTCGGGCACGAGTCTGGCGCCTTCACTGACGCGCGCCATTCGCAGCGCGGGTTGATCGCCGAAGCCGACGGTGGCACGTTGTTCCTGGACGAAGTCGATTCACTGCCGCTATCAGCTCAGGTAAAAATCCTGCGCTTCCTGCAGGAAAAAGAGTACCGGCCCCTCGGTTCACGCAACCTGCGCCGTGCCGATACAAGACTAATCGCCGCCTGCAACCAGAATCTTCAACAGAAAGTGCGCGAACATGCGTTCAGAGAGGATCTGTACTACCGGCTCAATGTCGTTTCGCTAACTTTGCCGAAACTTCGCGATCGCCAGGAAGACATTCTGCCGCTGGCGCTTCATTTTCTAACCACCTTTGCCACTGAGTATCGCAGCGACGCCACACACTTCTCGCCGGCGGCCATTAAGAAACTGGGCGCGTACAACTGGCCCGGGAACGTAAGAGAACTCGAAAATGTCATTCGCCGCGCAGTCATTACGGCGGATGGGAATGCGATCAATTCTCGTGACATCCAGTTGTCCACTGATGCGCCGATTCAAATTTCCCCGGAGATGGAATCGTTCAAGTCCGCGAAAGCGAAAGCTGTCAGCGCATTCGAACGCATGTATCTGTCGGAATTGATTTCCGCCTGTGATGGCAACGTGAGTAAAGCTGCGCGGCGTGCGCAGAAAAACCGTCGTGCCTTCTTCGCCCTGCTGAAGAAGTACAACATGACGTCGGCTCAACAATGCCAACAGGCGATGTGATTTTGAGCGCGCCGATTGGCACGCAACGTGCGAAGGTAACAGCAGACGCACGGATTTGTTCTGTGACTTACCATGAATTTAAAGCGCAAGAGCCGCGGCAACGCGACTTCGCTTCCCCAAGCTCCTTCAGCAGCCGTCCACACACTAAGGAACCCGGTCGAAAGGCCGGGTTCTCCTTCCGTTTATTGGACCAAGCCTGAAAACCTGCCACTAAACTGAATGTGCAGCGGCGCCGTCCGCTCAGCTCGCCACAAACATCACTTTTCGCTAGTCCAAACCCAAGGACTTTTGCTGGTGGTCCTAGGATAATTTGATCACACTCCCTGTTTTGCCGTTCACGTCGCACAATTTTGCTAATCCGGCCTGGCCGTAGGACAAAAACCTCACAGCAACAACTCCACTGCTGGTAACTCTATTCATCGAATCGATCTGAAAACGCCACTGATCGAACCACCACTCGCTTGGCATTCGAGTTGCTCCTTCCATGCGCGGAGATTAGAGATGAAAGGGTAGCCCACTGATATGTTTAGAGATTATCGGCTTGAGTTGCGGATACTAGCTTATCTGCGAAAGCATCAGCAGGCGGGTGACACCCTCGAGGGGATCGCTAACTGGTGGCTGACGTCGGAGCGAATTGATGAATCTGTCGTTCGCGTCAAACGATCGCTCGACAATCTAAGGTTGAAAGGCGTCGTCAGCGAACGCAAGTTACCGGATGGAAAATTACACTACGCTCTCAATGAGCTCGGCGTGATGGAGCCAAATGGTAAACCAGGCACTGTCATAGCTTTTCCCGGCTCTAATTAACGAGCCTAAACGCGAAACCAGATATCGACGGCAACACTCTCCAGGTGAGTCGATTCTTTTTCCTGACTCAAAGAGGGGCCTTCATGTTGAGCAACGATAATGTTTTTGACGGCCTTCATTGGTACGTCGTTCAAACAAAACCCAGGGAAGAAGAGCGGGCTGACGACAATCTGAAAGCCTGGAAAGTAGAAACACTCGCTCCCAGGATAAAAGCTCGCCGGGTTAACGAATTTACCAATCGCTGTACGTTTATTACCAAACCACTATTTCCCGGATACATCTTTGCACGATTCGACGCGTCCACTTCCCTTCACGACATCAACGCTACGCGAGGAATTCAGCGAGTAGTGCGGTTTGGGGAGGTGCTTGTTCCCGTCGACGACCAGGTCATCGACATGATTCGTCTGCGCATGGCCCACGACGGTTTTGTGCATGTGGGAACAGAGATTCTGCCGGGCCGGAAGTTCTCGATACAGGATGGACCATTAAGCGGGCTCGTCGGGGTTTTGGAACGAGAAATGAAAGACAGCGAGCGAGTGATGCTCTTAATGAATTGTGTGAGTTACCAGGGTCACTTCACGGTCGAAAGAGACCGGTTGAAGATTGCCAGTTGAGATCGGCGAGGAGCCGAGTGTGCTGATCACCGTCAAAATATTTTGCGCTGATCGCACGTCTTTGAAATTCGAGGCTTGCGAACGCTACGAAATGAGCACACGTAACGTGTGAAAAAGAGAACGCTCTGTTTGGCGTTCCAAGCCTCGAGTAATCCTTCGAGACAAACGATTGGACCACGAGCGAATGGAGATTCAAATCTCCCGGCCGTCGTCTGTTGTTTTCGCAGGATCCCGTTACTCAAAACGAAAACATCTTCTCGGTACAAAGTGCGGTAGCTCTGCCTGCCAAACGCAACCCGGGAACACACGCCAAGAACGAAACGATCCCCCGAAAACAATTTTTCAAACATCCGGTCTTTCCGATGCACTTTGGAGAAACCCGTGCAAATGATTTCCAAACTACAAGCCCTCTCAAAGCTAAGAAGATTCTGCGCGTTGTCGTTTGCCGAACTCGACACATTGCAGTTGAACTCGGAGACTGCCAAGTCGAAGGGGTCAGCCCCGGCACGGGCCGCACACAACGGAAACGGACATTCCCCCAACCAGGATCTTTCGATTGCCTTCGACGATAGTGAGCTCGAGTTGTTGGAAGTTATCGAACAGATGCAGTCCGATGGCGGCAGCGACACGTGCGATTCGCCGCTGGCGAACCAGCAGCGGCAGTGCTCCGAGCTCCGGCACAGCATGATCGGGCGAAGCGGACGCATGCTCAACATCTATCAGTTCATCGCCAAAGTCGCACCAACTGACTCAACGGTCCTGATTTATGGCGAATCAGGAACGGGCAAGGAATTGGCCGCGCGGGCGATCCATCAAAACAGTCGGAGAGTTGATAAACCCTTCGTCGCGATCAATTGCGCTGCTCTCGTCGAAACACTCCTGGAGAGCGAGTTGTTCGGACACGAGAAAGGGGCATTCACCGGCGCCACCACGCAAAAGAAAGGCATGCTCGAGATGGCAGACGGCGGCACGGTTTTCCTCGACGAGTTGGGGGAACTGGCGCCCTTGATGCAAGCGAAACTACTCCGCGTTCTGCAAGAGCAAAGGTTCGAACGCGTGGGCTCGACGCGCACAATTCAAGTCGACATCCGGTTGATTGCGGCGACTAACAAAAACCTTTTGCTAGCCGTGGAAGACGGCAGTTTCCGCAAGGATCTTTATTACCGCCTCAACGTCGTTTCATTCGAAATGCCTCCGCTGCGAGACCGCCGCGACGACCTCATGGCTCTCACCAATTACTTCATTGCGAAGTTCAAACATAAAACCAGCCGGCCGGTAACAGGTATCTCGGCGGCGGCCCAGGCTCATCTGCTGGACTATCACTGGCCCGGCAATGTCCGCGAACTCGAGAACGTCATCGAGCGTGCGGTAGTGCTTGGCAATGCCGACATAATCCTGCTCGAGGATCTACCTCAGATAATTGTTGAATCCGAGCCGAAGGCAAACACGCCACTAACGACGATCTCCAATGGAGTGAAAGAATCTAAGAAGCACCTCATCGTGCAGGCGATCAATCAGGCAGGCGGAAACTACACGGAAGCTGCAAAGCTCCTCGGCGTACATCCCAACCACCTCCACCGGCTCGTCCGAACCATGAATCTCAGAGCAGTGCTCAAGAAGTGACGCGCTGCAGCAAAAGGGTGTGATGATTTCGCGCAGCCAACAAAGCGATTCGACTGCCGGGCGAATGTTATCAAGCTTCCCGAGTATCGAGAGGTCTGGCGCCTTTCGACTGGAGATGGTTCGCGAACAGCGCGCAATAAACGCGGCCCTGGCGTTCACTTTCGGCCGCTGGTCTCTTCCGACGGACCTGGAAGCGGCTGAAGTACTCGAGGCTAGTGAGTTGGATTACTTCCTCAAGGTCAAGAGCAATATCAGAAGAAAACAGTTTTTCCTGGGCCGATCGGTCGGCAAGAAAGCGATTTCACTCTACCTGAACGATCACGATCTAAGAGGCGTTGAAATTTCTTCCGGAGTCTTTCGCCAACCTTTCGTTCGCCATTGCTCGCTTGACAACCCCGGCGTAACTCTCAGTCATTCAGCCGACTTCGCCGTGGCCATTGCTTACGAACCCGGTCACATCATGGGCGTCGATGTAGAACAAGTTGACTCCGGCAGAGCGGGACTCTTCAAGGAAAACCTCACGGCGCAGGAAAAAGAGATCGCGGTCCGCACCGGTTGCGAAGAACACCTCGTGAGCAACGTGGTCTGGACCATGAAGGAAGCATTATCGAAGGCAATCAAGTGTGGCATGACGGTTCCGCTGGACATCCTCGAGATTGAACAGATTCACGTTGCAAGCGATGGCAGCTTCGTTTCGAGGTTCAAACATTTCGGCCAGTACAAAGCTTGTTCATGGCTGCTCCGTGGCTTTGCCTTTTCCATAGTGTTACCGAGAAAAACCGAGCTGCGACTGGACGTAACCAAATTCGGCCTCTGACTACGAACAATGAACTAAATGTTGAGGAGGGATTATGAGCGCACAACTACATAGCCAGGACGAGCAACACTTGAGACAACTGGAAATGTCATGGGACGACGCCGTGGCCCGGCGCGACGCCGATTCCCTTGCTCACCTGATTACTGACGATTACGAAGTAACCGACCAGAACGGTCAGACCCACGACAAGGCGACGATACTGAAAGCTGTAGCTTCAGCGGATCCACAGTTGAAGCCATACCGCCGCAGTAACGTGAGCGTGCGGATCGATGGCCATACGGCGGTGATCACCGGTCGCATTACCTGGGCCAACGGCAATGGTCATGCGAACGGTAACGGCAAGTCCAATGGAAATGGCCACGCGAACGGCAACGGCAAGTCGAATGGTAATGGGAATGGCAATGGTAACGGACACTCCCACTCGCAGGCAGAGTATCTCAAACTTTACGTAAAGCGCGATGACGGTTGGAAAGCGTTAGTCGCAAGGGCGACGCGCATCAACGAACGCTGACGGCACGACCTTGAAGCATTTTTCTGGAGGTAACAATCATGTCGATGTCATGTGGCTGGATTAGTGCGAACGTGGAAGATGGACCATTCCTCGAATCTCTCGGCGTCGAGCTGGGCGCTTACGACGAATTATTCGAAGGCTTCGAAGAATGCCGGGTTTGTCAGGAAACCGTAGACAGACTCAATCCCTACTGGGGCCGGTTTGTCTGGCATTTCAAACCGATTGAAGTCATGCCGGCAACGAAGGCAGCTTGATCGTTCGAGGCTTCTCAAGAACACGCTTAAAGGAGAGAGTTATGTCGATTAAAGAACGAATGGTTGAATCGATAAAGAGTGTGACCAGGAAGGTTTTGCGCGCCCTGGTGGTAGTAAATGCTGTGATCTTCCTCTTGATCGTCGCCATTATTCTGTTTTTCACTTACCGGACCAACAATCCGTACTTGACCCATAACACGGTCCTCGTGCTGCGCCTCGAAGGTGCGTTACCAGATTACGCTTTCCCCGATTCGCTTTCCGGTCGTTTTCTCGGTGGACCAACTCAGTCGTTAACGGGAATCACCGAACAACTTAAGAAAGCGAAGACCGACGTGCGCATCGGAGCCGTACTGCTGGACATCCGCTCGTTCGGAGCCGGCTGGGCCAAGGCGGACGAACTTCGTGAGGCGATTTATGATTTCCGTTCAACCCAGAAACCGATCTACGCCTACATCGAGTCGGGTTCCAACAAAGAGTATTACGTCGCCACGGCCTGCCAACGAATCTACATGCCGCCGGTGAGCGATCTGAACATCACCGGTCTCGATGCACAAACGGTGTTCTACCGCGGCGCAATGGATAAGTTCGGTGTCTTCCTCGACAACTACCAGATCGGAAAATACAAGAACGCGCCGGAAATCTACACGCGCAGCAGCATGTCTGAAGGTCAGCGCGAGGTCACCAATTCCCTTCTCGACGACCAATTCAATCGGTACGTTACCGCCATTGCGGAGAGCCGCAAGAAGACGCCCGAAGCAGTGCGCGCGTTAATCGACAAAGCACCTTTCTCCGGCACCGAAGCCATTAAAGAAGGTCTCGTAACCGGGCTCGCTTACCGCGACGACCTGGACAACATAATCAAGAAGGTTCTGGGTTATCGAGACGACCAGAAGTTGGAGTCAATCACTGATGGTGCATATCGGCGCGTTACTCCAGAGTCGCTCGGGCTCAACCAGGGCGACAGCATTGCAGTGATTTACGTGTCCGGAGCCATTGGACCAGGCAAGTCGGTTGAGGGAAGCCTCTTTGTAGACCCGGCGGTCGGCTCTGACACGATCGTAAACGCGATCAAAGAAGCCCGCGACAACGATGAAATCAAGGCCATCGTCCTCAGAATCGACAGTCCCGGCGGTACGACCACTGCTTCGGACATTATCTGGGGAGCAGTCGAAAACGCCAGGAAGAAAAAGCCCATTGTCGCCTCGATGAGCGACTCGGCAGCTTCAGGCGGTTACTACATCGCAGCCGCAGCTAATCGCATCATCGCCCAGCCCTCGACGCGCACCGGGTCCATTGGTGTTTACGGAAGCAAGCCCGTGGTTAAAGGCCTCTATGACATGCTCGCTATCCGCAGTGAGCATATTTCGCGTGGTCAAAACGCGGCTCTCTTTCGCGACGATAAACCTTTCTCGGCGGACGAACGCAAACTGTTCGAAGGGCAGCTTCAGGTGTTCTATTACGAACAGTTTCTCCCCAAAGTGGCCCAGGGCCGCAATCGCGACGTCAAGTACATCGACTCGATCGGACAAGGGCGCGTCTGGTCCGGAGCTCAGGCCAAAGAAGTGGGCCTGGTGGACGAGTTCGGCGGACTCGACCGCGCGGTGGAAGTGGCAAAGGAACTGGCCAAGATTCCTCGAAATCATGAGATCAAGCGCGTGATTCTGCCGGTGCCCCGCTCATTTGTTGCGCAGTTTTTCAACAAGGGCGACAAGGCGGAAATGACGATGCAACAGCAACAGGCGGTTCTCAGCGCGCTGCCGGAAGACGTTCGGCGCGCGCTCAAGTATGCGTCTTTCTTCGATCGCTTCAAGCCCGGCGAGATGCTGGCGATGACGCCGTTCGAAATCGAAATCAAGTGAACCCGTAAAACCCGGAGCACATTCACTCGGCAGCAAAAAGGAGTTTTGTTTCAGATGGACCAACAAACAATCACACCAACCGATGCGGAAGTTGTGGTAATGGGTGCCGGCATCATTGGCGCACATAATGCCATCCAGTGCGCAAAGCGCGGTTTCAAAGTCGTGCTCATCGACAACATTGCGGGTCAAACACTGAGTTACAAAGTCGGCGAGTCGCTACTGGTTTTCAGCAACATGTTCCTGCGCACGATCTCGGAGCTCGACGAGTATAACTCGCAGGCATTTCCGAAGGACGGCGTATGGTTCACCTACGGCATGGAAGGCGCCACGAGCTTTGACGGAAAAGCCGAATGGGCTTTGCAGAGCGTAATCCCCCAATCGATGCGCGATGCATTTGTGAATCCTCGACTCCTGCGCGCTATGGTGGATGACGTCCAGATCGTTCGACCGGAAGCTGAAACCCTCTTGCATGAGACGGCGCGAGCTCATCCGAACATCACGTTTCTCGACGACGCGCGGGTAAAAGATGCCGTCATCACCAAAGATGGCTCGGAACACGAAGTGACCTGGAAATCGACCAGCGGCGAAACTGGCTCCATTCGTACGAAATGGATCATCGATTGCTCAGGCCGCAACCGGTTCCTGGCGAAGAGAATGGGACACGCCGTCGAGAACGTTGAATGCAACGACGGTTTTCGCAACTCGGCGATTTGGGCCCAATTCGAAAACGTGCCGGACGAAATGTTTGGCGAGCCATGGGCACATCAGTTCAGCGATGGCAGCAAGGCCAAACGCAATCACGACACTTTGCACCTCTGGGGCGACGGGTACTGGATCTGGGTGATTCCGTTATCCAAAGGCCGCATCAGCATCGGCATCTCCTACGATCACCGCACCCAGCTGCCGGGCAACAATTACAAGGAAAAGTTCTGGAACCTCATCCGGCGCTACCCGCTGTTTGACGGCGTGCTTCTCGAAGAGAACATCCTCGAATTCAACGTCTTCAAGAATTGCCAGCACATGACCGACACGTTCGTCAGCTCGAACCGGTACGGCATGGTCGGCGATGCGGCGTCAGTGGTTGATGCCTACTACAGCCAGGGAATGTCGCTGGCGATGGTAACGTCGTGGCACATCACAAACATCATCGAACGCGATTTGCGAGAGAACCATCTCGATCGCGAATACATCGACCGCGTGAACATTCACACCAGAATGGACTGGCACATCATGCGGAACCTCATCAAGGCCAAATACACGCGAGCGATTCGTGACAGCCGTTTCTTCCTGTTGTCACACTTGCTCGACATGGTCACGTTTGTCGGGATCGCTTTTCCGCGTTACCAACTGGCGCGCTGGCTGGTAGATACCGACGGCGACACCGGTAACGAAAAACCGTCTCATCGGGAAATGCGTCTGAATTTGATGAAGACTCTTTTCTATTCCCGGAGAAGGTTGATCGGTCCCGAAACAGTCCAGAAGTTGCAGCGTTACTTTCAGGACCGGCTGGTGGACCGCGCACTTTGGCGCCTCGATCACGATGTGATTGTTCCGAACCTGCGCTGTCTGGTCCGAACACCCGCCGGAATGATTCGCTTCTGGAGACTTCTGTTCACGGGCGAGAAATCGTTTGTCGATATCTCACCGGCACCGATGGCCGAGCCGCCAAAATGGCTTCATCTCACTGGCGAAGAAAACAAACCCCGCATTCTGAAATTCGCCGGCCCCCTCATGACGATCATTTTCGTCTTGATGTACTTCTTCGACTGGTCAGCCACCTATGTCGCCCGCGTTCGCGTCGCCGTGAACTCGATGACGAAGCCCAGCCGCAAGAAAGAAAAGATCGTGTCATCCGTCAATTCGGAGGCATCGGCCATTTGAAGAGCCGAGCCACCATTGGGTACTGGACAGTTTGAAAAGCGGCATCGAGGTCCATATTGAGACCAGCGCAATAAGCGCGCCGCTTTCAAACTGAGCCAGTACCCCCGAACCATCCGACAAACACGACGACCCACGTTTCACTGCCAACAAAACTGACAATCCGAAGCAGAAGGAGTGCTCATATGCAACTTGAAGATGTCGCCATTCTTCGCGATCCCGTGACCCTCGAACCCTTGCAGCATTTTCCCGAGCAGGGACGGAACGGACAATCCGGTGTTTTGCGCAATGCGAACACGGGCCAGGAGTTTACCGTGCGCAACCGCATCTCGATGTTTTTGGACCAGGCCGCGGTGACCGGAACGAATCGAAAGTTTCAGAAGTTCTACGATCTATTGGCACCTGTTTACGATGCGATGATCAAGAGTTTTCTCTTTATCCGCCGGCTCGGAAACGACGAAAAGATGCGAACCGAGTATTTGAGTCAGTTGGAGATCGCACCCGGTGACAAGATCCTGGAAGTTTCAATCGGAACGGGCAGCAACATGCGATATCTGCCAAAGACGTGCAAATACTTCGGTCTCGATATCTCGTTGGGCATGCTCAAACGCTGCGAGAAAAATCTTAGAAAGTGGAACCTGGATTTTGAGCTCTTCTTCGGCGCCGCCGAGTCTCTTCCTTTCGCCGACAACGCGTTCGACGTTGTCTTTCACGCCGGCGGAATAAAGTTTTTCAGCGACAAGCGGCAAGCGATCAGCGAGATGATCCGCGTGGCGAAACCCGGCACCAAGATCATGATCATGGACCAGGCAGACAAACTCGCCGATGACGTTCTCAAGGTGCCGATCGCGCGACAGTTTTTCAAAGGCCTAAAAGAAATGACGGTCGCTCCTGTCGATCTCGTACCTGAGGAAATGCAGGACGTGCGCCTCGACTACGTGTTGGATGGCGGTTGCTATCTTCTCGAGTTCCGAAAACCAGCCGTAACCGCGGCGACACTCGACGAAACGTCTCGCATCGATCAACGCGCGGCTTAAGACAGTCAAAACGGGCCTGAGTGGTCAGCGATGAGGAACAAAACAATGACGACCTTTGTGTTTCCGGGCCAGGGTTCTCAGAAAAAAGGGATGGGGACAGGTCTATTTGAGAGATTTGCCCAGTTGACGGCGAAGGCCAATGAAATCCTCGGATACTCGGTTGCCGAATTATGTTTGAAGGACCCGCAGTCTCAGTTAACTCAGACCCAATTCACACAACCGGCTCTGTTTGTTGTCGGTGCTTTGTCATATCTCAACCTGGTTGAGGAAAAACGGCAGCGTCCCGATTACGTCGCTGGTCACAGCCTTGGCGAATACAACGCCTTGTTTGCGGCCGGCGCTTTTGATTTTGAAACAGGCCTGCGCCTGGTCAAAAGACGAGGCGAATTGATGAGCCGGATCAGCGGCGGTGGGATGGCTGCCGTCGTCGGCATCGACGAAGCGACAGTCCGTCGCATTCTGAAAGAAAACAATCTCGACGACGTAGACATCGCCAACCTCAACGCGCCCGGCCAACTAATCATTTCCGGCCTGAAAGAAACCGTCATTAGCACCAAACCGATCTTCGAAGCCGCGGGCGCGCGTTTTGCCCAGCTCCAGGTCAGCGGCGCTTTCCATTCGCGGCACATGCTGCCGACGCAACAGGAATTCTCGGCTTACCTGCGTCAATTCGATTACCACGATCTCCAGATCCCGGTTGTCTCAAACGTCGAAGCGAATCTCTACGGCAAAGATCGGATCGTTGAACTGCTCTCGCGACAACTTGCGCAACCAGTGCGCTGGACTGACAGCATTCAGTTCCTGCGTCGCAAAGGCGAGATGAGTTTTATCGAAGTTGGACCAGGGAATGTTCTCACGAAGTTGATCGATAGGATTCAACAGGAGCCGGTTCCGGTTGAGGCCCCAGTGGGCGTATCCGAACCTGCTCAACCTGCTCCGGCGCCCGTCGCAAAGAGGCACGACACCAGCGGAGCGGGAATCTCGGCGGCGGTTTTTGGAGACGACGACTTCAAAAAAGACTACGGCATCAAGTACGCCTACGTAGCCGGTGGAATCCATCATGGCATCTCTTCACCTGACTTCGTGATTCGTATGGCCAAAGCAGGCCTGGTTGCTTACTTCGGTACTGGCGGTCTGGCGATCTCGCAGATCGAGTCGGCGATTAAGCAGATTCAAAGCTCGATCAGTGAAAGAGAAGGCTACGGCGTCAGCGTGATCTGCAATAACAATCATCCCGACACCGAGAACGCGATAGTAGACCTTCTGCTCGAATACCAGGTTCAAAACGTTGAGGTCGTGGATTGTATTCAAGCTACGGCCGCTCTGCTTCGCTACCGGCTGAAGGGTTTATCGCGGCAGCCTAACGGTGACGTGGTCAGTGCGCACCGGATTCTCGCCAGAGTTACGCATCCGGAGGTTGCGACGTTATTCCTGAGTCCAGCCCCGGAGCGTCTTGTAAACAAGTTACTCGCCGAAAAGAAGATCACACCGCAACAGGCCGAGTTGGCAGCACGAGTGCCACTCGCCGACGACATCTGCATTGAATCAAATTCAGGTTGGCACTCTGACAACGGCACGGCGCAAGTGTTATTGCCGGTAGTTCTCAAACTGCGAGATGAGATGCAGACCACTCACGCATACCGCAGGAAAGTGCGCGTGGGCAGCGCGGATGGCATCGGCACTCCATCGGCAGTGGCGGCAGCGTTTCTCCTCGGCGCAGATTTCGTTCTGACGGACACTCTCAACCAGTGCAGTGTTGAGGCGCGTTTAAGCGAGCCGGCGAAAGACCTGCTCGAGCAGGTGAACGTCCAGGACACGGACTACGCGCCGGCGCGCGAGATGTTCGAGCTAGGCGCCAAAGTGCGGGTGTTAAAGAAGGGACTGCTGTTTCCTGCCCGGGCCAACAAGCTGTACGACCTCTACAAGCAACACAACTCACTCGACGAAATCGACGAAAAAACCAAAAAACAGCTTCAGGAAAAGTACTTCAAGAGAACTTTTTCCGAAGTGATTTCCGAGATCCGGTCCTCGAGTGACGACGCTTCACAGATCGCTGAAGCCGAGCGAAATCCAAAATACAAGATGGCACTGGTCTTTAAGTGGTACCTGGACCACAGCCTGCGGCTTGCGCTGACCGGCAACGACGGCGGGCGAGTTGATTACCAAATCCAGTGCGTACCTGCATTGGGTGCTTTCAACCATTGGTCCAAGGGAACCAGATTCGAGAAGTGGAGAAACCGTCATGTCGATCAGATTGCTGAAAGTCTGATGGAAGGAGCCGCAGGGTTTGTAAATCATCGTCTTCACGCGTTTGTCGAGCAGGGCTAAAACTAATGAGAAATTCGAACCCATCGAGCAAAGAACTGCCGGAGATCACTGATTGGTTGCGCCAGGAAATCGCCCGTGCACTGGGAATTGCGCCCGACGCGGTTGATGGAACCGAAAGGTTTCATCGTTTGGGAATCGACTCGTCTAAAGCAGCGGCGCTGACAGTCGCTCTGGGCAAATGGCTGGGACAATCCCTGTCTCCGACGGTGTTCTGGAAATATTCGACGCTTAATCAACTCGCAAAGCACCTCAGCGGAGAAACGGTGAACGAGGAAAGTTCGGAAACGACGCAACCTGCATCTGGACCATCCGGCACCGGCTTTAACGAGCCTATTGCGATCATTGGCATTGGTTGTCGATTCCCGGGCGGTGTGATCTCACCCGAGACTTTCTGGAACGTGCTCTGCAACGGTGAAGACGGCACCTGTGACATCCCGGCAGATCGTTGGGACCGCGAGGCATTCTTTGATGAAGACTACACGGTGCCCGGAAAAATGAACGTACGGCGCGGTGGTTTTCTCGAACGCGTCGATACGTTTGATCCACTGTTCTTTGGTATCACCCCGCGCGAAGCAGCGCAGATGGATCCACAACAGCGTTTGATGCTCGAGTTGGCGTGGGAAGCGATCGAAGATGCCGGCGTCATCCCCGAGAACCTGCGCGGGAGCAGGACCGCTGTGTTCTGTGGCCTGACCTTCAACGATTATTCAATTCTCAAGACCCGAGTCGGTGTCGACGCGATCACGCCCCACACGACTGTGGGCTCGATAGCGAGCATCGTTGCGAATCGGATCTCTTACGCGTTCGGACTTGAAGGACCAAGCATGACGCTCGACACGGCTTGTTCCTCGTCGCTGGTTGCTATTCACCTGGCTTGTCAATCCCTGCGAATCGGCGAATCCACGCTGGCCCTCGCGGGAGGCGTTAGCCTCATGCTGGCGCCCGACACCGCAATCGCACTTTCGCAACTCGGGGCACTTTCACCGGACGGTCATTGCTACACGTTCGCCGCCGAAGCCAATGGTTTCACGCGCGCCGAAGGTGGTGGCGTAATCGTGCTCAAGCGATTGTCGGATGCGGTACGCGATGGCGATCCGATTTACTGCGTCATACGCGGTAGTGCAGTTAACAACGACGGCGCAAGCAATGGACTTACGGCCCCCAGCCCGAAGGCACAGGAATCTGTTATTCGCGATGCCTGCCGCAACGCAGGAATCGAGCCCGCCAGCGTCCATTATGTTGAGACTCATGGGACGGGCACGCCGATTGGCGATCCTATCGAAACGGCATCGCTCGGCGCGGTCTACGGCGCCAACAGATCCGCAGACCGCCCATTGCTGATCGGTTCAGCCAAAACAAACATTGGACACCTGGAAGCCGCTGCCGGGATCACCGGGATCGCGAAGGTCGCCCTGTCGTTAAAGCATTCCATCCTTCCGGCCAATCTCAACTTCAAGAATCCAAGCGCGCAAATTGATTTTGAAGGATTGCGACTCCGGGTCGTGACCGAACTCCAACCGTGGCCCGTCTCGCCCGGTGAGCGACGACGCGGCGCGGTTAGCGCGTTTGGAATCGGCGGTACGAACGCTCACATCGTGCTCGAAGATCTTCCGCCGCAAAAGGCACTGTTACTGATTGGCGGAGAAGACACTTCAGCGCTTCAGGCAAATGTGAGTACGACTCTGACGGCGCTCGCGCCCGCTGACGCGTCGCTTCCACAACTCTCCTTCGAGTTACTCAAGACCGCAAACCAGCCGCTTCGCGTGGCAGCATTAGGTGAATCGGCCGCGGAGTTGAAAGAGAAACTGCAAACAGTTCTGGACAACAAGCCTGGCAAGGATGTCTTTCGCCGCGAGACGGAAGTGATTACGCCACAGGATCCGGTTTGGGTGTTTTCTGGCGTGGGTGGGCAATGGTTGGGGATGGGTTGCGCGCTGACGAACGAACAACCTGTCTTTCGCGCCACGCTCGAACGATTTGCGAAAGAGATCGAGCGTCATCTCGGCTGGTCGCTTTTTGC
>CBFGMX010000131.1:0-15303 GCA_965649955.1 uncultured bacterium
CTCGGGTGGTCAAAAGTGGTCGGAAGTGGGTCCAACCTCGTAGCAACACCGATCAGTCAACACTTTTCCTTTAGGCCACCCACCAGCTCTCTCGTCAGGCCAGAAATATGCTGCGAGGAAACTACACGGCACGAATAGATGTTAAGGGCCGCCTAAAGGTGCCGACGGAGTTTCGGCGGCTGATCGACGAGAAGCACGGCAAGGACTTTTATATCACGAGCCTGACCGGCGAGTGCGTCCGGATTTACCCCTTGCCCGAATGGGAGTCAATCGAACAGCGACTCTCGTTACTGCCGTCAATGGATCCGGCGCGCAGAAAGTTCCTTGACAGGACGAACTACTTCGGACAGCAGGCAACGATGGACGGGCAGGGTCGATTGCTGATTCACCCGTTGCTGCGGAAGAGCGCTGAGGTTATTGGCGACGTCGCGGTCCTTGGATACCTGACGTACCTCGAAGTTTGGGAACTCGACAAGTTCAAAGCTCGCCTCCTTGCCGATCCGTATACGGAAGAGGACGAGGCTGCAATTGCAAGATTGGGTATTTAAAGGATCTTTGAACGAGATCACGGGGCGGTGGTGATGGCTGCGCCTTTGGGGGGCATGGGCGCGCCCCATCGCCCCGTGCTGCTAAAAGAGACACTGAAATACCTCGTTCCTGAGCGAGGCGGTCTCTTTGTAGATTGCACGGTTGGGCTTGGTGGACACAGTGAAGCAATTCTGAAATCCTCCCCCGATACCCGCGTACTCGGTTTGGATCTCGATCCCGCCGCGCTCGAATACTCGCGCCGGCGCCTCGCATCCTTCGGAGATCGATTTCGCGCCGTCCAGTCCAACTTTCGCAAAATCGAAACAGTAATGCGCGAAGCCGGCGAAAACGATGCAGCCGGCATTCTTGTCGACCTTGGGGTTTCTTCACTGCAGTTTGATTCGCCGGAGCGTGGGTTCAGTTTTCGTTTTGACGCTCCTTTAGATATGCGGATGGACCCGACAACGGGACCCACCGCAGCCGATCTTCTTCAGCAGCTTCCCGAAACGGAAATCGCCCGGATCATTTTCGAGTTCGGGGAAGAGCGACACTCACGACGCATCGCTCGTCGCATCGTCGAACGTCGCGAACAAGGGCAGCCGGTCACAACGACGGCTGAATTGACAGAACTTGTGCGACTCGCCGTCGGCGGCGGTCGCAAGCGGCAGCAGCAAATTCATCCGGCGACGCGCACGTTCCAGGCGTTGCGTATCGCGGTGAACAAGGAGCTCGATGGGTTAGGTGAGTTCGTCGCTGCGGCAATCGATCTTTTAACACCTGACGGCCGGTTCGTCGCGATCAGTTTTCATTCACTTGAGGATCGGGTCGTGAAGCGGGAACTGCGGCGCTTGTCGGGAGTTTGCGAATGTCCTCCGCGCTTGCCGGTTTGTTCGTGCGGTGCGCGGAAGGCGATTGAAATCCTGACGCGACGTCCGGTGACTCCGGGCGATCGCGAAGTTGAAGAGAACCCGCGGGCACGCAGTGCGAAGCTGCGAGCGGCCCGCAAGCTTTGACACGGACTTAGAAGATGAAACGTTTCCCAGAGTCTCAGCCAAATGCGAAGGTTCGGCGCGCGCGTGACGTTACTGCGCTGTCACGGCTCGCACTCTTGTTGTTCTGTGGATTGGTTCTCGCCGGTGGTTTTGTCTTCGCGGCCAAGCAGCACTTCGCCGCCGTGCAGTTTGGTTATCACAGCGAGGACTTGCGCAAAGAACGCAAGCGACTGACGGAAGAAATCGAACGACTCAAGCTGGAAAAGGAACGTGCAACTGCGCCTGACAAACTCGAGCCCGCCGCTCGGCGCCTGGGTTTGAAGCCCGCTAGCCCAGGACAAATTGGAAATGTAGATCGCCCACAAAAGAAGAAAGACTAGTTTCTTAATCCGTGTTCCCAGAAAACACGGATTACACGGATTTAGTGATGCTGGCACGCCTGGTTGCCCAATCAAAGTCCAGACCTGATGTTGCACTCGGCCGCGCGCTTTTAGTCGCGGCCTTTATTGGTTTCTGGATGCTGATCGTTATCGCGCGGCTGGTCCATCTCCAGTTCTCCCAGCACGAGACGCTCTCCGAACGCGCCCGACAACAACAGCAGGACGCGATCAAGACCACGGCCCAACGCGGTGAGTTACTCGACCGGCAGGAACGCCAACTAGCGCGCAGCGTCCAGACAGTTTCGTTGTATCTCGATCCGCAAGGTCTCGACTCAGCGTCGCTCGAATGCACTGCGTTTGAGCTCTCGCACGCGCTCGGATTGAAACAAGCGGATCTCGTGAAGGAGTTTCACGAAGCGCAGGCCGAGAAGAAACGGTTCGTCTGGGTCGCGCGGCGTCTCGACGCGGATCACGCTGACAAGATTACGGCCCTTGGTCTTCCCGGTCTGTATTCTGAACTCGAACCGAAGCGTTACTATCCGAATGGTCAGCTCGCCGCGCACGTGCTCGGGTACGTGGGCCTGGACGGCAAAGGCCTCGGTGGTGTCGAACAGTTTTACAACGCGAAGATCGCCGGGGAATCCGGACGCCTGTTTCTGGAGCGAGATGCGAAAGGAAAGCCGTACGAGAGTTATGAGATCGCTTCGAAACCCGGGCAAACGGTTGTACTGACGATCGATCAAACAATTCAGTACCAGGCCGAACAAGCGCTCAACGCCGCAATTCAACGTTCACGAGCTAAGTCCGGGACGGTTATCGTGTTGGATCCGAAGAGTGGCGAGATCCTCGCGCTCGCAAATGCTCCGTCATTCGATCCAAACAACGTCGCCGCCACGAAAGCCGAAACGAGATCGAACTGGGCGCTGCAAAACATCTACGAACCAGGATCGACGTTCAAAGTCGTCGCCTTTTCAGCCGCGCTCGAAAAGAACCTCGTCAAACCCGAGGACCGGATCGATTGCCAGATGGGCGCGATCACGGTCGCCGGGCGCGTGATTCACGATCACACCGCGTTCGGCACGTTGACGATCACGCAGGCACTCGAGAAGTCGAGCAACGTCGCCGCGATCAAGCTGGGGTTACGGGTAGGCGACGCGACGATGTACGACTACATCAGGCGTTTTGGTTTTGGATCGAAGACGGGTATCGAGTTGCCGGGTGAGACCGTCGGCATTGTGAGGAAGGTCGAACGTTGGCAAGCGTCGTCGATCGGATCGATCGCGATTGGTCAGGAGATCGGCGTCACGCCGGTGCAGATGGTCGCGGCGTTTGGCGCCCTGGCGAATGACGGCGTGCGAATCGCGCCGCACTTGATCCGCGAAGTGCGCAATGCTGAAGGGGCGGTTGTGTATCGCGCACAGCCGGAACAGCGACGCGTGATCAGTGCGCAAACTGCGGCGGCGTTACGCGGCATGCTCGAAGGCGTGACGTTGACTGGCACTGCGAAGAAAGCGCAGTTGGACGGTTACTCGGCCGCGGGCAAAACCGGCACCGCGCAAAAGATCGATCCGCGAACGAAAGCGTATTCGGCGACAAAGTTTGTCGGCTCGTTTGTTGGCTTCGCACCGGTGAGCAATCCGCAGGTGGTGATCATCGTCGTCATCGACGAGCCGGGTGGTGCTTATCACGGCGGTGACGTGGCCGCGCCTGTGTTTCGTGAAGTGGCCGAACAGATCCTGCCCGGACTGGGCGTCACTCCGGACATCGAAACGAAGTCGGCGCCGGAGTTGGTTGCGCAGGTGCCGGACGATCCTGAAAAGGCTGCGAAGCTTCGCGATGAGCGGGAAAAGGCCGAACAGGAACGGAAAGCCACACTGCCGACCGTGGATAACAACGGCGGACGGGCCGGTGAAATTGTCTACGCACCCGCAACGAAAAAAGCGATGCTAATGCCTGATTTGCGCGGTCGCAGTGTGCGCGACGTCGCGCGGACGTGCCAGCAACTCGGATTGCAGGTTGAAGCGCGCGGGGAGGGGCGCGTGTTGAAGCAAAGCCCTTCTGCCGGCGCGGAGGTGAATACAGGACAGACGATTTACGTTGATTTCGGAAGACTTCAATGACCCCGGTTACCCCGACCACAGATGAACAGATCTTTGAAGATGACGTACACTACGGCATTGCTGACTGTAGACGACGACTACGCAGCCAGCGTTCAACTCTCCGGGCGCAACAACATCCCCCAAGTCAAAGGCGGAGTCACAAGCTGGATGAAGGCTCGGCCACGCACGCGAAAGACCAGCTAGCGGAGCAAGAAGAGGCACTAATCACGTGAAGGTTGGGGAAGCCGCAGCTTTGATGGGCGCTCAAGCGACAAGCATAAGCGCCGAGTTGTTTGACAAACAGATTACTGATTATTCCATCGATTCGCGTTCTGTAGGCGCGGGCGAATTGTTCTTTGCGCTTTCGCAACCGGACTACGTCCGCGCCGGTTTTAATGGCGAATTTGTCGATGGGCACACTTTCATCGCCGACGCGCTCGCAAACGGAGCGATTGCGGCAGTTGCCCGCGCCGATCGCGTCAGTGGTGATACTGAACTGGAAGCTTTACGCGACCGCTTGCTGCTGGTCGAAGACGCAATCGCTGCTTTGCAACAGCTTGCGCATCGCGTGTACACGTCGTGGGGCAGGCCGGTCGTTGCGATCACGGGCAGCGCCGGAAAGACGACGGCGAAAGAGTTGACCGCGCATGTTCTCAACAGCGCGGGTCATCGTGTGTTGAAGAGTGAGCGCAACTATAACAACGGTCTCGGGCTTCCATTGTCAGTGCTGCGAATGGTGAGCGACGGTCACTCGCCCGCTCAATTTGATATGGCGGTGTTGGAGATGGGCATGTCGTCCCCAACTCATGAGATTCAGCGGTTGTGCCGCATCACGCCGCCTGACGTTGCTGTTGAGCTGATGGTCGCGCCGGTCCATCTCGAGTACCTCGGATCGATCGAGAACATTGCCGCCGCGAAGGCGGAGTTGATCGAAGGCTTGAAACCGGAAGGGATCGCGGTGCTGAACGCCGACGACTCGCTGGTGATGAAGATGCGCGAGAAGCACAGCGGCCGCGTGTTGACGTTCGGGATCGACAACGCTGCCGACATCTCAGCGACGGACATCGATACCGCGACGCTGGGTCAGATCTCGTTTCGCTTGCGCACGCCACTGGGAGAAGCCAAGGCATCGCTTGCGATGAGTGGCCGTCACAATTTGAGCAATGCGCTGGCGGCGGCGGCCGTCGGCACTGCGTTCGACGTAACGACGGAAGAGATCGCGGCGGCGTTGAAGACAGCACGGTCGCCGCAGATGCGCGGCCAGATCTTTGATTTTGCAGCGGGGTTCACGGTCATCGACGACTCGTACAACTCGAATCCGCGATCGTTGCTGAACATGGTGCGCACGATGACCGACGCGCGGCAAAGTCGCACGCGACTGATCGTGATCGCCGGCGAGATGCTGGAACTCGGCCCGGATGAGGCGTCGCTTCATCGCGACGCTGGACGCGAGATTGCCGATCTTGGTGTGAACGTTCTTTGGGGCGTGCGTGGACTGGCGAAGGACATGACCGAGGGTGCGAAGGAAGCAGGGCTCTCATCGACTGCATTCTTCAACTCTTCCGATGATGCGGCGGCGGCTGTTGTTAAGGAGGTGAAAGAGGGCGATCTGATTTTAGTTAAAGGCTCGCGCGGTGTTGCGACCGACAAAGTCGTGAGCGCGCTGCGTGCCCATTTCCCACTGGCCGGCGAGGACGTCAAAAGCTGAACTGAGATGATCTATTACCTTCTTTACGAGCTGGTTTACAACCACTTCAAAGACAAGGACTGGTATCTCATAAAGGCGCTGAACGTCTTTCAGTACGTCACGTTTCGCACCGCTTACGCGACGATAACGGCGTTGCTGATCTCACTCTTTTTTGGCGGTAAGCTGATCGAAGCGTTGCGCAAGTGGAACATCGGACAACAGATCCGCGAAGAAGGCCCGCAGGGTCATATGGTCAAACGCGGCACGCCGACGATGGGCGGTGTGCTGATCGTCGGCTCCGTCCTGATCTCGACGCTGCTGTGGGCGAAACTCTCGAGCATCTACGTCTGGACCGCATCTATCGCAACGCTGCTGTTTGCCGCGATCGGTTTTGTCGACGACTACTCGAAGATGGCGAAGCAACGCAGCCTCGGCCTGACGGGACGGCAGAAGTTGTTGGCCCAGGCGCTCGTAGCCGTCATCGTTTGGGCCGTGCTCTTTGCGTCGACGAGGTTTTGGGGTGGCATCGACTACTCCTGGAATGTCAGCATTCCTTTTATCAAAGCGACTGCCAGGCCGGACGGCCCGAGTTTTATTGGGCCGTACCTGTATTTGATATTGATTGGCATCGTGCTCTTGGGATCGTCGAATGCGGTGAACTTGACTGACGGGCTTGACGGACTGGCGATTAGCGTGACGGTCATCGCGATGGGGGCGTTGACTGGTTTCACTTATCTCAGCAGCGACGCGCGTTGGGCCGGGTACCTGGAACTTACTCACCGCCCGGAAGCCGCGGAGTTAACGGTCTTCTGCGGCGCGATGGTCGGCGCGAGTCTCGGATTTCTCTGGTACAACGCGCCGCCCGCGCAGGTTTTCATGGGGGATGTAGGAAGCCTCGCCATCGGCGGGGCGATGGGGACAGTCGCGGTGCTCACGAAGCAGGAGTTCATGCTGCTGATGGTGGGTGGCGTGTTTGTCGTCGAGGCGCTGTCGGTGATGCTTCAGGTCAGCGTGTTCAAGATGACAAAGCGCACGACGGGTACCGGACGTCGTTTGTTCAAGATGACGCCGCTGCATCATCACTTCGAGATGCAGGATTGGCGGGAGTCGAAGATTGTTTTCCGGTTTTTGATTCTGGCGATCCTGTTTGCATTGCTGAGTCTGTCGACTTTGAAACTCCGGTAGCACAAAGAGGCACAAGAGGCAGACACAAAGAGGCACAAAAGAGCACGCACAAAGAGGCACAAAAAAGGCAGACGCAAAAAGGCACAAAAAGAAAGTAGTGGGGCTAAGTGGTAAGAAAGCTTTGATAATCGGGGCGGCGCGGAGTGGAATTGCCGCGGCGGGATTTCTGGTTGACAAGGGTGCGGTTGTGGCCCTGAACGATCGCAAGCCGTTGGACCAGTGGTCGCCTGAAGCGTTGGCGTTGAAAGATTCTGGTGTGGGGATGTTACCGGGCGATCCGCCGAGTTGGCTGCTCGATCAGATCGAGCTGGTGGTGGTTAGTCCGGGTGTTCCCGCGAACATCATTCCGATTCGCTACGCGGAACGGGCAGGCGCAGAAGTTATCGGCGAGGTAGAGCTCGCCGCACGTTATTTGAAAGGACGCATCGTTGCGATCACCGGCAGCAACGGAAAAACGACAACGACTTCGCTGATCGGCGACCTGCTGCGTGACGCAGGTTTGCCGGGTGTGCAGGTTGGCGGAAACATTGGTAAGCCGCTGATCTCGATGGTCGACGATTCGCGTGACGACGGTTGGACGGTGGTTGAGTTGTCCAGTTTCCAACTGGAGACGATCAGGACGTTTCATCCGACGATCGCGCTGGTTTTGAACGTCACGCCAAACCACATGGATCGTTACGAGACGTTCAATGACTATGCCGCCGCGAAGCATCGCATCTTCATGAACCAGACCGCGTCAGATGTTGCGGTGCTCAACGCTGATGATGAAACGGTCTCGTCGTGGGCGAGCGGGTTGCGAGCGAGGGTGATGTGGTTCAGCGTCAGGAAAGAGTTGGGTGATCGGGGTGTTTTCCTGCGAGGTGATGAGCTGGCTTATGGCGATCGGGCTTTGTTGAGAGTGAACGAGTTGAAACTGAGGGGACTTCATAACGTTGAGAACGTCGCCGCGGCGTTTGCGGCGGGAATCGCGGCGGGTGCGCCGATTGAATCAATGAGCGCGACGGCGATCCATTTCAATCCGGTCGAGCACCGGTTGGAGTTTGTGGCCGAGATAGAAGGCGTCAGGTTTTACAACGACTCGAAAGCGACGAGCGTTGATGCGACGTTGAAGGCGTTGGAGGCGTTCGCGCAGGATGCGGGAAAGGTTGTGTTGATACTCGGTGGCAGAGGAAAGAAAGCGCCCTACGAGCCGCTGGCGTCGCTAGTGAAGTCGAAAGTGCGAAAGCTTGTGTTGATTGGTGAGGACGCAGACACGATCGCGAACGACTTAGGGCAGTTCGCACCGATCGAACGAGCAACTGACATGAAGGACGCGGTAACACGTTCTTTCAACGCAGCGGAAAAAGGCGACGTCGTTTTACTGGCGCCTGCGTGCGCCAGCTTCGACATGTTCGACAGTTTCGAACACCGGGGGAAGGTTTTTAAATCTGAGATCTCAAATCTGAGATCTCAGATTTGAGGTTCACGAAGTGACATGGCGCGGAAACTGGCTCCAGACAAATGGCTGTTCGCGGCGACAACCGGACTCGCGTTGTTCGGCGTCGTGATGGTCTACAGCGCGTCGGCCGTCATCGCCGCGCGCGACAACGACAACCAGTTTCACTACGTGATCAAGCAGGGCGTGTGGGTGGCGATCGGGTTCGGCGTGATGCTCCTGATGATGCAGTTCAACTATCAACAACTGAAGAATCGCCGACTGGTCTACGGGTTGTTGGTCGTTTGCACGATCGCGCTGCTGGGCGTTTTTGCTTTCAGCCCGGTAAACGGCGCGCACCGCTGGCTGAAGTTTCCCGGGTTCTCACTACAGCCGTCGGAGCTGTCGAAACTCGCACTGATCATTTTCCTCGCCTACTTTCTCGAGAAGCGCGCTGGTGAGGAAGGCGATTTGTGGCGAACGTTTCTGCCGTGTGGAATTGTGACCGGCTGGCTCGCCGGGCTTGTCGTGATCGAACCTGACTTTGGCACCGCGATGATGCTGGTGCTGATCTTTACCGTCGTGATCTACACGGCCGGAGCGCGCGTCATGCATCTCGCGATGGCGGCGGCGCCGGCGTTGGCGGTGGCGGCAGGGTTATTGATTTTTGTCCCGTGGCGGTTGAAGCGGCTCGTGACGTTTCTCGATCCGTGGGCCGATCAACAGGGCGCGGGTTTTCAGGTGGTCCAGTCGCTGATCGCGATCGGTTCCGGCGGGTCGAACGGGCTCGGGTTCGCGCAGGGAAAACAGAAGATGTTGTTTCTCCCTTTTGCGCATTCCGACTTCATCTTTGCCGTGATCGGCGAGGAACTCGGATTGGTTGGTGCCGTTGCGGTCGTTGCGGTGTTTGCGCTTTTTCTCTGGCGAGGCGTGCGGACGGCGCTACTCGCGCCGGATCGATTCGGAATGTTATTGAGCCTGGGAATTGTCGCGAGCATCGTCGCGCAGGCGCTGTTTAATATCAGCGTGGTGCTTTCGCTGGTGCCGACGAAAGGTATTCCGCTGCCGTTTATTTCGTACGGCGGATCGTCGTTGGTGCCGACGCTCGCCGCCGTTGGGATTTTGCTGAACGTATCGCAACACGCGAGTGGATCACTCGACGTCGGACTGTTCGACACCGTGAAGTCGAAAGCGCGCGAGCGCAAGCAGTTGAACGTGGCCGCCGCCACTGGTCCAAGAGCACGGTTTTGATCGTTGAAAATGAGAGTACTGATCGCTGCCGGCGGCACTGGCGGACATATTTATCCGGGCATCGCGGTCGCGCAGGAGATCATGCGGCGCGACGCGAACTCGAAAGTGCATTTCGTCGGCACGGCGCGCGGACTCGAGACCCGGCTCGTGCCCCAAGCGGGGTTTGAGTTATCGCTCATTGACAGTGCGGGTTTGAAGAACGTCGGCCGGATGGCGCAGATGCGAGGACTCGTGCTCTTGCCGAAGAGTTTTCTTTCGGCGTTGGGTGTGATCCGGAAGTTCCGTCCGGACGTTGTCGTCGGCGCGGGCGGTTATGTTTCCGGTCCGGTCGTGTTGATGGCTGCGTTGACGAACCACCGCACGCTGGTGATGGAGTCGAACGCGTTGCCGGGTTGGACCAACCGCGTGCTCGCGCGCTTCGTCGATCGCGCTGCTGTTTCATTCGAACAGGCGCTGCCTTTCTTCCGCGGTAAAGCGGTGGTAACCGGAAACCCGGTGCGACGAGAGTTCTTTGAGATACCGCGGAAAGCGAGGGAGCCGGGAAAGTTCTCGTTGCTCATCTTCGGCGGCTCGCAGGGTGCGCGAGCGATCAACGACGGAATGATCGCGGCGTTGCCCGGGCTCGAGGGTTTGAAATCGACGCTGCGGATCAAGCACCAGACCGGTCCGGCGGATTTTGACAAAGTGAAAACGGCGTACGTCGCCGCCGGTTGGAACGAACAAGCGGACGTGCGCAGTTACATTGACAACATGATGGCTGATTTCGCCGAGGCGGATCTCGTGATCTGTCGCGCGGGCGCGACGACGACGGCCGAACTGATCGCTGCCGGTAAGGCATCGATCATGATTCCGTTTCCGTTTGCCGCCGACGATCATCAGCGCAAGAACGCGGAAGCATTGGAAGCAGCGGGCGCCTCGCGAATGATCTTGCAGCGTGATTTGACTGGTGAGCGATTAGCGAAAGAGATTGGTGTTTTTGCCGAGTCGCCAGAGCAGTTGGACCGGATGGAGGAAGCGAGCAGGAAGTTGGCCCATGGCGACGCGGCAGCTTCTGTCGTGAATTTGATCGAGCAGTTAATTAAAACGAAATAGATGTTCCGAAGAATTCAACACGTTCATTTTGTCGGTATCGGAGGCATCGGCATGTCGGGCATTGCCGAGGTGCTGATCAACCTCGGTTTCCGCGTTTCGGGTTCCGACTTGAAGCGTTCGGCCGTCACCGACCGGCTGCAAAAGATGGGCGTTGAGTTTTTCGAAGGTCACACTGGCGAAAACGTCGGACAACCGCACGTCGTCGTTCGCTCGACGGCGGTGCGCGATGACAATCCCGAGATCGTTCAGGCTCAACGCCGTTCGATCCCGGTGATTGCGCGCGCCGAAATGTTAGCGGAGTTGATGCGGCTCAAACCGCACACCGTCGCGGTCGCCGGTTCGCACGGAAAAACGACGACGACGTCGATGGTCGCCACGGTTCTCGGTCATGCAGGTCTCGATCCGACGATGGTCGTCGGCGGTGTTGTCGGCGCTTTTGGTTCGAATGCGCACCTCGGAACGAGCGACTTGATGGTCGTTGAAGCGGACGAGAGTGATCGTTCGTTTCTGATGTTGACGCCGACGATCGCCGTCGTCACCAACATCGATCGCGAGCACATGGACTACTACCACGACATGGACGACGTGCGCACCTGCTTCGCAAACTTCGTCAACAAGGTTCCGTTTTACGGTTCGTCCGTGTTGTGTCTCGACGATCCGAACGTGCAGGCGATTATTCCACTGCTGGAACGACGCCGTTTGACCTACGGTTTGAGCGCTCAGGCTGACGTCTCCGCGCATGGAATTCGTCACGACAACAACTTCGGATCGAGCTTCAATGTGTGGCGTGGATCGGACGTGGTCGGCGAGATGATCCTGCGCGTGCCCGGCGTGCACAACGTTTACAACGCGCTGGCTGCGATTGCGGTCGGTTTCGAGTTGGAAGTGCCGTTTGAAAAGATCGTCGAGGGACTTCACAGCTTCACGGGCGCGGGCCGCCGGTTCCAGGCGAAAGGTGAGGTCAACGGTGTACTCGTGGTTGACGACTACGGCCACCATCCGACTGAGATTCGTGCGACGCTCGCCGCTGCGAAACTTGGCTCCGGCGGCCGGCGCATCGTCGTGTTATTTCAGCCGCATCGTTACACGCGGACTCACGATCTGATGCAGGAGTTTGCGCGTTCATTCAACAACGCCGACGTTCTGTTCATCACCGATATCTACGCCGCCAGCGAGGATCCGATCGAAGGCGTCACTGCCGAGGCGTTGACGAACGCGATCAAGCGTTTCGGTCACAAAGACGTGAACTACATCGGCGAACTGGAAAACGCCGCGCCGGCGTTGCGTGAACGCGTGCAGCCCGGCGATCTCGTGTTGACGCTCGGCGCGGGAACAGTGAATCGCGTGAGTGAGCAGTTATTGAACCTGTTGCGGGAATCTTAAAGTGACTGAAGTCGAACAACAGGATTTGGCCGAACGTGATCGGGCGCTGGAAGAGATCGCCGCGCGGCTCGGTGTGCGCGCCGAACGCGGACGACGTTTCGCCGAGTTGACGAGTCTTCGCGTCGGCGGCGCGATCGATTGGGTCATCTCCCCGAAAACCGAAGAGGAAGCCGCGGCAGTTGTTTACGAGTTGGACCAGGCGGGCATTGGCTGGCGTCCATTGGGCTCCGGCAGCAACGTTCTCGCCGACGATCACGATCATCACTACGTCGTGCTGAACATGAGCGAGATGAAAGGCGAGGTGCGGATCGACGGCGACCGCGTTTCGGTTAGCGCCGGCTACTCGTTACCGCGCTTGTGCATCGACGTCGCGCGCGCCGGTCTTTCGGGAATCGAGGGTCTTGGCGGCATTCCGGGAACCGTCGGCGGTGCGCTGTGGATGAATGCAGGCGCTTACGGACACGAGATCGGCACCGTCACGGAAACCGTGCGCGTTGCGCGCGACGGCAAGGTCATGGATGTCGCGGGCGACGCCATTCAGTGGAACTATCGTCACACGTCGTTCAAAGACGGCGAACTGTTACTGGGTGCGACGCTGCGTCTTGCACCGGACGAACCTGGCGAGATCAAAGCGCGCATGGATGAAGTGAAGAGGCAGCGTCTGGCAACGCAACCGCACGGCTCGCGGTCAGCGGGTTGTTTCTTCAAGAACCCGCCATCGAGCACGACAGGTACCGGCAAGATCATCGACGAGATGGGAATGAAAGGACAGCGTCGCGGCAGCGCCGTCGTTTCGCCCGTCCACGCTAACTTCATCGTGACCGAAGGCGAGAACGCGCGCGCGGAAGATGCGCTGGCGCTTGCGGAAGAGATTCGCGAACGCGTCCGACGGGAGCAGGGAATCGAGTTGGAGTACGAAGTTGAGTTATGGCGCGCGACTCCTGAACCGCGGATGGACGCGGAGCAAAAGCCACCATCTGAGAAAGAGGAGCAAGAGCCTTGAGAGAACAAGTCGTAGCTCAGAAAGTGGGCAACCGGACCGGCATGGGTAAAGCGAAATCATCCGCGAATCAACGGCCGGTGCGCCGACGCGAACCCGGCGAAAGCATTGGGACGCGTTTGCGGTCCCTCGTTACTTACGTTCCGCTTGCACTGCGAATCGGCGTGATCGCAATCATCGCGTTGGTTGGTCTCGTGGGTTATCGAGCGGCCGCGTCGGCCGACTTTTTCAAGGTGCGAAAGATTGAAACGCGGGGCGCCGTGCGCGCTTCAAACGACGGCATCAGGGCGGCAGTGCTTCGCGACGTCGGTGAGACGGGAGTGTGGCGCGCCGATCTCGAGAAACTCAGCCAACACCTCGAAGGGTTGCCCTGGGTCCGCACCGCGATCGTGACGCGTGTTCTTCCGGACGGCATTCGCGTCCGCATCACCGAACGCGAGCCCCGCGCGGTTGTTCGCACCAACTCCGGCCGTTTCATCTGGGTCGACGACGATGCCGTGTACCTCGGCGAGATGTCGCCGACAGATCAGATGCCACCGTTCTTCCTGCGCGGGTGGAACGAAGAGGATTCGGCGACGGCCAAAAAGGAAAATCGCGAACGCGTCAGCAGGTTTCTGGAGCTGCAACGCGAGTGGGAGGCGCAATCCGTCTCCGAACGAGTGAGTGAAGTGAACCTGCTCGACTTGCGCGATGTGCGCGTGCAGCTCGCCGGCGACGATTCGCAGATCGAAGTTCGACTCGGCGGACAAGACCAGGCCGCACGTTTGAAAAAGGCATTGACGGTCCTCGATACGCAACGGCAAACGACGCGTGGACCACTTATCAGCTACATCGATCTCTCGCAGGGAAAGAGGGCCGTTGTCGGCCTGGTCACCGGCAATCAAACCATAGCCGACGGGTCAGAGTCGGCACGACGATAGACAGATCTGAGATCTCAGATTTGAGATCTTTAGATTTGAGATCTTAGATCTCAGACGGAGCAAACCCCGATGGCCAAGCGCACGCAACACACAATCGGTCTCGATATAGGGACAAGCAAGGTGACGTGTATTGCCGGTGAGCCGGGTGAAGGCGGGTTGCTCGAAGTGGTCGGCATTGGTGAAGCGGAAGCACGCGGTTTGCGAAAGGGAGTGATCGTCAATCCCGACGCGGCGGTCGACGCAATCAAGAAAGCGGTTGAAGACGCGGAACGAATGAGTGGACTTGAAGCGGAAGAGGTAACGATCAATCTTGCCGGCTCGCACATCCTTGGCTTCAACGGCCAGGCGATAGTAGCCGTCTCGGGTCGCGATCGCGAGATCGTCGCCGAGGACGTGCGTCGCGCGATCGATTCGGCGTGCGCGATTCAACTTCCGGCCGGCCGCGAGATCGTCGATCGACTGCCGCAGGAGTTCATCGTCGACGATCAGGACGGCATCAACGATCCGGTTGGAATGATCGGCGCGCGTTTGGCAGTGAAGGTCCACATCGTCACGAGTCCCGTGACCGCGCGTCAGAACGCAATCAACGCCGTGAACCGCGCTGGACTCGTCGTCGCCGACATGGTGCTGGAGCAACTGGCCGCTGCTGAAGCGTCCCTAACTGAAGATGACAAAGAGTTTGGCGCTGCGCTCGTTGACGTCGGCGCAGAAACAACCGGACTGATTATCTACCAGCGTGGCGCGGTCCAGCACACTGCCGTGTTCCCGCTTGGCGGTTCGCATTTCACAAACGACATCGCCTTCGGTCTGCGCACGCCGATACCCGAAGCCGAGAAGATCAAGCGAACAGTAGGTTGCGCGTGCAGCAGTTCGTTGAGCGAGATGGAGCGTGGCGAACTTGTCGATGTCCCGTCAGTCGGCGGACGTCCACCTCGACAACTCTCGCGCCAGATCCTTTGCGACATCCTGCAACCGCGCGCTGAAGAAGTCCTGATGCACGTCGCTGACGAGATCAAGGACGCAGGTTGGGAACGTCAGTTGTCGAGCGGTGTTGTGTTGACGGGTGGCGGCGCGCTGCTCAACGGCATGACGGAGATCGCCGAACAGGTTTTTGATGCGCCGGTGCGAATCGGTTTTCCCGAACGCGATCGTTTCGGCGGGTTGGTTGAAGACATTCAAAGTCCCGCGTGGGCGGCAGCGGCGGGTCTCGCGCTGCTCGCTTACCGCACTCAGGCGGCAGAGATCCGCACCGGAGTCGGCCGCCGCGGATCGACAGGCAAGCTAACGCATTTCGTATCACGCTTTAAAAATCGTTTTGGTAGTATTTTCTGACAAGTTGTTGTATGCTTGCGCCCCGGTTGCACAAGATATT
>CBFGMX010000132.1:0-15221 GCA_965649955.1 uncultured bacterium
GAGCGTCTGATTCGTAATTAGAAGGTCGCCGGTTCAATTCCGGCAGCCGGCTCCACGTACTCTAAACTTTCAAAACAATTTATCGCAATCGTAAAGACGGCCAATCGACCGCCTTTACGTTTTTGTGTGCCGTAGTGTGCCAACACAAAAATTTACCTCATTTCAGCCTTAGAGAATCTTCTCTTCCTTCTTAGTAGGCGCTTGCTGCATCGAGGGTAGGAATGAGCATTTCCATCCCAGCCTTCTTGGGTGGCACTGTTTTTGCTAGGCCGAATAGGACGATAAAAAGGGGGCTTAACGTATGAACCAAAGAAAGAATTACAGTGCCTATCCGCAAACTTCCGCCGCCGCTACGAATCGGGAAGCTGCCGATCACCACATCGCGAAAAATGTTGAGACGATCCTTGCGTTGGAGCAAGCCGCGAAGATGAACCGTACCACCTCCGAACTCATCGCCAATGCAGTGGCCCGTTTCTGCGGCAGCATGACCTTCGTGTGGGTGAATGCTACCTGGTTTGGATTATGGATCCTCATTAATACGGTGCCGGGCATCAAACACATCGATCCTTTTCCGTTTACTCTTTTAACTCTCATGGTTTCACTTGAAGCGATCTTTTTATCGACGTTTATTCTCACCAGCCAAAATCTTGAAACCAAAATTTCTGAACGTCGAAATCATCTGGATCTGCAGATCAACTTGCTTAGCGAACAAGAGAACACGCAAATGCTCGCAATACTGGACGCCATTGCCAAGAAAGTCGGAGCCGATCTGAGTAACGTTCCTCAAGTGGAGGTACTGCGTGAGGATACTCAACCGGAAGCACTCGCCCAACACATTGCTGACATGGAAGAAGAAATGGTTGCGGCCTCCGACGGATCGGAAGGTATCGCCGACGGTGATCATCCAAACGGATAGTAAAAGTAGAGGAGTTCGTCCATAATCAATGAGACCAACTTAACGCGGGCGAGCCAGCCAACTCTCCCCACTTAGTTCCTGTTTTATCGAAGGCTGGAAAGCATATCTGAGAGTCTCAAAAATAAATGGTAGGCATCAATTGGAGATCGCTCAAAGCCGAACTTCTCGTAGAAACGTTTAGCGGACTCGTCCTTCGCGTGAACTATCATTGCCCTTAGCCCAGCGATCTCCGCCGCCTGTATCGTTCGAAGCAGAGCGTCTTTAAGCAGTGCTGCCCCTAAACCGCCGCCTTGCTCAGTTGAATCCACGGCCAGTCGGGCCAGGAGAATCACTGGAATTGGATGCCTGGGTAGTCCGGACCTTACGCTTTGCGGAGCTTCTTCGAGCGACACCGAGCCATACGCAAGCGTGTAGTAACCAACTATTCGATTACTACGCGTCGCAACGTAGGTCCTCGCGGCATGCTTCTTCTGATTCTGTAAAGCATACTTCTTGAGATAATCGTTCAGTGCCGGCACTCCACAGTCGAAGGTGTTTCGGTCATGATCTTTTGTAAGAAGAACCGGCGCATTGAGGTTTTCAGCGCCGGGCATCAAATGGCCCCGGCTTATTCAGAAGTCTACGCAGTGCAGGAATTGCTTTTGGCGGCGCATCGAGCGCGTCACAGAACTTCTTCCACTGCTTTTGCGGCAGTCTAAATTGCACTTGATCAGCGATCACCTGGTGCGCCGCTGTGAGAGACTGTTCGAGCACAAAGTCGCTAATCGTCGTATCTCTGATACGAGCCGCCTCCGCGATAACTCTCTTTTGAGTCGCCGATGCCCGAATACTAAAACGCGAGGCCTTCTGGGTCGACTCTTTCCGCATTGTGTTTGCCTTTGCCATTTACCTTCTCCTCTAAGACCGAACCAAGCATACTACAAATGGGCGTACAACGTACACCCAGTTGCAAAGCGGATAATATATTCCACACAATAAAAAAAACGCTCGCACATCGAATCGACGTGCGAGCGTTTGTGAATGTAGTCGGTTGGTAACACTTACTGGACCGCAGGTAACGCGATTGCCGCCAGACCCGTTGCGACTGCGAGCCAGATCATGAACTCAATCAACGTGAAACCCGAATTTCTCGTTTTCATTTCGTCTCCTTTCAAAAAATGTTTTTAGCTGAATTGACCATGGACCTTACCGTGGAACAAAGGTGATAACGTTGTTGACGCCGGCGATGTCGATGTCGTTGTTGACGACCATGTTGTTGCCCATCGTGCCGATAGTTCCGCCACTCGCGGAAATGCCGGTACCATTTCCAGTCACAGAGCAGTACGCGAGGCGAATCGTGCCGCCATCAGCTTTGACGCCGGTGTGATTCTTGGTCGCGACCGTGTTGAATAACTCGATCTTGCCACTGCCTTCCGTCTGAAAACCGATCCCATTTCCACTCGCAACACTGTTGCTGACAGCCGCGGAGTTGCCGCCGAACTGTCGCAATCCAACCTCGTTACCTTCGAAGCGAACACGCTCAATCGACGCGCCGTTGCCGTCTGCGCCACCAACAAACATGTTCAGCCCCGTTTTATTTGCGCGCAGCACTGAATCACTCATTACCAGACGACTCGCGACGCCGAGCTCCATCTGCACGCCGCGATCGAAATCACTGATCACAGACTGTTCGATATGGACCGCGACGCAGCAGTTCGGCGATTGAATGTTAAAGAACACTCCGTTGGTGCCGGCGACATTCTTTCCGGGACCACCAAGACGCAGCCCGCGGAGCACAATTGCATCGCCGGGACTCGCAGCGATAGTGACGGCGTTACCGCTGTTTACGCGGATCGCAACATCAGCACCTGGAGCCGCGGCAAGCGTGACCGATTTCGTGATTGTGGTTGGATCGTAAGTGCCGGTTTCTATCGCGACGATCTCGCCGCCCGCATCCGTTTTGGCGAGTGCGCCGTCAAACGAGCGGCAAGGTTGATTGCGAGTGCACGGCCGGTTGTCACTGCCGCTCGGCGAAATGTATGAACGAGAGCCATCAGCGCGAGCGGTTACTGTCAAAGTAAGACAACTGAATAAGACGCTCATTGCGATGAGGGTAAGCTTGGTGATTTTCATTTTTCCTGTCCTTTCAAAAACTGTTCGTATCAGAGCCGTTCAAGCAGGCGCAGTTATAGCGGGAAGCGGGTGGGAGAATCGCCGCCTCTTTGGGTAGCCGATCAGCGGACCAAAATGGCTACGAATTACGCGTTAGAAAAAATGGCTAGCGGGTTAGGCCGTGACGCAATGCCTTTGCGACGGCTTCTGATTTGGTGTGTACGTGAAGCTTGTCGTAGATGTGACGCAGATGAAACTTGATGGTGTTGACCGAGACGCTCAGTTGAGCGGCAGCGGTTTTATAACTGTGACCTTCAACCAACATACGTAGCAGCCGCACTTCATGTGGCGTCAGCTCATAGTTGGCTTTTTGCGGAGGCTTGATCTCGCGAAACAACGAGATCACCCGACGCGCCACCTCCGGCGACATCGGCGAGCCCCCCTCAACCACTTCCTTCAACGCCTCGACCAACTTGGGCCAGGGCGTCTTCTTCAGCAGGTATCCGCATGCACCCGCACAAAGCGCGTCGAAGATTCGTTCGTTATCGTCGTAGACCGTCAGCATCAGCACCAGCAGGTTCGGATGGCGCTCTTTTAACAGCCTGATGCCGCTGATTCCATCCATTCCGGGCAAGCCGATATCAGAAAGCACGACGTGCGGAAGATTGTTTGGAATCTTCTGAAGCGCCTCTTCCATCGACGAATAGATACCCGAACAGCGAAAGCCGGGCGTGGCATTGATGAGTTGGCCCAACCCCTCGCGAATCTCTTTGAGGTCTTCGACAATCGCTACTTTCGTGACTGGTGTTGAGGTCATTTGATCCATGAATGCTACGCGAGTGCTCCGCAGCGGTCACCGCCCATTCGGGTAGTCTGCCGACCGGCGCAGCCAACGCGACCGGTTTCGAATCGGGACCTTCAGCGTCACTGTTGTACCGCGACCAATCTCCGAATCGATCTTCAAACTGCCTCCAAGCGCTCTCGCTCGTCGTTGCATACTCGTCAAGCCATGTCCGCCCATACCAGCCGAGCGACCATTATTTCCCTGTTCCGGTGCTTTAAAGCCTTTTCCATCGTCGCTAATCGCGACGGTTAACCATGGACCATCGATGCTGAACGTTAATTCAGCATTCCTGCAATCAGAATGTTTGACGAGATTGTTAACACACTCCTTAAAGATCAGGTAAACCTCGCGGCGCAGATCCGATCCGAGGCGGATGTTTGTCTCGTCTGCTGTCGATCGAATCGTAAACTCGATATCTTTCGCGTCAAGCAAGTCTTCCGCAAAACGTCGCATACGATGCGTCAAGTCGCTCAGGTAGTCGCGTTGCGGATTCACGGCCCAAACGATGTCACTCATCGAATCGACGCAATCGCGCGAAGTCTCGGCGATTTGCGCCAATGGTGCCGCTACGGGCGATGCGGGTGACGTTGAGAGTTCCTGACCAGCGACGTCGCTGAGGATCGCGATCTTCGAAAGATTAGCGCCAATGTCGTCGTGCAGGTCGGTAGCGATACGGGTGCGAACCCGCTCGAGTTCGATCAAACGACGAGTGTGGTACAAGTAAGCCAGGTGCGTCACAGCAGCAAGCAGCAACACTGCCAGCGCAATAAACCACCAGCGTTGCCAAACCGGAGGAACGATCGTGAAAGCAAACGACGCCGGTTCGGCGCTGAACATGCCATCGGCATTTAATGCCCTGACTCGAAAACGGTAGTTGCCGGGTTTTAAGTTGGCATAATTAACGGAGCGCTGGTTCGTGGGCGCGCTCCAGTCATTATCGGCCCCTTCAAGCATGAACTGGTATTGCAACACGTCGCCCGTGCGAAATCCCAGGCTGACAAAATTTATTTCGAACTGGTTTTTGTTTGCTGCAAACTCCGCTTTCGGGACTTCCGTAGCTCCCATGCTGGAGATCGGAAGTTCGTCGCCGGCGACTCGCACGCGCTGAATCAGAATCGGCGGCGGTTCTGCCGGTCCATCGACAGCGGGCGCCAGCTTCGTCAAACCCTGGAACGTTCCAAACCACAGATTATGATGGCGATCCTTGTAGGCGATATTGACGAAACCATTCGGCAAGCCGTCCGCAACTGTGAACCGTTTGACGCGTCCCGTCGCCGGATCAAGCCGGTCCACGCCTAATCCGGTTCCCAGGTAAATGCGCCCCCACTTGTCTTCCGTGATGCAGCTTATCTGATCGCTCGAGAGTCCTTCCTTTACCGTGTAACGAACAATCGTGGGATGGTCTGACGTTACGTCGTCAATACGGCCCAGGCCTCCTTCCGCGCTCGCGATCCAGAGTCGTCCCTGTTGATCGAGATGCAGCTCGCGAATCATTCCTGCGGGAACGCCATCGGACTTGCTGAACGAGTCGAACTTTCCATTTCGATACCGCGCGAGGCCGCCCCAGTAAAAACCGATCCACACGTTGCCCGCACGATCTTCTTTAAATGCCGTCGGTGCGCTGTCATGGCGGCCGGAGACGGCCTGTGGGTAGGCATATATTTTATCTGTTGCGCGTTCCCAGCGATTGAGATACGCGTCGGCCGGCGTACTGATGATGCTGATCCAGATATCGCCGCGGGAGTCTTCGTACAGACGAAACGGCTCGTTACCGCTTAAGCCATCACGCGGGGTGTATATTTTCGTTGGTCCAACTTTCGCGAAGTCGTCGATCGATCGCAAAGCGGGAAAGCGAAAGAGGCCGCTAGTAGTGGGCACCCACCATTGTCGCAGGCGATCTTCGACAAGTATCTGGTTCCAGCCCCACGTCGGGATCACGCCCGGCGGCAAATTAACCAGAACGTTTTTGAAGCGCCGTCCGTCGAATCGATGAATGTGAAAGGAAGGATTCGCCAGTGAGCCGGTTATGACAAAGAGGTCACCATTATGATCCTCACCGATAGCGGCAATTCTTCCGTGCTCCAGCCCGTCAGCTTCTGAAAAAGAAGTAAAGCCGCGCCTTATGACCTTCATCGCGCCGCCGCTCTCGGTCCCGAGCCATAAGTTTCCGTTTAGATCTTCGGCTATAGTCCGCAACCCAACGTCGCTGAGTCCGTGCTCGCGTGTATAGTTGATGAAGTGCCCGCCATCCGGTAATGGATCCGGTGAAAACTCGGAAAGACCCAGTGTCGTGGCAATCCACAACCAACCGGTGGAGTTTCGAAAGAGCGAATTGATGTTCTCGCTTAGGATTCCGTCCTTCTGTGTATAAACACGAGAGACGATCGAGTCTCCGGCTCGAATGTCTGACTTCAAACGACAAAGACCGAGTCCGGTTGCGGCCCAAACAGTTCCGTCAGGATCCCGCAGCAAGTCGCGGACGTGATCGTGTGGCAGGCCGTTCTTCGTCGTGAATCGCTCCGCTTTTCCATCCGGATAACGGCGGAACAGACCTGTTTCAGTAGCAATCAACAAGACTCCCGGCGACACCTCGATGATCGCAGCGATGTCCAGTTCCTCTTCCGGCTTCTCTCCGATATTGACGTATTCGAATTGAACATCGCCCGCGTTCTCTCGCAAGCGAAACAATCCGCTACCGGTGCCTGCCCAAATCGTCCCGGCAGAATCTTCGAAGAGATCCAAAACGATCTCCGATCCACTGCGCGTGGTTGGAACATAGGATTTGAACTTCGCGGCCGATGTGTTAGCGAAAGGATTGAAGCGAGCGATACCGCCAGAGGTCGCTACCCAGTAGTCGCCCTGACGCGGAATCAGGAGGTCGTATACGACACGATGCGGCAGGCCATCGGCAACACTGTAGTTGACGAATTCGTAGCCGTCGAAGCGAGAGATTCCGTCGTATGTGCAAAACCACAGGAAGCCGCGAGGGTCGGCAACAATCTTGTAGACGCGATCGCGTGCGAGGCCATCGGCGGTGGTGTAGGTGCGAATCGGAAGCTGTTCAGCCTTCGTGCGACCGAGTCCGACGAGAAGCAGTGTGAGGATTGCAATGGACCCAACGAAAACTCGTTTTGATGGAGACATAGCGATCATGAACGTGCGTCACCGGCTATGTAGTCAGGCGAAAGATAACATGAACAGCGTACGTCGTTGGAGCAAACAAGAATGGCGGCCCTTTCGGACCGCCACTCTATTAATGGAACGTTCGGATCCGGACGTTCCAGCTAGTTGCCAGTCAGCTTCGGCACTGAGAAGTTGCCGCCTGACAGCTGAATCGGATCAAACGTCAGATCGACCAGGATGGCGCCCGACGGACTTGTCACTCGCAACCCAAATCGATCGGTCAGTCCGGGATCGCCGTTGTCTATGATGCGAGCGATGAAGCTGTGATTACCGACGCCGTTAACCGTGGCTTTTCCGGTCGGCTTCGCTTCATTCGCAACGATCGCCATGGTCCCAATCGCATTGCTCTTTACCACGACGTCGCCCGTCGGTCTGTGCTCGATGAACAGCAGCGACCCTTGAGCAGTACCGCTCTTCAGGTACTTGATATTCACACCGACACTGGCCTTGTAACCGTTGTGAATAAGCTGACCGCCACCGGCCACGAAGCCGAGCGATGGATCGTAGACGGTGAGCACCATGCTGCCGGTGCCCTGATAGAAGTCCCCGTTGATCGTCAGAGTTACATCGTAGACGTTCACCGGGACATTATTCAGAGTCACGCAAGCAGTACGCGTCGCTCCCACGCCACCACCACTCAAGACGGCAGTACCCGCCGAAACAGCAGAGCCGTTGCCAATTGGAGTGACAGTGACCGTCACGCTCGTGATGTTCGTGGTGTCGCCGGGACTACCATCACTCACTTCGGTCATCTCGAAACACAGCGGGATCGGTCCACCAGTACCGCCAGGCAAATTCACTTTCACCGCGAACTGATTGGTGCTGGACGGGCTGACGTCCGCGTCCTCTTTCGCCACCGTGAGCGTGCCGGTGTTACTGCTATTCAGAAACGCAGAGTTAGTACTGGTAAACGCTGCGGTGATGGTATGTGGTCCAGCGGGTATGTCTGCGGTGTACGACGTTGTAGCAACCCCGCTTGAATTCACAGCAACTGCGGCGCCCACTGGATTACCATCAACCGAGAACTGCACGTTTCCAGAGATGGTCTGATCGAGATAAGTGGCCGGACTCACCGTTGCTTTCAACGTCGTCGAATCACTGTAGACTCCGGATACGTTATCAACTGCAACGGTCGTCGCAGTTGGTTCCTGAGCGGTCAGAATCTGATCGTGTGCCCCGGTTGCGTTGTGATGATGCAACAACAGCAGACCAAGAGATCCGTTTGCCTGGAAATTTGCCTTGTCATAGTTGACGGGAATGGTCGCGGTATTCAGGTCGGCATACAGCGGCAGACCGGTGACGCCGCCAGTTAAATCGAAGCCTGGATTAGCCGCATCATACGTGCGAGTTGGAAGTGTATCGATGACGCCACCGGTTCCACGGCTCGTCGTCGTGATGCGATAGTTGAATTTGGCATTCGCCGTGGTCAAACCGATCGCCGACGCGGTCACCGGAATGACCATCATGTTGGTGTTGTGCACGACGGTTTCGAGGCTCGACGCGGCGAGGTTATTGATGAAACTGTCCACAGTCAGCCCACCGGTGAACGGTGCGGCACGACGCGCAGACACGAAGACGTCAAACAGATTTCCATTAGCATCCGCAAACGCCGTGTTGAGGATCTGAAAATCATCCGAACCGTTCATGTCGCGATCGATGAAGATGTTGAACGTCACATCACTCGGCGTGGACCACTTCCCGTGCGTCGCGATGCCAAAGAAAATCTTGGTAGAACCTGCAACGACCGAGTTTGTGGCTTTGTAATCGCTCGTCACGCCAACGGACTTCAAGTCAGCGTTACGCGCAAGACTGGCCGCGGGTACGACGGCGGGACTAATTCCCTGTAACTCGAAAGCACTAACAAGTGACAGCACATCGAATGGGAAAGTGTTGCCGGTGTTCACGTCCGTTCCTGTCAAACCGACGTTGGTCGAACCTGTCGGGCCAGTGAACAAGACGTAGTTATGCTCCGTCGCCATATTCGAAGCCGGACGTGGGGCGGCATACACCGGCAAACGCAGCGGCGTGCCGCTCGTCGGCGTGAACGTCACGTAGCCTGATTCCTCGCTCATGAAATAACGAGAATTGGCTCCCTGCGTTGCCGCCATCGTTTGATCGCGCAGATGCTTCATGAATTTCGCATCTGCCGTTAACTGGACATCGAATGTTGTTGAACCTCCGGCGGGCACGACGATGTTTGTGCCGCCCGGGAACGAGTAATTCACGCCGGGCACGTCTGACAGACCAACGTAAGAGAGATCGTAACTCACATCAATCCCGCCCTTGTTTTCAACGCGAACCGTTCTCGTCAGACTTGCCGTACCGACGACTTCGGGAGCACCGAAGGACACACTCACGCCACCCGAATCGTCGTCGCTGTAGGCGATGACTTCACCGTTGCTGGCGTCCTCGAGGTCGACACGGCCAGCGCCGATTCGGGACACCCCGAACTTCGACCCGGTACCGTGAGAACCGGTAAACAGATCGTGATTTGCCGTGTTCATCACCAGCGCTTTCAACTCTTCAACCGACCACGTCGGGTGCAATTGACGAAGTAACGCCATCGCGCCCGCCACGTGCGGAGAAGCCATGGAAGTTCCACTTATGGTCGCCGACAAGTTGCCGGTGCTGAAGCCCGTCGAGCTGATGGAACTGCCCGGCGCTGCGAGATCAGGTTTGACGCCCGTATCGCCACGTCGCACTCCGCGTGAAGTGCTACCACTGACCGTGTCGCCCAGGTGAGTAAACCGCAAAGTGGTGTTGACGCCTGTTCCAAGTTGGCCCTTGATCGCATTGGCGTCAGCCAGCGTGATCGACAACGACCTGATGGTTATCGAAGGATCACTACCACCCATCGATATCGTGCCGGCAACGTTATTGGCGACTATCACACCGGTCGCTCCGGCGTCCTGAGCATTCTTTACCTTGAACGTGAAACCGCAACCACCGCCCCTATCAACGAGCGCGATCTCTCCGGTGAAGAATCCCGGCGCGAATTCCTGGCACCCGTCACTAGTGGTACCGACCGTACCCGCCGGCGAACCGGGGAACGGGTCTGTCGAACCATCGTCGGCAAGTTTGACACTTCCCGTGACCTCTGTCGGTGCAGTAATCAAAGGATTGAACGCCGCGGGGAGCGCCGACTTGTTTCCGGCGATTGCCGGCGGCGAGTTCACCACCAGGGTTGCTTGTTGCAAGCCAAAGTCGACGATGTTGGCAACGCTGATTGCGCGAGTTGAAGTCCCTGGACTTCCAGTAATGAAATGCGTGTCTCCGGCGTTGCCCGCTGAAGTTACAACAATCACTCCCGCCAGGGCTGCATTGCTGCTGGCTGTTGCGCTGGCATCGTTAGCGATGCCGAAGTTCGAGCCTAGCGACATGTTGATAACATCAACGTGGTCTGAAGGATCTCCGTCGCCGTTCGGGTCGACGGCCCAATTGATCGCCTGCGTCGTAAGACCCGTGCTGCCTGAACAGCCAAATACTTTCAAGGCGTATAACTGGGCTCTCGGTGCGACGCCTGGTCCGATACTGAAAGAAGAAAATGGGACCGAACCGTCGTATGGACCACTAAAAGTCGTGCCATTTGCGTTCACGCCCAGTCCGGTCGCCGTACCGGCAACATGTGAGCCGTGTCCATTACAGTCGAGTGGATCCGGATCCGGCACTGGTACGTTGGCGCCCGTGTAAGCGTCTCCAGCGAAGTCCGTTCCGCCTATAACTTTCGCGGTTGGAAATGTGCCAGCTTCGAGGATGGCGCGATTGTTGGCTGTGTACGCTGCGGCGGTGCCTGGTCCACCGAAGTTGGCGTGCGTATAGTCAACGCCTGTATCGATAACTGCAATCCTGACACCGTCACCTGAATTGCCGCCGGTCGCCGTCCAGGCACTGGCCGCTTTGATGAAAGGCAAGCTGGTTGAATTCTCGATGTAGTGAATGGGAAGCGCGTGGACGGCCCTCACATCGGCGTGCCCTCTGAGTTGGGGGAGAATGCCGGCATCAATTCGGGCGGCGATGCCGTTGTAAGCAGTCTGCACGCTGTAAAGAACTCTCGCGCTGCGGCCGAAGCTTCCGAGTTGCGCAAGCACGCGCTGTTGCGCTCCTCTGATTCGCGCAAGTTGTGCGCGCGCTGCGGCCTGGGCTGCGGCGCGCAGTTGCGGACTTACCGAACGGTCACTCCGATTGCCCAAAGTCTGCGCATAGACTCTTGCTGTCGGGAGATCGAACAATTCGATCATTACGTTGAACTCGCCGGTTTGCGGAAGTTCATCCTGGGTCTCGAGGGAACCGGCGGGTTTGTCGTTTGCGTATTGCGTGCGATCAAGTTGACCGGTTTGAGCGTGAGTGATTTCATCGGGTTGAATGAGTACGTATGTGAGCAGCGCCACTGCGGCCAGCACTAATAATGCCTTCGCCGGGAGTTTACACGACATCTTTTCTTACCTTTCGACGGATGGGTTTTAGGGACTTTGACTTTCTGTTGCCGCACGAGACGGAGGAACAGCACGCACGCACACACATGAGAACGAGTTCAGGGGATGCCGGAGCTACACTATGTCTTAGGGGCTAACAGACTAAAGACAGGCCGCCAAATATATAGAAGGTCAAAAAATTGCACAAGCTGTTAACACCCGCCAGTAGTTGTTCAGTTAGAAAGCATCACACTTAGCAAGGTTCAGCTTGAAGCATCACTTAACGTTGATATCCTTGACACATGGTGACCAGCAACGAACTTGAAAAGTACAACACTGACGGATTTCTCATTCTGAAGGATTTTGTTCCGGAGCAGGAGTGTGACGCGTTGCGCAGGCGCGCCGAGGAGTTGGTCCACGGGTTTGAGCCGGCGGAAGTCGTTTCCATTTTCACGACGCACGAGCAGAGCCGCGTGGCGGATGAGTACTTCATGACTTCCGGCGACAAAATCCGTTTCTTTTTCGAGGAGAACGCTTTTCTTGAAGATGGGACGCTAAAACAACCGAAAGAGCGATCGATAAACAAGATTGGTCACGCACTGCACGATCTCGATCCCACGTTCGCGCGGTTTTCACGAAGCGACAGAGTAAAGGAGATCGCAAAGGCGATTGGGTTTGCGGAATCGTATCTCGTGCAGTCCATGTACATCTTCAAGCAGCCGAACATCGGCGGCGAAGTTGTTTGTCACCAGGACAGCACGTTCATTTATACAAAGCCTCCGGACATCGCCGGGCTGTGGTTTGCACTCGAGGATGCGACGATCGAGAACGGCTGTCTATGGGCTATACCGGGTGGTCACAAACGCGGGCTTAAGTCGCGCTGGGTGCGTTCGGCAGAAGGACCGATGCAGTTTGAAATCTACGACTCGACGCCCTGGCCGGAAAACGAACTGGTGCCGTTGGAAGTCACGAAAGGAAGTTTGATCCTCCTTAACGGACTCCTGCCACACCGTAGTTTCGAAAACAGATCGCCAGGTTCAAGACACGCGTACACGCTGCATCTCATTCACGCTGACGCAGTCTATCCCGCCAATAACTGGCTTCAGCGCTCCGGCGATCTTCCCTTCCGAGGTTTCTAAACGCTGATCTCGCAGCGTTACTTCACCACGACATTCGCAGTCGCAACACCTCCCAGGCTACTACGCACCGTGATGTTTTGCGGATTAGTCGAGACGGTGAATTCCCCTCGATACTGACCGCCACCATTATTCGACAGCGTCCCCACGAGTGCGCCCGTCGAACTGACGAACACACGCAAGGTCGCGCTGCTGCTGGTACTCGTCGCTTCAACGCGCAACACCCGTTTCGAACTCTCATACTCGGCGCGCGTAATTCGCACCGTATCAGTGGTCGGCGGCGGCGCTGTGCTTGGATTGATCGTCAAAGTCGCACTACGCGTGACGCCACCAAACGCACCACTGATCGTCGCACTGGTCGTCGCACTGACGGCACTCGTGTTAACGATAAAACTCGCCGAGCTTGCACCCGCGGCGACGGTCACGCTCGCAGGCACCGTCGCTGCCGCATTACTACTCGCGAGAGAAACCACCGTTGCCGATGGAGCAGCCGCACTCAACGTCACGACACCCTGAACAGAATTTCCACCAACAACTGAACCAGACGCCAGCGTCAGTGCTGCTAAAGTCAGCGGCGCCGGAACCGGAGTCGGCGTCGGAGTGGGCGTCGGTGTCGGAGTGGGCGTCGGCGTAGGAGTTGGTGTTGGTGTGGGCGCCGGCGTCACGGTGACAGAGACGTCACGCCGTCCTAATTGGTTGTTGCGAACCCTGATCCTGACGGTTTGTGTCGAGGTTACGTTTCGCGCCGTCGCATTGAACCTGACGCTCGAAGCGCCGGCAGGCATGAACACGCTTGAAGGCACCGGCAGCACAGTTGCATTGCTGCTGGAGAGAGAGAACGAAAACCCGCCAGAAGGCGCAACGGCGCCTGAAGTCAAAGTGATCCGAACTTCAGTCGAAGAGCCCGACGCTATCGTCGAGGGTGTAGCGGTAACACTGCCGTATGCCGGCGAGACAAAAACCGATCCGGTCGAGTTCACCAATCCCGCGAGGCCGGGATTTGCTCCGGTGATCGGCAACGCAATGTCGGGACGGCCGTCGCGATTGAAGTCGCCGGTGACGATCGTACCGCCACCTACGCTCGACAGCGGTGGGGGCGCCGCATACAACTGGGGCGCTCCGAAGGTTCCATCACCATTGCCGCGCAAGATCTCGAACAGACCTTCGGTCCCGTTTGCGAGAGATAACGCGAGATCCTGAAAACCGTCCCGGTTGAAATCGGCAACAACCTGATACTGAGGCACACGCAACCTGGGCTCGGTGATAATGCGTGCCGGTTGAAAAGTGCCATCGTTGTTACCGAGAAGAATCGCCGTCCTGCTGCCGTTTAGTGCAAAGGCAACCACCAGGTCCTGGATCGTATCGCCGTTAACGTCGGCGACGTCGATATCGGTTCCATCAACACCGAGCGTGTTTTCTGCGATCGCGAAAATAGTGGGCTGTTTCAAAAACGATCCGTTGCCGATGCCGAGCAGAATAAAGACCTGCGCGCGATCGCCCGCGATGCCAAGGTCTTTGATGCCATCGCTGTTGAAGTCGCCGACGGCGATACGCGACATGCCAGTGCCGACGTCGATCTCAAAAGGTGTTTGAAACGTGCCGTCGCCGAAACCAAGCATCACCGTGATGGTCCGCGCGGCGACGCAGGGGCTCACGAAACACGAGAGCATGTGGGCCAACACCACGTCGAGACGACCGTCGTTATCGAGATCGGTGGCAACGATCGCGGGTGAATCGTCCTGCGCGGCCGTGTTATCAAACGTAACCGGCGCATTGAATGTCCCGTCGCCGTTGCCTGTAAGTAGAGCGAGACTGAACCCGGGACTGATCAGCGAGACGGCGAGGTCCAGCCTGCCGTCGCCGTTGAAGTCCCCTGCCGCGAGATCCTGCGATTGAGCCCCGGCCGAAAAGTTGACTCGCGGGCGAAACGTGCCATCGCCATTTCCCAACATGATGCCAACGCCGACTGAGCCGGTTGCGGCAAGGTCCAGAATGCCGTCGCCGTTCAAGTCGGCGGTGATGTGATTGTTCCCCAGGATTGGATAATCGGTTCGTGTAAAAGTTTGAGCTGACGCGATGATCTGTGCCAGAAGTATTGCAACTGAAAAGAGCACAAACGCAAACGCCTGGCGCAGAGACCAAGCGGAGTTTGTTGAAAACATTGGAGATCCTCCCTCGTACACTCGGACACACGCATAGAAATAGCCAAAGACCATTTGGGGGCCGTTAGTCGGGGGTAATTTGGGATTTTAGGTGGGAGACTAAAAGCGAAGTGCCCTGGTTAAGAGAAGCGAAGTGCCGACAATATACGAGAAGGAACTTTTAGAGGCAATAGGGTTTCGGCGGGGCCACAAATTTAGAAGAATTCCGAAGGGCGATCTAAATACTGGGGCGCAAAAGACCGCGGAAGATGCCTTGAACGCGGACCTGACTGGCGGGAACCGTGAATGGTTGAAGTTGCGAATTCGCCGGCTGCAATTCGATGTTCGTGCCGCGACGATAGAGGCGTTTGAGTGTCGCCTGGTTCTCCTCGATCAAAAGCGCGACGACGATTTCACCATCTCGAGCGTCGGTGCGATTCTCAATCAACGCGATGTCGCCGTCGCAGATGTGCTCGTCGATCATCGAGTCGCCTTTTA
>CBFGMX010000133.1:0-15060 GCA_965649955.1 uncultured bacterium
CGTCGACGAGGCGATCAAATCAGTTTCGTCCGTGGGTTAACTCACACGGCCCATCAAGCGTTTGATCGTGGGCGTCAAGAACGCGAGCACCAGTGTCGCCAGCAACAGACCGGCAGCTATACCGCCGTAGAGTCGCACCAGTTGCGACGGATTGTTCGATACGAAGAATCCCGACAAGTAACCCGCGAGCTTGCTACCGAACGACGAAGCGAGAAACCAAACACCCATCATGATGCCGACCAGTTTCGGTGGCGATAGCTTTGTAACGGTGCTCAGTCCGACCGGACTCAAACACATCTCGCCGCAAACTTCGAGGAAGTAAAGACCGACGAGCCACCAGAAACTGACTCTTCCCTGCGCGGTCAGCATTGCCGCTGGAATCATCAACAGGTACGCGACGCCGATGAACAGCATTCCGAGTGTGAACTTCACCGGACTCGACGGCTGCCGGTCTTTCAGTCGCACCCAGAGGATCGAAAAGACCGGCGTCAACATGATCACGAACGCCGGGGTCAGCGATTGCAGATACGGCGCGGGGAATTTCCAGCCGAAGATCTCAGTGTTCGTGAGCCGGTCTGCGAAGAGATTCAGGCTCGCGCCTTTCTGCTCATACGCGCCCCAGAAAAGTATCGTGAAGATGAAGAAGATGAAGATCGCCGCAATGCGTTTCCAGTCACCTTTCGTCAGCGCGGGTTGCGCAGTGTCGTCGGCGGCTTTGGTTTGGTCGGATTTGCGGCTGGAACGCGTCTTAACTTTGTTGCCAACGTGCGCCAGTTTTTCTCGGTTCCAGACATAGACCAGCAGGCCAAAAATCATGCCGACACCCGCGGCGCCGAATCCCCAGTGCCAGCTCATCGTCGGGTCCATTCCCATCCATGAGAGGAACCGTTTGAAAGTGTCGGTCTTCGCGAGAAAACCAATCGCCAAAGGCGCGAGCAGTGCGCCGACGTTAATTCCCATGTAGAAGATTGAAAACCCGCTGTCGCGACGTGGATCGTCTTCCTTGTAAAGAGCGCCCACCATGGCGCTGATGTTTGGTTTCAGTAAGCCGGTGCCGATCGCGATCAGCGCCATTCCCGCGTAAAAGAAAGTTAACGAGTGGAACACCATCGAGAAGTGGCCAAGAGCGATGATGATTCCGCCGATAAACACAGCCAGTCGTGCGCCGGTCAGATAGTCAGCAACCAGACCGCCGGGAAGCGCGGTCAGATATACCGCCATCGTGTAGGTGCCATAGATCGAAGAGGCTTGTTTGACGTCGAACCCGAGTCCGCCCTGCGCGACGGTTGACGTCATGTACAGGATCAGAATGGCGCGCATGCCGTAATAGCTGAAGCGCTCCCACAGCTCAGTGAAGAAGAGCGGTCCAAGTCCTTTGGGATGTCCGGAGAAGATGGATTCCCTGGCGGCGGCTTCTGCATGCGGTGGTGCAGTTATGGCTGCGTCAGTCATGGCAGCGCACTATAGTTGAGACGCGGCGGGAGTTTCAACAGAAGTCTGACACTTGATCCGTGTTCGGGTTCAGGAAAACACGGATTCTTCAGAGCAGAATTCGACCTTAAGCACTCGGAATGTGGTGCGGCTGCGGTTGGCCGTAATAGAAGCCTCCCGTCATCTCCCAGTTGCCGACGTTGAACTGGCGCTGCGCGCCACAGTTCAAACACGACCGGTACGCACGTCCATCGCGGGAGAAGGGGCGACTCATTTCAGCATGCCGGCATCCAAATACACGCGCCATCAAGTTGCCGATCTTTCCCGAAATCGATGAGGAGTTGAGTGGGGCGACCGTGGAATTGGCGATTGCTATTTGCGCTGCTTGCATGATTTCACCTCTTTAAAATGGCGTAAAACTGCCTTCACTACCTTAACGCGCAATGACAGGCCCATCAGGGTCATGGGCATTCAAACTTTCCTGCTTTATACTTGCGCCGACGTCGCGATAAACGGATTGAAACGGATGGAGTTGGACGATTGAGTGCACACCCCACTGACAACGTAACGAGGTTGCTAATCGAGCTCTCCAACGGAGATCGGGGCGCGGTTGATCTTTTGCTACCCGTAATCTACGATGAACTGCGAAAGCTTGCGGCGAACTATCTCAGGCGTGAGCGGCCCGATCACACCTTGCAACCAACCGCTCTGGTGCACGAGGCCTATTTACGTCTCGTAGACCAAACGCGAGTGAATTGGCAAAACCGGGCCCATTTTTTCGGAGTTGCCGCCCAGATAATGCGTCGCTTGCTCGTCGACCACGCGCGTAAGCACAACGCGGAAAAGCGCGGCCAGGACTTTCAAAAACTCTCCCTGGACGAAAACGTAGATCGCGCGGTCGAACGCAGCGCCGAACTCATAGCACTCGACGACGCGCTCAAAGCCCTGGCAGCTTTCGACGAGCAAAAAGCGCGCATGGTTGAGTTGCGCTACTTCGGGGGCCTCTCCATTGAAGAGACCGCAGACGTTATGGGCGTCACTCCCACGACCATTAAACGCCACTGGCGTTTCGCTAAGGCCTGGCTTCATGGGGAAATGCAAAAAACGTAGTTGATGCACGCAGCAAGTCCAGTTCAACAATTCGTTAACTCTAAACCGGATGTGAGAACTTTATTTTCAAACATCCGTGTTACCTGTGTGTCAGGAAACATCGATTAATAGCGTTCATTTAGTTTTCCAATCATGACCCCCGAACGCTGGCGACAAGTCGAGGAAATTTTTCAGACCGCACTCGATCTTCACCCCGAAGAACGAGCGCGGTACGTGTCACAAGTCTGCGCCACCGACACCGACCTCAAACGAAACGTCGAGGTTCTTCTCTCACAACACGACAGCGCCGGCGACCTGCTCGACCATTCCTTTTACGGCCAAACCGACCAAAGCGTCCTCGAGTCTTTTATAGAAGACAAGGATCCGATGATCGGGCGCCGGCTTGGCGCGTATCGTATCGAGCGTGAGATCGGACGCGGCGGCATGGGCGCGGTTTACGAAGCAGTCCGCGTGGACAACGAGTTCAACAAACGCGCCGCCATAAAACTGGTCAAACGCGGCATGGACACCGATTTCATCCTGCGCCGCTTCCGCAAGGAACGACAGATCCTCGCCGCACTCGATCACCCACACATCGGCGCCCTGCTCGACGGCGGCACAACTGACGACGGGCTTCCCTACTTCGTGATGGAGTACATCGAAGGGCAGCCGCTTTACAGTTATTGCGACAGCAAACAGCTTAACGTTAGCGAACGCCTCAAACTGTTTCGCTCGATCTGCGACGCGGTTCACTACGCGCACCAGAAACAGGTCGTACACCGCGACATCAAACCTTCGAATGTGCTCGTAACGTCGGCCGGGATACCCAAGCTGCTCGATTTCGGCATCGCGAAACTGCTCAACCCGCAAATCGCCGGCGACATCACGCACGATCCGACGGCGACGGCCATGCGCTTGATGACGCCCGAATACGCGTCGCCCGAGCAGGTGCAGGGCGCGCCGACGACACCCACGACCGACGTTTACTCGCTCGGCGTCCTGCTCTACGAACTCTTAACCGGTCACCGTCCGTACCGGCTGGTGAACCGCGCGCCACACGAGATTGCCCGCGTCATCTGCGAGGAAGCACCGGCGCCGCCGAGCATCATCATCACCCGCACTGAAGACCTGTTGCCAAGTCTGTACACCGGTGACGAATCGACGACGCTGAAGCAACTCTTCAGCACGCGCAGCGCGACGCTCGAGTCGCTGCGCCGCGCGCTCGCGGGTGATCTTGACAACATCGTGATGCAGGCCTTGCGCAAGGAACCGGAGTGGCGCTACCAGACCGCCGCCGATCTGCGCGACGACATCACTCGCTATCTCGAAGGACGCCCGGTCAGCGATCTCCCGGATCCACCGCACGCGGCGGCAGTGCTGCGGCCCGACGTTTTCGAGGAAAACTCGCTCGCCGTGCTGCCGATGAAGTTGCTGGACATGAACCAGCCGGAAACGAACCCCGACTATCTCGGGACTGGTCTCGCCGATGCTTTGATCACACGACTCAGCGCGATCCGAAGTTTCGCCGTGCGACCGACAAGCAGCGTCCTTCGTTATGGTGGGGACGCGGATCCGCTGCGGGCCGGCCGCGAACTGGGCGTGGCTTTCGTCCTGGACGGGAGAATCCGACGCGCGGGCGAGCGTATTCGAGTCACGATCCAGCTCCTCGACGTGCGCGACGAAACAACGGCGTGGGCCGGACAATTCGACGAACAGTTCACTGACGTGCTGAGTCTCGAAGACGTTATCTCGTCGCACGTCGCCGAGGCGATCGTTCCGCATCTGACAGTCGATCAACGGCTGCGGCTGGCGAAACGCGGCACCGACAATCCGCAGGCGCACGAGGCGTACCTGCGCGGGCGTTATTACTGGAACACGTTTACCGAAGAAGGTTTCGCGCGCGCGATTGTTTGTTTCCAGCAGGCCATCGCGCTCGATCCGGACTACGCGCTGGCTCACGCAGGCGTTGCGAATTATCACAACTGGCTGGGCGTGTTCAGTGTGATGCCGTTTGCTGAATGCGCTGCGGCAGCTTATGAAGCTGCGTCGCGAGCGGTCGAGATCGATCCGAACCTTGCGGAGGGGCACACGGCGTTGGGCCAGGCGATACTGTGCCGCGACTTTGCGTGGGCCAGCGCCGAGCACCACATGGTGCGCGCCATCGAGCTCGATCCAAACTACGCACCTGCCCGCGTCTGGTATGCATTTCAACTCGCAATGGAGGGCCGCTTCAGCGAAGCGCTGCGCGAAGCCCACACCGGACGTGACCTCGATCCGCTGGCCGCGATCTCACGGTTCACCGTCGTGTGGTGTTCGTATCACGCGCGTCGTTGGGACGAAGCATACCGCTTCGCGAGTGCGACACTCGAGAACGAGCCGCGGAACCTGATGATGCTCTACGCGTCGAGCTTCGTGCTCAGCCGTCTTGGCCGCCACAAGGAAGCGATTGCGGCTGCGGAGAAATGCGTGGAGTTGTTGGGCACGGTTTCCCACACGTACGGACGTCTCGGCGCCGCTCATGCCGCCGCCGGACATCTCGAAGAAGCCCAAAAGGCGCTCGACGAAATGGAACGACTGTCGAGCCGGCGCTACGTTTCGCCTTACCATCTCGCACTTGTCAACGCCGCGCTGGGCCGCGTTGAGGCGTCGTTGGATCTGCTCGAAAAGGCGTACGAGACTGGAGACGCAAAAGTCCTCTGGATGGGAGTCGATCCGGAGCTTGAACCACTGCACGGCCACCCGCGCTTCAACGATCTGTTGCGCAAGTTGGACCACCGGCTGCTGGCATTGCCCGCCATTGCAGGGCAGGTCGGCGCCGATCAGGAGTCGATCGCCGTACTGCCGTTCAGAGTGCTGAGCCCGCCGGGTGAAAACACAGGTGACGAGTATCTCGGCGTCGGGTTGACCGACGCACTAATCACACGGCTGAGCAACGTGCAGCGCCTGATAGTCAGACCGACGAGCAGCGTCTTGCGTTACCAGGGTTCCGCGATCGATCCCCTTGTCGCCGGACGCGATCTCGGGATCGACTACATCGTCGACGGCAGTATCCGCCGCGTTGGCAATCGCATCCGCGTGACGGCCCAACTGCTCAACGTCAACGAAGGCGTAACTCGCTGGGCCGAACACTTCGACGAAGACTCGACCGACGTCCTGCAAATCGAAGACTCGATATCCGAAAAAGTCGCCACCGCATTGCTGCCGCAACTCACACGCGACGAACAGCGACAGTTGTCCAAGCGCGGCACCGACAGCTCTGAAGCGTTCGAGGCCTACCTGCGCGGCCGTTATCACTGGAATTTCTATACGGAAGTCGGCCTCGCGAAGGCGCTCCAGTGTTACCAGAAAGCGATCAATCTCGATCCCGACTATGCCCTCGCCTACACCGGTATCGCCGATTACTACAACTGGCTCGGCGTGTTTGGCCTGAAGCCTTTTGCGGAATGTTCCGCGGCCGCGAAGGAGGCGGCGACAAAAGCGGTCGAACTCGATTCCGCGTCCGCCGAAGCGTACAGCGCGCTGGGCTTCGCCACCGCTTGTCACGACTTTGATTGGGCCGTGGCAGAAGGACAACATCGACGCGCCATCGAGATCAACCCAAACTACGCCACGGGCCACAACTGGTACGCGTTTCATCTCGCGATGGAAGGCCGGTCTGACGAAGCGATCGAACGGATGATGCGCACGCGCGAGCTCGATCCGCTTTCGCCGTCGGTGCTGCAAGCTCTCGGATGGTGTTATTACCAGGGACGCCGCTTTGACGAATCGCTGGCGACGTTTCGCGCGATGCTCGAAGCCATTCCCGATTTCGCCTACGGCCTCGTAACTCTCTCGTGGTTACTGCGGCACACCGGCGGAACTGACGAGGCGGTGCGCGTCGCTGAAAAGGCATTGACGCTTTCGAGTGGCAGTCCTTTTTATCTTTGCGCCGTAGGCGCCGCATACGCCGCAGCCGGAAGAGAAACGGACGCACGCCGCGTCCTCGAACAGTTGGAACAGGCATCCGCCCATAGCTACGTCTCTCCGTATCATCGAGCGATGATCTACCTGCACCTCGGCGAGCGCGAGCGCGCACTCGAACTTCTGCTCGAGGCCTACCAGATCAAAGATGCATGGCTCGTCTGGCTCGGAGTCGAACCGCAATGGGATCCACTGCGGGGCGAACCGGCTTTCGATCAGATTCTTCGCGACCTGCGGCACCCCGCACTCGATCGCAAACCGTCGCGCAGCGCCGTAGCAAAGGAACGACGGAAAAAGCGCGGTCAGCACATCGCGCCGATCACTACCCAGATCGCCATCCCGACACCGGAAACAAAAACCGGCGAGAACGAAGAAGCCCGACAGCTCTATACAGCCGGACGTTATTACGCCACGCGGCGCACAGCGGAGGGTCTGCGACAGGCGATCGAACGGCTCGAACGCGCAGTCGAGCTCGATCCCGATTTTGCCGTCGCACTTTCTGAACTTGCCGACTGCTACGCGTTGCTGAACTGGTACGTCGAACCACCACCGGCCGACGCCTGGATGCGCGCCAAAGAATCGGCGCTGGCCGCAGTCGAAGCCGATCCGCAGCTTGCGGAAGCACATGCGTCTCTTGGTTTCGTCAGACTCCACTACGATCGCGACTGGATCGCGGCCGAACGCGAGTTACGCAAAGCGATTCAATTGAAGCCCGGCAACCAGGTGGCCCACCGGTGGTACGCCTACAGTTTGTCGGCGATGGGCCGTCACGACGAGGCTTACGCCGAAATCGAACGCGCGCGGCAGATCTCGCCGCAGTCCGCCGTGATCGCGACGGCGGTTGCGAACGTCTTGTTCCTGGCCGGCAAGTTTGACGAGTGCATCACGCAATGTCGCAAGGCACTGGAGCTCGATCCGGGCGCCGTTGCAGCGCACACCGTTCTGCGCTGGGCCTACGAGCTGAAGGGCATGCACAACGAAGTGATGGCCGCGTTTGAGCAGGAGCGAAGTTTCGCCGGCGACACGCCTACCACACATGCGAAGCGCGCCCACGTGCTCGCCGCTATCGGCAAACGAGACGAAGCGCAAGCCATTCTCGACGAGATCATCAGCAAGCGTAATCAAAACTGGGTTACGGCCTACGAGATCGCGATCATCTACACGCTGCTGGACGATTTCGAGAACGCGTTCCGCTGGCTCAAACAGGCCGAACGGGAACACGCCGTCGGTTTCACTTTCGTGCGCGTCGATCCGCACCTGGCGCGGCTGCGCACCGATCCCCGGTTCATCGACTTAATGCGCGAGACTGAGAAAACAATCCCGTAAAATATGACCAACAAGAGTAACTACCAGGAAACCCTGGACGCCTGGGTTCGTGAAGTTATCGCCTGGCATTTCAACCCGGAAACCGGTTGTCCTTTCTGGCTGGAGTACGCCAAAAACCTTTCGTGGGACCCGCGAAAAGAGATTCAAACTTACGACGATCTTTCCCGCTTCGGGTTCTTTCAGGACGAATGGCTGCGCGGTGGTCCAGTGCGGCGCTGGGTGCCGAAGGGTTTTGCCGGCCGGCCCGTTTACACGTTTGAAACAGGCGGCAGCACCGGCGTGCCGAAGTCGCGCATCAACATCGAAGACTTCCGTCTCGACTACGAAGCGTTCAGCGCCACACTGCCGGACGAGTTTTTCCCGCGCGACTCCGATTGGCTCTCGTTAGGACCGACTGGTCCACGCCGGCTGCGTCTCGCCGTCGAACACCTTGCGCAGTATCGCGGCGGGATCTGTTTCATGATTGACCTCGATCCGCGCTGGGTAATCAAGCTGCTGAAAATGGGCCAGCCGAAAATGGCCGAGCAGTACAAGCAACACGTGATTGACCAAGGTCTTACGTTGCTGCGAGCGCACGACAACATCCGTTGCCTGTTCACGACGCCGAAACTTCTCGAGGCACTCTGCGAAAAGGTGTCGCTCAAGAAAATCGGCATCACGGGCGTGTTCTGTGGCGGCACTGAGATGACGCCGCAGTTTCATCGTTTCGCGGTCGAAGAACTGCTTGAAGGTGCGTACTTCGCGCCGACTTACGGCAACACGTTGATGGGACTCGCGGTGCACAAACCGCGTGATCCGAAAGATAATTACGCGATCATTTACTATCCGCCGATGCCCCGAGCGATGGTCGAAATAGTGGACCCGGACCAGCCGGACCGACTCGTCGGTTACGGCGAAACGGGGCGTGTTCGTTTGACCACGTTGACGAAGGAGTTTTTCATGCCGCGCTTTTTGGAGCGCGACGAGGCTGAGCGCGAACCGCCGTGCGATCTTTATCCGTGGGACGGCGTGCGCAACGTACGACCGTTCTCGAAATTACAGGCGAACGTCGTTGAGGGAGTTTATTAGATCTCAGATTTGAGAACTGCGATCTCAGAATATGCTGCACATACCAACATTACGCCGTGGCGAGCCATACAGGAGTCTTGATGTCGCACGCGTGCCGCATCATCGAACTCGTGAGACGTTTGTCGAAGTCAGCCAGGCAAACGCGGGACTAATCCGGCGCGATCTGTCGCGACAGGAGATTGCGCGGGCTAGTCTGAACAAATTCAGTACCCGCGATCTGGTCGATATCTGTTCGCGCGCGGCGGAGCACTTCACGAACGACTCGCTGCCACTGGGCGACACGACACAAACGGCCGAAGATTACGTGGCCCAGGTTTCGGCAACGACCGCAATGCCCTACGTTCTGGCACGCCGGAACATGTCGAAAATCAAAAGCATGCTGGCGAACATGGAGAGTGTGCTCAACGGCCTAACAAGGAACATCGATTGGGAAATACTCGATCGCGGCTTCGGCGTTCACGAAGGCCATACGTTGAGTTTCTTCCCACGGACACAGTCGCTGGGTGCGGTGCTGCCAAATAACTCGCCCGGGGTGCATTCGCTGTGGATCCCGTCGTTCGCGCTTCGCATTCCGCTCGTCTTGAAACCCGGAAGCGCCGAGCCGTGGACGCCGTACCGCATCATCCAGTCGTTGATCAAAGCCGGCGCGCCGCGCGAGGCGTTTAGTTTTTATCCGGCGGACCATGCCGGCGCAGGTGAGATTCTCAGGAACTGCGGCCGTTCCCTGCTCTTCGGCGATTCGTCGACGACGGGACCATGGGCCAACGACCCGCGTGTCGAGATTCACGGGCCGGGCTATAGCAAGGTGCTGATTGGCGACGACTGCATTGACGAATGGGAGAAGTATCTCGACGTGATGGTCGCCTCGATCGCCGACAATGGCGGTCGTTCGTGCGTAAATGCGTCGGCCGTGTGGGCGCCTAAGTTTGCTGATGAGATCGCCGAAGCACTCGCCGAGCGGCTGGCGCGGATTGTTCCGCGCGCTGCTGACGACGAGGCTGCGAAGATCGCACCGTTTGTCGATCCACAGGTGGCACAGCGAATCAACGCGATCATCAATCAGGGATTGAATGAACCGGGCGCGCGTGATGTCACTGCCGCGCATCGCGACGGCGAACGTCTTGCCGTTTGGAACAACTGTTCGTACCTGTTGCCGACGATTATCCGTTGCGACGCGGATCATCCGCTGGCGATGAAAGAGTTCCTGTTTCCTTTTGCGAGCGTTGTCGAGGTGAACCTAAACGAGATTGGCAGCGTAATGCCACCGAGCCTCGTGGTGACGGCAATCACGAACGATCCGACGTTGATCCAAACGCTCGTAGCATCTGACCACGTCGACCGTCTGAACATTGGCGCAATGCCAACGAATCAGGTAAGTTGGGACCAGCCACACGAAGGCAATCTCTTCGATCATCTCTACGGGCGGCGGGCGTTTCAACGTGCGGCAGCCGGGTGACTCTGAGATTTGAGATCTAAGATCTGAGATCTGCAATCTGAGATCTAAAGTAATGAGGATTCTTTATCTCACAGGCGGCGCGGGCAGGATGTATTGCGGTAGTTGTTTGCGCGATAACGCAATGGCTACCGAATTGATCGCGCGCAAGCATGACGTGCTGCTCCTGCCGGTCTACACGCCGACGTTCACCGACGAACCAAACGTCAGCCGCGATCACGTCGTGCTCGGCGGTATCAGCGCTTATCTCGAACAGTACGTTCCGCTCTTCCGCAAAACACCGAAATGGCTGGATCGCCTGTGGGACTCGAGTTTCGTTCTGAGTCTCGCCTCGCGCCGTTCGATCTCGACCAATCCAAAGATGTTGGGCGAGATGACCGTATCGGTTTTGAAAGGCGAACACGGTTTTCAACGCAAAGAGATCGAGAAGCTGATCGACTGGCTCAAAAACGAGCCGCCATTGGACATCGTCAACTTGCCGTATGCGCTGCTCATCAGTCTCGCAAAGCCGCTGAAACAAGCGCTGAACGTGCCGATTGTTTGCACACTCCAGGGCGAGGACCTGTTTCTCGATGGGTTAACTGAACCATATCGCGAACAAGCCCTCCAGCTCATTCGCAGCCAGCTCGACAATGTCGACGCTTTTTTATCGGTGAGCGAGTATTACGCCGAGTTCATGCCGCGTTACCTTGGCATTCCGCGCGAAAAGATCCACGTGGTCCCGTTGGGAATTAACCCGCACGGTTTTGATTTAGGAGAACCGAAGCAGAATGGACCATTCACGGTCGGCTTTCTCGCACGCATCGCGCCCGAAAAAGGTCTGCACGTGCTCGCCGAAGCCTATCGTCTGCTGCGCCAGGAAATGCCGCAAGCACGACTCGAAGTCGCAGGCTACATGGCCGCCGATTGCAAACCATACCTCGCCGAGATTCAACGACATCTCGCGGAGGCAGGACTCGGCGAAGAGTTTCACTATCGCGGCGTCCTGGATCGCGCCGACAAGATCTCGTTTCTGCGCAAACTCGACGTGATGTCGGTACCCGCAACGTACGACGAACCGAAGGGCGTCTCGCTGCTCGAAGCGATGGCCTGCGGTGTCCCACTGGTCCAACCACGACGCGGCGCCTTCACGGAGATTGTCGAATCTACGGGTGGCGGTATTCTCGTGCGTCCTGACGATCCCGCGGATCTCGCGCAAGGCATTTTACAGATCGCGAGAGACAGAAAACTCGCGGAAGAGTTGGGCGCGAATGGTTTTCGCGGAGTGCGCGAGCATTACAGCGCGGCGCACATGGCCGACCGGTTACTGGAAGCTTACGAGAGCGTCTCGCAACCACCGAGGATGGTCGCGGAGGAGGTGCGGCTTGCTCGAGGTTGAGAATGTCTCGAAAGAGTATTCCACCCCCGCTGGTCCACTGCGAATAGTCTCCGATGTTTCGCTTTCGTTGCCAGGCGGTTCGGCGGTTTCGATCATGGGTCCTTCGGGAAGCGGTAAGAGCACGCTGCTCTACCTGCTTGGCGCGCTCGAACCTCCATCGAGCGGAACGATCACGCTCAACGGCCAGAACCCCTTTTCACTAAATCCCAAACAGCTCGCCGCGTTTCGCAACCAGCAGATCGGTTTCGTCTTTCAGGACCACTGCCTGTTGCCGCAATGCTCAGTCATCGAAAACGTACTGACGCCGACGCTTGTTGCCGCGCCGAATGGCGACGCGCCCGGACGGGCCGCTGCACTTCTGAAGCACGTCGGGCTCGCCGAACGGCTCGATCACCGCCCCGCGCAACTTTCGGGCGGCGAGAAACAACGAGTCGCTCTTGCCCGTGCGCTGATTATGAAGCCTAAGCTGTTGCTGTGCGACGAACCGACCGGCAATCTCGATCAGAAATCCGCCCACGTCGTGGCAGATCTGTTGCTTGACGTTCATCGCGAGTCGGGAACAATCCTCATCGTTGTCACTCACAGTTCGGAACTTGCCGCTCGCTTCCCCCAACGTTTTGAATTGCGAAACCAACATCTCGAAGCTGTCTAATGCGGAGTCTTGCACAAACAGATCGCTATCCTGCCATTGCGGCTTCGCCGCCTGATGTGCGGCTGGGCTACGCCCTGCCGGTAGGATGCGCCCAGATTTTGGGCTGCGCCCCTGGTCCGGGCTATGCCCTAAGCGTGTTTGTTCGGCCAGAGGCCGGACGAGGGGCGCAGCCCCAGGATGGCGAGCTACTTTCGGCGAGGCGTAGCCCCGCCGCACATCAGGCGGCGAAGCCGCTTGAAGCCCGTACTCAAGACGCTTTGAACCCACTTTTTTCTGCAACAGTTTGATGGGGATCACAACTCTTTTAAAACGCGGGCTGGCTTATTACTGGCAGACCAACCTGGTGGTGGTGCTGGGTGTGGCGATTGCGGTCGCTGTGCTCGCGGGTGCGTTGCTGATCGGGGCTTCGGTTCGCGGTAGCCTCAGGGATCTCGTTTCGCAACGGCTGGGAAACACGGATCACATCGTGTCGTCCACGGGTTTTGTCCGCGAACAGTTGGCGGCCGAGTTGGGTGGTGTCCCAGTCATCGTGCTCGACGGTGTCGTCGAACACGAGGCCAGTCACCGCCGCGCCGGCGGAGTGAGGGTCTATGGCGTTGACACTCAGTTCTGGCAATTCCACGGCCTGGGGAAGGTCGCACTCGGCGCACCCCAGGGTCGTGAGGTGTTGATAAGTGAAGGTCTCGCTAATGAACTCGGAACTCAAACCGACGATTCGTTGTTGTTGCGCCTCGAAAAGCCGTCGGAGATTCCGCTCGAGTCGCTGCACGGACGCAAAGACGATCCCGGCAAGACGATCCGGCTCAGTCGTGTTTTCAGTTTGTCGCGCGACGATATGGGCGAGTTCTCTCTGCAACCGCAGCAGGGCGTCGTGCGTGCGATGTTTGTCTCGCTGCGGCTGCTTCAAAGAGAACTGGACCAACAGGAGAAGATCAATACGATACTTCTCGGTAAACAGCCTTCGATTGACGACACACGAGCGCTGCTTCGCGAGAAGGCGACGCTTGAAGATCTCGGCCTCAAGCTGCGCCAGCTTGACGGTAGTCTTTCACTTGAAAGCAATAGCAACCTGATAGGCGAAAGCGTCGACCTCGCCGTACGAAAAGCTGCCGAAGCGCTTTCCCTCGAACCTTTTTCAATTTTTTCATACCTCGCGAACAGCATCCGTGCCGGCGACCGCTCGATCCCATACTCGATCGTAACCGGTGTGGACAGGCGAAGGCTTAACGACCTGGGAGAAAGAAGCGGTTTCAAGTCGCCAATTATTCTCAACGAATGGGCCGCTCGTGAGCTAAACGTCAAACACGGCGAAAAGGTCAGCCTTGAATACTACATCTGGCACGAAGGCGGTCGTCTCGAAACCGGAACCGCGGATTTTCAGTTCGCGGGAGTTACTCCGATCGCCGGACTGGCAGCAGATCGCGATCTCGTGCCTGAGTATCCAGGCATCACCGAGTCGCAAAGTCTCTCTGACTGGGATCCGCCGTTTCCGATCGACCTCAGCCGCGTGCGCAAGCAGGACGAAGACTATTGGGACCAGTATCGCACCACGCCGAAGGCTTTCATCAACCTGGCAAACGCCCAGTATTTCTGGGAGTCACGCTTCGGCGACATCACATCAATCCGTATTCAGTCAGCGAACGGTCCATTAACTGCGGAAGTTGTTAACAACTACCGCGACACACTCCGGAAGGAATTAGATCCCGCTCTACTCGGCCTCGAGGTTATTCCCGTTCGCGCAGACGGAGTCGCCGCTTCGCGCGGCGCGACGGATTTCGGCGAATACTTCCTCTACTTCAGTTTCTTTCTCGTCGTCTCGGCACTCCTGCTCACCGCTCTCTTCTTTAAACTCGGCATCGAGCAACGCCTGCGAGAGATCGGAATCATGCAGGCAATCGGCTTCGCCGCTTCGCGAATTCGCACGCTCTTTCTCGCCGAAGGATTGTTGCTCGCAGTGATCGGCAGCTTGCTCGGACTCGTGGGCGCGATCGCCTATGCGGCGTTGCTGATGTACGGGTTGCGCACGTGGTGGGTTGACGCCGTCGGCACGACTTCACTGACGCTGCACATATCCTGGCAATCGATGGTATTCGGTGCGTTAGGCGGTGTCGTCGCAGCAGTCATCTGCATTTTTCTGACGTTAAGAAGACTCGGACGCTGGTCCACACGTACCCTCCTGGCAGGAAGCACGGAGGAAACGGATAAACTTCGTTCTACGAGATCGTACGTGTTTGTTATTGGGATTACGGCGACGGTGATCAGCGTGGGCCTGTTGCTTGCCGGTGCATGGAACTTGATTCCCCAAGTTGCTGGTTTCTTTGGCGGCGGCGTGATGCTGCTGGTGGGAGGTATTTGTTTTCTGTCTGTGTGGTTGAGAAAAAGCCGGGGAGGCACGATACGTCAGCCGGGCTGGTGGGCCATGCCACGGATGGGTTTTCGCAACACGACATATCGCCCAGCTCGCACCGTGCTCTGCGTCACGTTGATCGCTTCGGCAGCGTTCATCATCGTCGCCGTCGACGCGTTTCGCCGCTCAGGCGACGTCGCCCACGACAGGAAGTCCGGCAGCGGCGGCTTCCCTTTTATGGCGGAGTCGCTCCTGCCGATCGTGCACGACCTGAACACGCTTGAAGGCCGTGAGGCGTTGAATCTGAACAACACGAACGAAGAGGCCGCACTGAAAGATGTTCGTCTCGTGAGTCT